>JBBRUD010000023.1:0-49351 GCA_038248065.1 Desulfovibrionales bacterium | reverse complement strand
CTGTACCGCCAGAAGATGGCGTTTCCACAATCGCCGTTTTTCTACGTTTGGTTTGCTTCCCATAGCCCCTCTTTGATTGAAGGGGCCAGCATCGCACATGATGGGCGGTGGCGTAAGAAGGGGGCTATTGCGCGCTTACCTCCTTACAGCCAGCGGTCGCTTATTCCGAGGTGGCCGCTGACAGTGAGCGAACTCACATCCAAACACGAAAACGGCCGCCTCTTTCGAGGCGGCCGCTGGTTGCGGGATGGGTCCAAATCTTAACGCTTGGAGTACTGGAACCTGGCGCGGGCGCCGCGCTGGCCGTACTTCTTACGCTCTTTGGAGCGGGCGTCGCGGGTCAGCAGGCCGGCTTTCTTCAGCACGCCGCGCAGTTCGGGATCGACCTGCAAGAGGGCGCGGGAGATGCCGTGGCGCAGGGCCTCGGCTTGTCCAGAGGTGCCGCCGCCGTCGAGGGTGGCGTTCACATCGAACTTGCCAAGCAGCTTGGTAAGCGCGAAGGGCTGTCTGACAATGCCCTGCAGGACGCTGCGGGGGAAGTATTCTTCCACCGGGCGGCCGTTGATGACGATCTGGCCTGTGCCAGGAAGCATCCGGGTGCGTGCGACGGCGGTTTTACGCCGTCCGGTTCCGTAGAAATGTGTGCTCATAGTGTGTGCCTTCCGTGGTTAGGCCAGGGGCTTGGGCTGCTGGGCCGTGTGCGGATGCTCGGTACCGGGGTACACTTTGAGCTTCTTGAGCAACTGGCGGCCCAGACGGTTCTTGGGCAGCATGCCCTTCACGGCCTTGATAAGCACCTGTTCGGGCTTCTTGGCCATCACGTCTTTCATAACGGTCTCGGTGAGACCGCCAATCCAGCCGCTGTGACGGTAGTACATCTTCTGATCCAGCTTGCGGCCGGTGACTTTCACCTTTTCGACGTTGACAACCACTACGAAGTCACCCTGATCCAAATGGTGGGTGAACTCGGGTTTGTGCTTGCCACGCAGGCGATCGGCAATCATGCTGGCCAAACGACCCAGCACCTTGTCCGAGGCGTCAACGATCACCCAATCACGAGTGATTTCTTTGCTGCTCGGGCTATATGTCTTCATGACCAAATGTCCTCCATGCGAATGGGAAGAGGGATTCATTAAGGGCAACTGAGGCCCCTGTCAACACAAAAGAGAAAAATTCCGCCTTGAGGTTTGTCACGGGCGGCCGTAAGAGGTCCACTATGTCGAGCGTACGCAAAAGTCTACTCCAACTAATCTTCTCCGGCTCTTCCATGAAGCGCTGGAACGACAAGCTCCGTCCCACCGAACTCATGGAGGTGGACAAACAGGCCCACAAGATGATCGTGGCCTGGGTGCTGCACATGCTCAACTCCAAAGGGCTCACCGATGCCCAGCGGGTGGCCCAGGCCGGGCGCATCGTGGAGGGCGGTATCTTCGACTACCTCTACCGGCTGGTGATCACCGACATCAAGCCGCCCATCTTCTATAAGATAAAATCCAACCCCGCCCATTACCGGCAGCTCACTGACTGGGTGCTCACAGAGCTTGAACCCCGGGTGCGCCCGCTGGACGAAGCCTTCTGGCAGCGTCTCACGGCCTGGGTGGCCACCCCCGACGACAATGGGATGGACCGCAGGATTTTAAACGCGGCCCACCTGTACGCCAGCGGCTGGGAATTCAACTCCATCAAATTCCTGAACCCGCTGGACGTGGAACTGGGCGACATCGAAGCCTCGTTCCGCCAGGGGTTGGAGCAGCACGCCGATCTGGCCGGGGTGCCCCAGCTTATTGAAGGGCTTTTCGGCCACACCAAAACCCCCATCGGCCATTTCGCCCAGGTTTGCGGGCAGCTGCGTTTCCAGAAACGCTGGTCCCAGACGCCGCGCATCCCCGAAACCTCGGTGCTGGGACACATGTTCATTGTGGCTTGCTACGGCTATTTTTTCGCCATCTCGGTGGACGCCTGCCAAGCCAGGGCGCAAAACGACTTCTTCTCCGGCCTGTTTCACGACCTGCCGGAGCTGCTCACACGCGACATCATCTCTCCGGTGAAGCAATCCGTGGAGCGCATCGGCGCACTCATCAAGGAATACGAGGATAAGGAGCTGGAGCGCGTCATCCTGGTGCCTCTGCGCCAGGGCGGCTACGAAGAGATCGTGGAGCGGCTGTCGTATTTTCTGGGGCTTTCCATCGGGTCGGAATTCAGTTCCTGCGCCATCATAGACGGGAAGGTGCTGGAAGTGGAAGCCACGGCCCTGCACGAGCAGTACAATGAAGACCGTTTCGATCCCAAAGACGGCGAACTGCTGAAAATGTGCGACTCCCTGGCCGCTTATCTGGAGGCCTACACCGCCCTGCGCAACGGCATCGCTTCGGATCAGCTGCAACAGGGGTTGTGGCGCATCCGGGGCAAGTACGCTTCCAAGACGTTGTTGGGGCGTGTGCACGTGGGGGCTTTGCTGGCAGATTTCGACTAGCCGCGCGCCGTCCTGCGGCGGGGGCGCTGAAAAAGCGGTCGACGGGTTCTGCTTTCTTGGCGTTACATCTGTTGGAAAATGGGGTCCAGCTCGGCCAAGTCGTCCATGACGTATTCCAGTGCCTGGGTCATGATCTCAGGGGTGACCGTCAGTCTGTCGATGCTCTCCTGGCAGACCGCATAGAACATGCCGTCCACGCCGCAGCCAATCCCGGCCATGGTGGCCATCACGTGGCCCAGGTGGATGAGGTCGAGGCCGTGATCCTGCACCGGGGCGGAGCAGGGGTCGAGGCGCCAGCGCACGCAGAGTACGATGGCCTCGGGCAGGCCCCAATGCTCCAACAGTAACGCGCCCAGCTCGGCGTGGTCGATGCCCAGTTGGCGGCGTTCGGCCTGCTCGAAAGAAATGTTGTCTTGGGTGGCCCGCTCCATGATGGGGGAGGCGTCCACCTCAAGAAAGTCGCCCAGCACGGTCTTGCCGATGTTGGAAAGCAGCCCGGCGGTGAAGGTGTGGGCCGGGGCCGGTGTGCCGAGGGCCTGGGCCAGACGTTCCGCCCCCACGGCCACGGCCACGCTGTGGCGCAGCAGTTCGCCCGGCGCCAGGCCGTACCCTTTCACCGCCCCCCTGGCCCTTGGGGCGATGCCAGTGGCGATCACCAGTTGATAGACACGCTTCATGCCCAGCCTGAACAGCGCTTCGCGTACCGTGGTGATTTGCCCGTGACCCCCGAAAAGTGATGAATTGGCCATGCGCAGCACGTTGACCGTCAGGCCGGGATCGTATTCGATGAGCTTGGCAAGTTCGTTGACGTCGGCTTCCTGCTTGTTGAGGTAGGCCACGATGCGTTGCACCATCGTGGGCATCTTGGGCAGCGCCTTGGCCTTGGAGATGATGTTTTCCCGGCTGATCATATCTGCCACTCCTTTCCCTGAGAGCGAACCACCAGTGTGCCGGTATCCATTCGCAGGGCTACAGTGCGCGGTATGGAACCGCCCACATCCTTGGCGGTCAGAACAACATTGTTCTTGGCGAAAAGCGCTTCCAGCATGGCCAGGTTCTGGGCACCGGTATCGAACTGGTTCTGTATGCGGATCATGCGCCCGCAGCCTGCCGCCTTGAAAATCAGATGGCCCTTGGTGGCGCCAAGAGCCACCAACTGACGGATCATGGCAGGAACACCCACGTTGACGTACATGTAGGGATTGGGCACCTCGGCGCGGGTGGCCTTGGGCAGCAGGCAGTGGATGAGGCCGCCCACCATGGCTTTGGGGTCGTATGCAGTAAGGCCCAGGCATGAACCCAGCGAGTGAGTCACCAACTGGTCGTCAGGATGGCAGGCTATTTTCATGTCGGATATGCCGACAATCAGGCGTTCATTCACGGGAAATCCTCTGACGGGCCTTGGCAACAAGGCCGCTTGTCGCATAAGAGTGTAGCTCTTGAGCGCGTATTGGTCGAGTACAACCTCGTGTCATGAAAAGAATAAGGATGGCGTATGCTGCTTCGCGAACGGGCCTGGGATGTGATGCGCACCGACATGGCCACGGTGTCCGAGAATATGAGTCTGCGCGATGTCGCCAGAGTGTTGCGTTCCGCCATGAAGGAGCGCGGGCACAGGGCCTGCGCTGTGGTGCTTACCGAGGCCGGGAACTTCAAGGGCGTAGTGACCGCCTGGTGGCTGTTGCTTTATATGGAGCAGCACGTTCTTAAGGATGCGCCGCGTCCCGGTGGGGGCAGGGATTCGGACGAAACCCTGCGAACCATATGCCGCAAGTGCTTCTCGGCGCGGGCAGGAGATATGGTGGAGCGCGACGTGCCCGTGGTGAAGCCCCAGGACCCCATGTATGTTGTGCTCGGGGTCATGCTGGCCAGCAGGCGGCGTTGGGCCGTGGTGATGGAGGGAGGGAAGGTTCTCGGTCTCATCGCAGCCGAGGATGTGTTCATGCAGCTCGATTTCGATTCCATGGACGCCTGAAGCCAGGTCGGTTTTACATCTGGCGGGTGGCCAGCAGGTAGTTGATGAGCTGCTTGGAATACTTGGTGTCGTAGCGGGCGTCCTGGCCCATGCTTCCTGCCGCAGTCTTGGGCTCCATGGCTTTGGCGTAGGGGCGCTCGGTGATCATGGCGCAGTAGGAATCCACCACGGCCATGAGCATGCCCAGGTCAGAAATGTCTGCGCCGGAAAGCTTTTGCGGATATCCGGCCCCGCCCAGGCGTTCATGGTGGTGCAGGACGCACTGCTCAACTTCCGGGAACTTCAGGTCCAACTTGGTGACCATTTCCACGCCCAGCATGGGGTGCTTGCTGATTTTCTGGCGATCATCCGAGGTTAGCTGCTGGGTCTTTTCGCGCAGGAAAAGCGGCAGTTTGCTCATGCCCAGGTCGTGCAGGAACATTCCTATGGCTGTCCGGTCGAGTATCTGGCGGCCTTTAGGGCCTTCGCGGAAGTCTTCCGAGGCAGTCTGTATGAACAGTTGCAGGCCAACGAAGCCGCAGTTGACTGAATGGTTGGCAAGGGTGTGCTTGGCGTGAATCCTGCGGGACAGGGCCTTGGTGCGGGTGGGGTCTTGCCAGATATATTCGGTGACCACCAGAATGTCGGCCACCATTTTGTCCGTTACCGCCTTCACCGGCTGGTCGAGGAATTCCTCCATGCGCCGGGTGAGGGCTATCTGGAAGATATCTGCGGTTTCGCTTTCGGTGAGGTGCCTGTCCATGAGTACCAGGTCGAGCTGGTAGGAGATATGCTTGACATACACCGAGTGGTCGGCGCGGGAGACGAAGATGAGCCCGTCTTGCACCAGTTGTTCCAATTCTTCCACCTGCTCTTTGGAGAGGCGCTCCCCTACCTTATAATAGGGCATCACCCGCACGACATCTTCCTTGAGCTTGAAGATGTTCAAAGGCGGGCGGAATTTATTGAAACTTTGCAGAATGTCGGAACTGATCTGGTAGAATTCGTCTTCCAGGTCTTCCATGGATTCGTTGCCGGAGTTTTGTGTCATGCGCTGCCGGGGGTTGAGGACTCGCCGCAATACGAACCGGCTTGGCTGTAATGCATACCTGCCCGCGCCCATGCTGGCAAGAGGGGGCGCGCGGATTCTCCTCCTTCCAGAAAATATTTCCAAGGGTCAGGTATCGCTTGTGTTTTCCACTAGGGGTCTAAAACACCCCCTCTGACGGGATATTCTCTCCCACTCGTTCCCACTTTTTTTCCTGTTTAGGGCTTTGAGAGCCCCCTTTTCCCTTGACAGAGAACACCGTTTGAGTGAAATCATGTGGGAAAGAGTGGTAAGTAGTGGTTAGTTGTGTGAGGAAAAGGCATGTTTCGCGGGCATTCTGAAAGAAATCTCGACCCTAAGGGGCGCCTGATGCTTCCTCCCGAGTTCCGGGAGGAGGTGCTGAAGACGTCCCCAGAGGGTAAACTCATGCTCACCAATTTCGATGGGTGCGTGGTTGGCTATCCCATGCCCGAGTGGGAACGCATCGAGGAAAGCTTTCAGCGGGTGAACGTGCTCGACGCCAGGCTGCGCAACCTCCAGCGCTTCATCATTTCCGGGGCTGTGGAAGTGATGCTGGACAAACAGGGCCGCATTCTGGTGCCGCCCTATCTGCGCGGATACGCCAAACTGGATAAAGACGCCATATTGGCCGGAGTGGGTGCCAAATTCGAACTTTGGGATAAATCCATATTCGAGGAGCGCCGCCGCATCACAGAAGAAAATTTCGATGCGGACATGGCTGCTCTTTCACAATCCGGCTTTGAGCTGAGGCTGTAGGGGGCGTCGTGGAACACGATCCCCGTCACGCTCCCGTCATGGCTCGCGAGGTGTGCGAGCTGTTGAACCTGCGCCCAGGCATGCGCGTACTGGACGCCACGCTGGGCCTTGGCGGGCACAGCTTGGCCATGCTGCAGGCAACGCAGGGGAAGGTGGAGATCCTCGGGCTGGACCGCGATGAAACCGCCATCGACCGGGCCACTGAAACGCTGGGTGCCTATTCCGGGCAGGTGCGGACAGCGCTCACGCGTTTTTCGCGTTTCCCCAGCGCCATGGCCGGAGCCGGATGGGAAACCGTGGACGCCATCCTGGCCGATCTGGGCGTCTCCTCGCCGCAGCTCGACGAGGCCGAACGCGGATTCAGCTTCATGGCCGACGGGCCGCTGGATATGCGCATGGGGTCTGCCGACGGTCTGGACCCCGCCAGTCGGCTGGTGAACAAACTTTCGTACGAGCGCCTGCGCGACATCATCCGCGATCTGGGCGAAGAACCCCAGGCCGGACGCATCGCCAGGGCCATCATGGAGGCCCGGCTCCAAAAACCGCTGGAATCCACCTTGGAGCTGGCCAGCCTGGTGGAGCGGGCCTACCCGGCCAAGTGGCGGGCCACGGCCAAGAACCACCCGGCCACCCGGACCTTCCAGGCCCTGCGCATGGCCGTGAATCACGAGTTGGAAGAGCTGAAGGACTTTCTCGATCAGGTAGCCGGGTATCTTGCCCCGGGCGGGCGCGTGGCGGTCATTTCCTTCCACTCCCTGGAAGACCGGCTGGTGAAGACCGCCTTCAAGCATGAGGCAACCGGATGCATCTGCCCGCCACGGCAACCCTGGTGCGACTGCGGCCACACGCCGCGCTTCAAGGTGCTCACCAAACGGCCTTTGACAGCCGCATCCGACGAGGTAGCCTCCAACTCCAGGGCGCGCAGCGCCAAGCTGCGGGTGGCTGAGAGACTGCCGGAAATCGGGCCGGACGTTACGGGCGCAGACGGGGAGGTCTTATGAAGGGCTTCACCAAAGAATGGGCGCTGACTATGGCTTTCAGCCTGTTCTGCCTGCTGGCTCTGGGCCTGGGGCTTACCTGGGTGAATATCGAGCGGGTGGATTTGGCCTACGAGCTCAAGCGCATGCAGACCGAAATCGAGGCCCAGGAGTCGCTTATCGCCAAGCTGGAGGTGGAGCGCAACACCCTGCTCACCCCAGAGCGCTTGCGCGTACTGGCTCGGGAATATGGTCTCACCCAGGCTCGGCCCGGACAGATACGCCGCCTGACTGAAATCGGGGACGAGCTGCCTTCGCCGGTGATCAAGGCCGCAGCTCCCAACCCGGAAAAACCGCAGAAAAAGGCTGAGCCGGTCAAGACCGTGAAGGCACCCAAGTCCGGTTCGAAAGAAAACCGCTCCAGCGGCAAAGCCGGGCGGACCCTGGCGGATCAGACCTTGGCCAAAAAGAAGAATCTATGAGCAGGGCGCAGAAAAGAATAAAGGACTTCAGCCGCTTGCGCCTGATTATGGTGGGCGGCGTGTTCTTTTTGCTTTGGGCCTGCCTGTGGGTTCGGGCCGGATATCTACAGATTGTTCAAGGCCCCGCATTGTCGGAACAGGCTTTGCGCCAACACATGGCTTCAGAGTATGACCGGGGCAAACGCGGCTCCATTCTGGATCGCAACGGCCAGTTGCTGGCCAAGTCCGTAGAGTTCACGGCAGTATCCGCCACTCCGCGCGACATCAAGGATGTCGATGCCGTCTCCCATCAGCTGGCCAAAATTCTGGACGCCAAACCCCAGGATATCGCCCGGAAGCTTTCCAGCCATGCGCACTACGTCTATCTGGCCCGGCGGGTGAACGACCGGGTGGCCGCACAGATAAAGAGCGCGGCCATTCCCGGTGTGACCCTTTCCACAGAGTACGGGCGCTCGTACCCCAACAAACAGATTGGCGGCCAGTTGCTGGGATTTGTGGGCTACGACGACCAGGGCCTGGAAGGCATGGAGAAATTTTACGATGGCATCCTGGCCGGAAAGAAGGCCAAGTACGTGGTGCAACGCGACGCCTCGGGTCGGCGCATGTATCTGGACGCCCAGGGCCGGGAAATGGCCAATGCCGACGGTGCCAACGTCAAGCTGACCATTGATTCGCAGATCCAGTTTTTTGCCGAGGAAGCGCTTGCTAAGGCCGTGGTCGACAACAAGGGCAAGGCAGGCATCTGCATCGTGGTTCATGTCAAGACGGCTGAAATACTTGCCTGGGCCAACTATCCCTTCTTCAATCCCAACGGCGGCGACAATTCGGACATCCGCGCCGGACGCAACCGCGCCGCCCTGGACGTCCTTGAGCCCGGCTCCACCATGAAGCCCCTGCTCATCGCCGCTGCCTTGCAGGAAAAGGTTGTCCGGCCTGAAACCACCTACAACTGCGAACGCGGCTCCTGGAACTTCCAGAATATCGCCACCATCCGCGACACCCATCCCTACGATACGCTGAGTGTAGACAAAATTTTGCGCTGGTCCTCCAACATCGGAGCGGCCAAGATCGGCTTGGATCTGGGCGGTAAGAAACTCCACACATATTTCGAACGGGTTGGCTTCGGCGAGCGCACCGGCCTGCCCCTCCTGGGTGAGTCCAAAGGCCTGCTGAGGACTTTGAACTCCTGGAGCAAGCTCGATGTGGCCACCAACAGTTTCGGCCAGGGTATCGGCGTCACGCCGGTTCAGATGGTTCAAGCATTTCATGTGTTGGCCAACAACGGTGTGAAAAAGCCCCTCCGGCTGGTGTTGGAACCGGAACAGGATAGCGCGGCCTGGCCTGAAGTGCGCGTCTTTGACGCCTCGGTGGCCAAAGCAGTGCAGGTGATGATGCGCGGCGTGGTGGAAGAGGAGAAAGGGACGGGCGTGAAGGCGCACATCGAAGGCCTGGAACTTGGCGGAAAAACCGGAACAGCCCAGAAGGCTAAGGCCAGCGGCGGTTACGGCGATAAGTATCTGGCCAACTTTGTGGGCTTCATCCCGGCTGTGAACCCCGAATATCTCATCATGGTCATGGTGGACGAGCCGGAACCCAGCCACTACGGCGGCGTTGTCGCCGCGCCTGCGGTGCGTGAAGTGGCCCTCAAGGCGCTTTCTTACTTAGGGCGTCTGCCGGAGAGCGTGAAGATGGCTGACGAACCGCGCTCAAACAGCTCTCACGCCGCCGAAGTGTCCGAAATTATGGGCGTGGCTTTCCCGCCAATGAATATCACCGCAAACGGCGCGGAAGTCCCCAACTTGGTTGGGCTGCCGTTGCGCAAGGCAGCGGAGATTCTGGCCTCCAAGGGTGTTGTGCCGTCACTTAAGGGCAGCGGGCTGATTGTGGGCAAGCAGTCTCCCAATCCAGGCGCCACCTGGAACGCGGTGGAAAAGGAACCCTTTATTTTATGGCTGGCCAAGGCGTCATGAACATTCAGACGCAAGGCGGTGAAAACCGCACTCCTGAATCATGGGAAAGCCTGCTGCAACGCGTCAAGCAGGGGCTGCCTGTGCGCACCGACTCCAGAACCGTGGAATCGGGCGACGTGTTTGTGGCGATGCCTGGCGCGGCTTGCGACGGCGCGGCATTCATCCCTCAGGCGCTGGAGCGCGGGGCCGCTTTCGTTGTCTGCGGCAAGGGGACGCATCTCCCCGCCGGGGTCACGGCCCAGGCTTTCGAGCAGAGCGACCCCCGTCAGGCCTTGGGCGAATTGGCCGCAGCCCGCTTCGGTACGGCGGTCCTGTCGTTCCCTCTGGCAGGGGTGACCGGTACCAACGGCAAGACCACCATCACCTATCTTTTGGAACACATCATCTCCCATAGCGGTGGACGCGGCGGCGTTATCGGCACCGTAGAATACCGCTGGCCCGGCCACAGCGAAATCGCCAGCCACACCACGCCGGACTGCCTGCGCCTGCACGCCCTGCTGGCGGATATGGCCAAGGCCGGGGTGACCGGAGCGGTCATGGAAGTCTCCAGCCACGCCCTGGATCAGCACCGGGTGGCCGGGCTCGCTTTCGATGTCGCGGCCCTGACCAACGTCACCCAGGACCATCTGGATTATCACGGCCAGATGGAAACGTATTTCCAAGCCAAGCGGCGCTTTTTCACCGAATGTCTGCGCGACCCGTCCAAAGCGGCCATCAATGCCGACGATGCTTACGGTCGAAGGCTGTTGGCGGAGTTCCCTCAGGCCTTGGGCTACGGACTGATCGACGGTCCGGCAAACTCCCCGGTGGCTTCCGGTGCTCCAGGGCGGATGCTTACGGGCCGGATTCTTTCCAGCACCGGACAGGGTCTGGAAATGGAGATGACCTTCCAGGGCGACACATGGCGCATCACGTCTCCTCTGGTTGGTTCCTTCAACGCCGCCAATCTGCTCACCACCCAGGCCATGGCCCTGTGCCTGGGCTTCCAGCCCGAAGCCCTGCACTGTCTGGCAACCTGTCTGGGAGCGCCAGGCCGTCTGGAGCGCGTGGCCAACACCCAGGGGCGGACGATTTTCGTGGACTACGCCCACACCCCAGACGCCATGGAGAACGTGCTCAAGGCTTTGAAATCTCTTGATTTTAAAAGGATTCTGGCCGTGTTCGGCTGCGGTGGCAACCGCGACAAAGCCAAGCGCCCCCTGATGGCTCAGGCCGTGGCCAAGTGGGCTGATGTGGCCGTGCTCACCTCAGACAATCCCCGGCATGAAGATCCCCAGGCTATCATCGAAGACGCGCGGCCCGGCCTCTCCGGCGCGGCCAAGGTGATCGTCGATGCCGACCGTCGCCGTGCCATCAGCCAGGCTCTGGCGGAAATGCAGTCTGGAGACGTCTTGATCGTCGCTGGCAAGGGGCACGAAGATTACCAGCAGATCGGGGACGTAAAGTATCCCTTCAACGACGTGGTTGTGGTCAAGGAGCTTCTGCAATGCGCCTGACCCTCTCCGAAATCATGGCCGCCACCGGGGCCGACGGCGACATCCGCGAGCATGGCGGGCTGGTGCTTGAGGGTGTTTCTACCGACAGCCGCAAGGCCGGGCCGGGGACCCTCTTCGCCTGCCTGCCCGGAGCGCGCGCCGACGGACACGATTTTGTGGCCCAGGCCGTTGCCGGTGGAGCTTCTGCGGTGCTGGCCTCCCGGCGTGTGCTGGAAGCGGCCAGCCAGACACCGGTGCTGCTGGTGGAAGACGTGCTCAAGGCGCTGGGCAGGCTGGCCCGGTTCTGGCGCAGGCGCACCCGTCCGGTGGTGGCGGCGCTTTCGGGCTCTGCAGGCAAGACCACGGTGAAGGAATTGCTGGCTGGCATCGCCGCAAGAATCGACCGTACGGTCAAGAACCCTGGCAACTGGAACAACCAACTGGGCCTGCCCTTGTCCATGCTGGCCGCGTCGGCTGAAGACCGCATCTGGATACAGGAACTGGGCATCAGCCGCCTGGGCGACATGGAAGAACTTTCAGCCATCTGCGAGCCGGACCTCGCTGTGGTGCATAACATCGGGCCTGCCCATCTGGAAGGACTGGGCGATATGGCCGGTGTCGGCCGGGCCAAGGCAGCCATCTTCTCCCACCTGCGCGCAGGTGGAACCGGCCTTGCCAGCATGGATTACCCGGAATTGTGGGCCGAAGCCCAAAAGGCCATGCCTGGAGTGCTGGGCATGTCCACAAGCAATGCCGATGCGCCGTATTTCGCAAGTTATCTGGGCGTGGACGGTTTGAACCGGGCCAGGGTCGAACTCCGCCTTGCCGGTGAAAATTTTGAGGTCAAGCTGCCCTGGCGCGGAACCCATTTGGCTGAAAACGCCTTGGCGGCAGCCGCAGCTGCCAAGCACCTGGGAGCCACCGCCCAGGACATCGCCTTCGGCTTGGCCGGTGCCGAGCTGCCCTCAGGCCGCTTCCAGGCCATGGACGAGGCCGGGTGGACCATCATCGACGATACCTACAACGCCAATCCGCTCTCCATGCGCCGGGCCATCGAAACAGCCCGGGAGATGGCAGGGGAGCGCCCGCTCATCCTGGTGCTTGGCGAGATGGGCGAATTGGGCGGGCAGGCCGCAACAGCGCACGAGGAACTTGGTCTGTGCATCGCAGGTCTGGGCTGCCAGCATGTGGTGTTCAGGGGGAGTCAGGCCCGGCAGGTGGAGAAGGGGCTTTCCAAGGGAAATTTTGCAGGCTGCTTCCAAACTGCGGATACCCCCGAAGCTTTTTCCGGTTGTCTGGGCGCTTTGAAGCGCGTCCCCGGAGCGGTTTTGTTCAAGGGTTCCCGTTCGCAACGCATGGAGGACTATTTGGAACGTTTTCTGGCCGACATCCGGGGAGGCGACAAATGATTTACCATCTGCTGGTTCCTCTCACCACCCAGGTCGGCTTCTTCAACGTATTCAGGTATATTACGTTCAGGGCCATCTACGCGTTCACCCTGGCCCTGGTCATCTGCATCTTCCTTGGCCCGCGCCTGATCCGCTGGCTCACCAAGGTAAAGTGCGGCCAGTACATCCATGAGGACGTCAAGAGCCATCAGTGCAAGGCCGGTACTCCCACCATGGGCGGACTGCTCATGATCCTTTCCGTGGTGGTCTCGGTGTTGCTTTGGGCCGATCTGAACAACATGTATGTGTGGATGGCCCTGCTGGTGTTTTTAGGGTTTGGCGTCGTTGGTCTGGCCGACGATTACCTGAAAGTGGTGTTAAAGCAGAATAAGGGCGTTTCGGGATGGACCAAACTGGCCGGTCAGGTGCTGATAGCCACCGCCGCCGTCTCCATCCTGCTGCTGGACCCGGATTTCTCCACCAAACTCTCCGTGCCCTTCTTCAAGAACATTCAACCCGACCTGGGTTGGTTCTATCTGCCCTTTGCGGTGTTCGTCATCGTCGGAGCCTCCAACGGCGTCAACCTGACCGACGGGTTGGACGGCCTGGCCATTGGACCCACGGTGGTGGCTGCGGGCATGTTCGCCCTGTTCGTATACGTGGCGGGCAATGCCCAGATGGCGCGCTACCTTCAGGTGCTGCCGGTTTCGGGAGTGGGCGAGGTCACCATCTTCTGCGCGGCCCTGGCTGGTGCCGGTTTGGGGTTCCTGTGGTTCAACGCCTACCCGGCCCAGGTGTTCATGGGCGATGTGGGTTCGTTGTCCCTGGGCGGGGCGCTGGGTTTCGTGGCCGTGCTCTGCAAGCAGGAATTTATCCTGATGATCGTTGGCGGCGTCTTCGTGCTGGAGACCCTCTCGGTCATTCTCCAGGTTGGCTATTACAAATTCAGCGGCGGCAAGCGCATCTTTCGCATGGCCCCGTTGCACCATCATTTTGAACTCAAGGGCATACCGGAATCGAAGATCATCATCCGGTTCTGGATTCTCTCCATCCTCCTGGCCTTCGTGGCCTTGAGCACCTTGAAGCTGAGGTAGTCATGCAGGCGTTATTGCACGGAAAGCAGTTGGCCGGACACACGGCCGTGGTGGTGGGTGCCGCTGTCAGCGGACAGGCCGCCGCCCGGTTGCTTGCCGTGTTGGGAGCCTCCGTGCGGTTGCTTGACCGCAACCCTGAGGCCGTAACCCCGGAACGCCGTCAGGATCTGGAAGCCCAGGGGGTGGAAGTTCATCTTGGGCCTCATACCTCGGAACACTTCAGCGGCGCTAACATGGTGGTGCTTTCGCCGGGCATCCCGGTAGCCAAAATGCAAACCTTCCTGTCGGCCTGCCCGGCGGCTCAGGTGCTCTCGGAACTTGAACTGGCCTGCTGGTTCAATCAAGAGCCCATCCTGGCTGTTACAGGCACCAACGGCAAGACCACCACAACCACCCTTATCGGCGCCATGCTGGCCAAGGCCGGGAAAAAGGTTTTCGTGGGCGGCAATATCGGTACGCCACTTTCCGAATACCTGCTGGGCGACGAAAAGGCCGACGTGGTGGTGCTGGAAGTATCGAGCTTCCAGTTGCAGAACGTGCACACCTTCAAGCCCAAGGTGGGCGTGCTTCTCAATTTTTCAGCAAATCACCTGGACTACCACCTGGACACCGAGGAATACCTTACGGCCAAGCTCAATCTGTTTGCCCGCATGGACGACACCTGCCTGGCAGTGCTGCCGCTGGAGATGAAAGAAGTCCTGGAGGCGCGCACATTCACAAAGGCCCGCCGGGTGTACTTCGTGCCTACCCGCCGTTTCCCGGAGAACCACCTGCCCGGTGCGCATAATCTGGCCAACATGGAAGCCGCATGGCTGGCCTGCAAGCCCTTTGGCGTTACCGAGGAACAAGCCCGCGAGGCGGTGGCAGATTTCAGACCGCTGGCTCATCGCCAGCAGCTCCTGGGCGAGAAGGGCGGCGTGCTTTTCGTGGACGACTCCAAAGCCACCACTGTGGAGGCCATGCGCGCAGCCATCGAAAGCTGCGACGGACAAGTGCTCTTGCTGGCGGGCGGAGTGTTTAAGGGCGGCGACCTGGAAGGGCTTGTGCCGCTGCTGAAAACCAAGGTGCGCCAGGTTGGCCTTTTCGGTGCCAGCCGCGAGCTTTTCGAGGCTGCCTGGACCGGCGCGATTCCCCTGTTCTGGGAGCCCACCCTGGAAGCGGCGGTGACCAGGCTGTACCTGGACGCGCGACCAGGCGAGGTGATTCTGCTGTCCCCGGCCACGGCGAGTTTTGACCTGTACAGCGATTACAAGGCCAGAGGCGACGATTTCGCGCGCATCATGGCCGGTTTGCCCGAAAACAGCGAGGTGCGGCAATGATCCGCTCCAACGACGCCTACATCCCCGGCGAACAGCCTGCGGTGGATTGGTGGCTGGCCGCAGCAGCCATCCTGCTTGCCGGTCTCGGGGTGGTCATGGTGCTTTCGGCATCAGGGATCATGGCCGAGCGCATGGTGCACAACAAGTATCTGTTCTTCAAGAAGCAGGCGATTTTCTACGCCCTGGGCGTGGCTGGCATGATGATACTGTGCTGGATGCCGCGCAAGATTCTCTACGGGCCGGTGTATCTGTGGCTTATGGTCATTCTTGCGCTTCTGGCCATGACCTTGATCCCGCCGTTTTCGGTGAAGGCCGGCGGCGCGCGGCGCTGGATGCTGCTTGGTCCGGTGGTGTTGCAGCCCATGGAGTTGGCCAAGGTCGCCCTGGTGTTCTACCTGGCCTACTTCTACTCCAGCAAGCAGGCCCTGGTGAAATCGTTCAGCGTTGGTTTTATTCCACCGGTGTTGGTCACGGCCATGCTGGGCGTGGTGCTGCTCATCCAGCCGGATTTCGGCGGCGCGGTGTTCCTGGGCATGCTCTTCTTTTTCATGAGCCTGGTGGGTGGCACGCGCATCATATATCTGGCCATCTCAGGGCTGTTCGGGGCAGGCGCAGCCGCCCTCCTGGTGGTCAACTCGCCCTACCGCTTCAAACGCTGGTTCGCCTTTCTCGATCCCTTCCAGGATCCTCAGGGTTCCGGCTACCAGTTGGTGCAATCCTTCTTTGCCTTCGGTTCGGGGCAGATCTCCGGGGTGGGTTTTGGCTCCGGCAAGCAGAAGCTGTTCTATCTGCCCGAGGCGCATACCGACTTTATTATGGCCGTGCTTGGAGAGGAACTTGGGTTCATCGGGGTATCGGTGGTGCTCGGGATCATCGGCTTCATGATGTGGCGGGCCTGGCGCATCGCCCTTTCCCAGGAAGACCTGCGCGACCGTTTCACTGCCTACGGAATGGCTCTGGTGCTGGGCATCGGCTTCCTGCTCAATCTGGCGGTGGTCATGGGCTGCGTGCCTCCAAAGGGCGTAGCCATGCCGTTTCTCTCCTACGGCGGTTCGAACCTGATGGCTTCGTTCATCTGCGTGGGCGTGCTCATGAATCTTTCGCGGAGCAAACCCACATGAAGCGGGCTATTGTCACCACAGGTGGCACCGGAGGCCACATTTTTCCGGCTCTGGCCGTGGCTCGCGAGCTTCGGGACATGCATCCGGGTTGTGTGGTGCTGTTTGTGGGAGGCCTTGGCATCGAAGGCGAACTGGCCCGCAAAGACGGTTTGGCATTTCGCGGCCTGCCGGTGCGGGGCGTGCTGGGCCGGGGCCTCAAAGGCGCAGTTGCAATCTGCCGCATGGGCGTTGCTCTGGTGAAGGCCCTTGGCATTGTAAGAGCCTTCAAACCCCAGGTGGTGGCAGGTTTTGGCGGGTACGCCGGATTCTGCCCGGTGCTGGCCGCAAGAATTCTCGGCGTGCCCACTGCGGTGCACGAGCAGAACAGTGTTCCCGGAGTGACCAACCGCATACTTGGCCGTGTGGTGGACAAGGTGCTGGTCACCTATCCAGACGAAGCAGGCGTGTTTCCGGCAGGCAAGGTCATCCTGTCTGGCAATCCGATCAGGCAGGAGATCGCACGTCTGGCAAATATTTCCAGAACCGTTCCTTCGCGGGTGGTGCCAAAGAGGGTGCTGGTTTTGGGAGGCAGCCAAGGGGCCAAAGCCGTCAACCGGGTGATGGTGACGGCCTGGCCCCAGCTGGCGGCTCAAGGCGTGAGCCTGTGGCATCAGACTGGCGCGGCGGATTACGACGCCGTTGCTCCGGCCTATCAGGGACAGGAAAACGTCCGGGTGGCACCCTTTATCGAAGATATGGCCGAGGCCTACCAGTGGGCCGATCTGGTGGTCAGCAGGGCCGGAGCTTCATCTCTGGCGGAACTGGCGGCTGCCGGGAAGCCCTCGGTGCTGGTGCCATTTCCCTTCGCCACCCACGACCATCAGCGCACCAACGCCTCCTTTTTGGAACGGGCGGGTGCCGCAGTGGTGATTGATGAAAAGGAACTGACCGCCAACGCTCTTGAGGGCGCGGTACTTAACATTTTGGATAACGCAAACACGCTGGATGCCATGGGCAGCGCAGCCCAAGGACAGGCCAAGCCGCATGCGGCCAGGACGATAGCTGAAGAACTCACCACGCTTGCCCGGCTGGCGGCGTAAGAGGAACATCATGGGCGATCTGGAAAGACGGCAAAACCCGGCGCGCGGCATGCGCACCCAGGTGAACAAAATCCACATGGTGGGCATTGGCGGTTCCGGCATGAGCGGAATCGCCGAAGTGCTCATCAACCTGGGCTATGAAGTCACGGGGTCCGACGTTTCCCAATCGCCGGTGGTCAAGCGCCTCATGAAGCTGGGAGCCAATATTTACATCGGCCACGGTCGGGAAAATCTTGGTCAGGCCGACGTCCTGGTGAAATCCACGGCCATCCTGGAGAGCAACCCGGAAGTGGAAGAGGCCAGGTTGAATGGCGTTCCGGTGATTCCCAGGGCCGAGATGCTCTCGGAACTCATGCGCCTTCGCTCCGGCGTGGCCGTTGCGGGAACACACGGCAAGACCACAACCACCTCGCTTCTGGCCACGATTTTCGATGTGGCCGGTCTTGACCCTACGGTCATCATCGGCGGCAAGTTGAACGCCATGGGTGCCAACGCCCGGCTGGGCGAGGGCGAATATCTGATCGCCGAGGCCGACGAGTCCGACGGTTCCTTCCTGTGCCTCTCTCCGGTAATGACCATCGTCACCAACGTGGACGCTGACCATCTGGATTTCTACTCCGGCCAGGACGCCATCGACGCCAGTTTCATCAAGTTCTGCAACTCCATTCCTTTCTACGGCGTCAATGTGGTCTGTCTGGACGACGAGGGCGTCAGGCGCATCCTGCCAAAGGTGAACCGCCCGGTTATGACTTACGGCCTGGAGAGCCCCAAAGCCCGGTTGAAAGGCACGGTGGTGCAGGCCGGAGCGGTGTCGCGCTTCGAAGTGGCGCTCGACGGCCAATTCTGGGGCGAAGTGACTCTCAACCATCCGGGCCGCCACAATATTTTGAACGCCTTGGCAGCCATCGGCGTGGCCATTGAGGCCGGGTTGCCCAAGGAGGCTGTGCTCAAAGGACTGGCCGGGTTCGGCGGGGTCGGGCGGCGCTTCGAGCGCAAGGGCGAACGAAGCGGCGTCTTGGTCGTGGACGACTACGGCCATCATCCTGCCGAAATCAAGGCCACCGTGGCCACGGCCAAAAGCTGCTTCCCTGAAAGACGCCTGGTGGTGCTCTTCCAGCCCCATCGCTTCAGCCGCACCCAGGCTCTGTTCGGCGATTTCTGCAAGACCTTCGAGGACGTGGACGAGCTAGTGCTCACGGAAATTTATCCGGCCTCGGAAAAGCCCATCCCCGGCGTCTCGGGCCAGAGTCTGGCCCAGGGCATCCGTCAGGTTTCCAAGACCAAGGTCACCTTCGTGCCGGATTTCGATGCGGCATTAGCCACCTTGCAGGTGATGCTCAAGCCCGGCGACCTGCTGGTCACCCTGGGCGCGGGCAGCGTCTTCAAGGTGGGCGAAAAGTTTCTGGAGGGCGTGCATGGCGCTTAAGGTCCTGCCCGGCCCTCTGTTCGCCGAGCGCACGACGTTGCGCCTGGGTGGACGCGCCAGGGCTGAGCTGCGCCTGGAATCCGCAGAGGATTGCCATGCTCTCGCCGACGAGTTGGCCCGTCAGGACGGCCGTCCCATGGCCTTGGGCTGGGGCAGCAACCTGCTGGCCCTGGACGGGGATCTGCCCCTGGTGGCCCTGAGCTTGGCCGCGGCGGAGCCGGAGCTGGTCGGAGTGGAAGAAGACGGTTTCCAGCGGGTAAAAGCCTGTGGCGGGCTCATGCTGCCCAAACTGATTTCCTGGGCCGCAGCCAGGGGCTTGTCCGGCCTGGAAGGGCTGGCAGGCATCCCCGGCACGGTGGGCGGTGCGGTAGCCATGAACGCCGGGAGCTACGGGAGACAGACTGCCGAGTTGCTCGCCAGAGTGCGGCTGTGGACCCCGGAAGTCGGACTGACCTGGATTGGCCCTGAGAGCTGGATCGCCGGGTACAGGCGTTTCGAGCCGGTGTTTGTGGCAGGCGCGCGCGACGCCGCAGGCGCACAGGGTTCGGACGGATCGAGCGCCAGGAGCGTTTCCTTGAAAGCGGGAGCCTCTGGAGCCGTCTGGCTGGTGGCCGAAGCAGAGTTGATCTTGGACGTTGCCGATGCAGAGCGGGTTCAGGCCGGGGTTCGCGCGGTGCTGTCCAAGAAAAAGGCTTCCCAGCCGGTGAGCGCCGCCACTTGTGGCTGCGTGTTCAAGAACCCCCTCGGGGGAAGCGCAGGAAAGATGCTCGACGAGTGCGGTTTCAAGGGCAGGCGGCTGGGCGGCATGGCCTTCTCTGAAATGCACGCGAATTTTCTGGTAAACCAAGGCGGCGGTACGGCTGATGCCGCCCTTGAACTGATCGCCCTGGCCCGCGAGGCCGTTACCAACCGTTTCGGGGTGAACCTGGAGCTGGAAGTGCAGGTGATACAGTGAGCGTAGCCGCCAAGGGCGTTTCCCGTCTCGGACTTGGCTCTTCCAAGAGCAAGAACCCCCACTCCTACGGCGGGGGCAAGGACAGCCGCGCCAAGGTTACCGCATCGCGCACTGCGGCCAGGGACGGCAGGCTGCCGCTGGCACGGGTGAAAGTGAATCGCAGCAGAGGCGTGGCGCAGCCTTCCATGAACAAAGTAGCCATGCTGGGCGGCCTGATGACCCGCATGTTCACGGTGATGGCCGCAAGCGTCCTGCTGGTGGCGGTTTCCATCGGGTTGCTCACCGGATACCGCTGGCTGACGACCATCAACTATTTTTCCATAAAGGACGTTCAGGTCACAGGCACCAAGCGCATGGCCAAAGAGGATGTGCTCACTCAGGCCGAAATCAAGCCGGGTATGAATCTGCTGGCTGTGAACATGGAAAACATTGAGGGCCTGCTGTCTGGGAATCCCTGGATCGAATCGAGCCAGGTGACCAGAGTGCTGCCGGATACCTTGAAGATCCGGGTGGTTGAGCGCGAGCCGAGTTTCCTGGTGCAGTTTGAAGACCGGCTCTGCTACGCCGACGGCGAGGGCCGGATCATCGATACGGTGGCTTCGGATACGTTTGTCTCGCTGCCCCAGGTGGAGGTGGAATCCGGCATGGAACGCCATCTGGCCATTCTGGAGGAACTCAGCAAGGCCATTGCAGGCAAGAAGGCTCCGTTCGATCTGGATCAGGTAGCTTGGATACGCCTTTCCTGGCGGTACGGCCTGGAAATCAGGCTTATGGATAGAAACGTCCTGCTGTGCGTGGGCGTGGATGACTGGAAAACCAACCTTTCGCACCTTAACCGGGTGTGGGCCAATTTGGCCAAACGCGGGGAACTCGACCTCGCGGCCATCATCTCGGCCCAGAATCACAAGGTGTGGGTCGAAAAGCACGGATAATCGTTTTTTCAGGAACTCAGGGGGATCGGATGGCTAAGGCTTCGGAACTCATCGTCGGATTAGACATCGGCACCACCAAGATTTGTGCGGTGGTGGGCGAGCTCTCGGCGGAAGGCGTGGATGTGGTGGGCATTGGCACCGCACCGTCCACAGGACTTCGCAAGGGCGTGGTCGTCAACATCGAACAGACCGTGAGCTCCATCAAGCGCGCCTTGGAAGAGGCGGAGCTTATGGCAGGATGTGAAATCCGCACTGTTTACGCAGGCATTGCGGGGAGTCACATCAAGGGGTTCAATTCCCACGGCGTCATTGCCGTCAAGGGCGGGGAGGTCACTCAGAAGGACCAGGAACGGGTGCTGGATGCGGCCAAGGCCGTGGCCATTCCCCTGGACCGTGAAGTGATCCACATTCTGCCGCAGGAATTCATCGTAGACGACCAGCGCGGCATCGCCGATCCGCTGGGCATGGCCGGAGTGCGCCTGGAAGTGAAGGTGCACATCGTCACCGGCGCGGTCACCAGCGCCCAGAACATCATCCGTTCCTGCCACAGGGCGGGTCTGGATGTAGCCGACATTGTTCTGGAAGCCCTGGCCTCGGCCAAGGCCGTGCTCACCGAAGAAGAGCGCGAGATCGGCGTGGCATTGGTGGATTTGGGCGGAGGCACCACAGACCTGGCGGTGTTCTCCAACGATTCCATCAAGCACACCTCGGTACTTGCTCTTGGGGGCAACAATCTTACCAACGATATCGCCTTCGGCCTGCGCACGCCAATGTCCAGCGCCGAAAAAATCAAGGTGCGTTACGGCTGCGCCCTGGCCGATATGGTGCGCAAGGACGAGATCATCGAAGTAATTTCCGTAGGCGGGCGCGAGCCCCGCAGGCTGTCGCGCCAGGTGCTGGCTGAAATCTGCGAGCCGCGCATCGAAGAGATGCTGGCCCTGGTGGATCAGGAGCTTATTCGCTCCGGTTTGAAGAACACTATTGCCGCCGGCGTGGTGCTCACCGGGGGAACGGCACTTATTGAGGGTATCCAAGAGCTTGGAGAACAGATATTCAACCTGCCCACGAGGGTTGGCTTCCCGATGCGGGTAGGTGGGCTGCGTGATGTGGTCAACAGTCCCATGTACGCAACGGCAGTAGGCCTTCTGATGTACGGCGCGGAAAAAGAGGGCGTGGAAAAGCGCTTCCGCATCCGCTCGGACGAGAAGGTATTCAATCGCATCCTGGGCCGCATGCGCAAGTGGTTCGTGGATGTGAAATAGGCAAGAGGGGATTTCGCTATGATCGTTCAGGGGGATTTATTCAACGTTCAGGAGGGGGGAGACATGGACATTTACGACATCGATTTTGAAAGCAACGCCCGCATCAAAGTGGTCGGCGTCGGCGGCGGCGGCGGCAACGCGGTGAACAACATGATCTGTTCGGCCTTGCGCGGGGTGACCTTCATCACCGCCAACACCGATATTCAAGCCTTGAACAAATCCAAGGCCGAGTTCAAAATTCAGCTGGGCGACAAGCTGACCAAGGGCCTGGGTGCCGGAGCCAACCCGGATTGCGGCCGCGACGCGGCCCTTGAGAGCATCGACCAGATCCGCAAGACCATCTCGGACGCCGATATGGTGTTCGTCACCGCCGGCATGGGCGGCGGCACCGGCACAGGCGCTGCCCCGGTCATCGCCCAGGCGGCCAAGGAGGCCGGAGCCTTGACCGTAGGCGTGGTCACCAAGCCCTTCTATTTCGAGGGCAAAAAGCGCCGCGCGGCCGCAGACAAGGGTATCGCCGCCCTGCGCGAGCAGGTGGACTCCATCATCACCATTCCCAACGACCGCCTGCTGACCATGGCCTCCAAAAAGGCCACCTTCATGGAAATGCTCAAAAAGGCCGACGAAATTCTGTATTTTGCGGTGAAGGGCATCTCGGACCTGATCATGGTGCCTGGCCTGATCAACTTGGACTTTGCCGACGTCAAGGCGGTTATGGGCGAGATGGGTCTGGCCATGATGGGCTTCGGCGTCGCCCGTGGCGAAAATCGCGCCCGCGAAGCCGCCCAGAAGGCCATCACCAGCCCGCTGCTGGAAGACGTGACCATCGACGGCGCCAAGGGCCTGCTGATGAACATCACCTGCGGGCCGGACCTGACCATCGAGGAAGTGGACGAAGCCGCTTCCACCATTACCGAGGCCGTGGCTGAAGACGCCAAGGTCTTCTTCGGAACAGTGTTCGACGAAACCGCAGGCGACGAAATCCGCATCACGGTCATCGCCACGGGCATTGAAACCGAGGCCGAGGCCATCCACAGCAAAGCCGCCCAGGTGAGCATCCATCCGGCCGTGCAGCAGGCCGTGCAGGCCCATGCCGCGCCTCAGCCCGTGGTCCAGCTCCAAGCCGTGCAGCAGCAGGGCGGGCAAATGCAGCAAAGCTCCCAGCCCCAGCAGCAGTACCAGGAATCGCAGCCCGTGTACCAGGGCGAGCGTATTCAGGAAGTCATCGACACCCAGCACCATGGGGCGCAGCCGCGCAGTGCCCGCCAGCCTGGAGCGCAGTCCCCCAACCACATAACCAGCCCCCGCTCCGAGCGCATCATGGCCACCCATCAGAACGATCTGACCATCCCGGCCTATCTGCGTCGGGCCAAGAAGGGCGGCCCCGACGGCCAGAGCATAGCTCAGTTCAAAGAGCACACTCCTGGAAGCGAGGATTTCGTTTTCGATGAAGAAGAATTCGAAGTGCCGGCTTTCATCCGCATGCAGGCCGATTAGACGGTGTTTGACGCCAAGAGACTGACTCTGAGGAGGATCGCGTAGACAAGCGGATCGTGTACTTTGACGGTGAGCAGCCTGACCCCCGCGAACGTGGCGGCAGGCTGCCCGTGGCGCTGGCCTTCCCCGGCCCGGCCCGGTCGGCATTGTCCGCCCTTGGATGGCAGACTGTTTACCGGCTGTGTGCACACAGTCCGTGGCTGGCGATGGAACGGTTTTTCCTCTCCCCCGGGGAATCCGTTCCACGGTCCCAGGATTCGTCCGACCCCCTGGACGCTTTTCCTCTGGCGGCCTTTTCGCTGGGCTACGAGCTTGATGGTATCCGTCTTGTCGAAGCATTGCGTAGTGCCGCGATTCCTCTCATTGCCAACCAGCGGTCCGGTTACCCGATACTCTTGGGTGGCGGACCGCTGGCTTTTTTAAATCCCGCACCGCTCTCACCCGCACTCGACGCCTGGTTCGTGGGCGAGGCCGAGGCCGGGCTGCTCCCTTGCCTGGAAGAAGCCGCGCAGATGATCCTTGAGGGCGCGGAAAAACGCCTGGTGCTGGCTGCCATGGCTGAGCATCCCGGCATCTACGTTCCAGGGGTGAGCGCTCTTCCGGTGAAACGGCAGGTGGCTCCCGGCGGTCGGATACTCGATGATTTCGCCTACTCCAGTTTCGTGAGCCACGAGGCCGAATTCAAGGACACCATGTTGCTGGAGGTGAACCGGGGATGCCCTTACGGCTGCCGGTTTTGTGCGGCGGGCTATGTGTACCGCCCGCCACGGCAGGCAGTGATGAAAGACCTTATGGACGCCGTCAACCAGGCGCGGCCCAGAAAGGTGGGGCTGGTGGGCACGGCCCTGACGGACTGGCGGCAACTGCCGGAGTTCCTCACTTGGCTTGGCCAGGAAAAAATTAAATTTACGCTTTCCTCGGTCCGTGCCGACGGGGTGACCGAAAACTTGTTGGGCATCCTGCGCAACGCCGGTCTGCGTACCCTGACCCTGGCCCTGGAAGGCCCTAGCGGGCGCATCCGGCGCATGGCCAACAAGCATCTGGAGGAAGACGTCTTTCTGCGGGCGGTGGAACTGGCCGCCGCGCGCGGCGTGAACCACCTCAAAGTCTATCTCATCATGGGCTGGCCCGGGGAGACCGATGAAGATTACGACGAACTGCGGCGCTTCCTGGCCGAGGTCTGCCGAGCTGGCCGGGTCGGCGGCGGCAAGAAGGGCATCGGGCACCTGACTTTGGGGGTGAATCCCCTGGTTCCCAAACCGTTCACGCCCTTGCAGTGGGCACCCATGGCAGGGGAGGTGTATCTGGAAGAAACCTTTGAGCGCTTGCGTTCCATGGCCAAGCCTCTACGCGGGGTGCGGGTGGAAGGTGAAAAGCCGTTCTGGGCTCGCCTGCAAGGGCTTTTGGCCAGGGGCGACGAGACGGTGTTTGAACTGGTGCGTCTGGCCGGGGAGTACGGCTGGCGGCAGGCCCTCAAAGAGTGGCCGGGAGACGCGGCCTGGTTCCTGGACCGGGAGCGGGAAAAGGACGAGATCTTCCCCTGGGAGTGCATCGACGTCGGCGTCAGTCGCGTTCTGCTGTGGCGTGAATGGCAGCGCTACCAGGGTGGCAAACAGACCTCCAAATGCCCCGAGACAGAATGCGGAGCCTGCGGGGCTTGCGGACAGGGCGAAATCGGCAGCTAGGTCACTAAATTTCCGCAAGATACTAACAAATCCCTTTTTTGAGCAGACACAATCCCCATCGAAATTTCGAGATATTTCGGGTAAAGTGCAAAAATCGTATCCGGCCAGTGAAAGAACTGTAACCGGATGGGGATGTGTTGGTATAACGCGCTGATATCATGGTAATTGTTTGATGGCACGGAAGATGAAATACCCCTGCCGGAGGACAGCCATGAAACACTTCATTCTCGCTGCTCTACTGGTTTTCGGACTTGCCGGACAGGCCTACGCCTACGGTCCGTATATCGGATTTTCCATCTCCACGGGCGTCCCGTTGCCGCCGCCACCACCGCCTCCGCCGGTGTACTACGGGTATCCAGCCCCACCTCCGGTCTACTATCCAGGCTATGTCTATAACAGGCCGGTGCCTCCGCCGAACTATTACCGGCACCGCCATCATCACAGAAATTGGGATTAGCTGTGCGGTAAATAGCCGGGGGATTCACGTCCTCCGGCCGGTTTTACGGTTCGCCCGGTTTGCGTTCGATACCGGTGACCACGAAGACCCGTTGCGCCCCGCCCGGAGTTTCCTCCGGCGGGGCGTCCACATTGCGGGCTATCTCCTTGATCTCCTTGGCGGCGGCAAGTTGAACCTTGTCGTCGGTGGCTTCCAGCAGCCTTTCCAGGACGTCGAGAACTTTCTCGTTGAGAAGCTTGACGGCCCGCTCACCGGCTTTACCGGGAGTCTTGGCTTTTTTCCTGGCGGGGGGCACGGGGGATCACCGAACCATTTGGCGAAGGAATTTCTCCCAAATCGCCAGACCCAGCCAGAGAAGTGCGCCGCCCACCAGGGTGGTGGTCACAGCTGAAAACACCTGCTGGCGAAGCGAACAGGCCTCGCGCATCATCTGATGATGTCTGGCGTGCTCGGTGGGCTCAAGGTCGCAGGCAGAGCAGCATGACGGCCGCATCAGCCCTTCAGCATGAGCCTCCCGGAGCGCGTCCTTGATAAGGGGCTTGAGTTCTTCATTGCTCATGAATCCCCCTAGCCGACGGGCTGGGCCGTGAACAGCCGCAGGGCGGCATTGGCCACGGCCAACAGGCTGGATTGCAGCGCCGGGTCCATGGCGTTTTCACCTATGAACGCCTGGATGGCGATGGCAGTCAAGGCCGCCAGATTGATCCATATCGTCTTTGAAGCGTACCACTTCTTACTCGTCATTGATAACTCCTATGTGTTTTGCGCCATGTCCAGGGCGGTATTGGTCCGGGTGCGGCCCAGAGGCCAAGGCCCCGCAATCTGGCGAGAGCTTCCGCCAGATTCAACCCCAGACAGTGGCGGCAGTAGTGTCGATACACCCAAGCGTGTCCCGCTTTGACCAGTTCGGCATTGGCGCTGCGTCCGTCGGGAAGGAAGACTTCGGCCACGGTGCGTCCGTACCGATTGGTATCCTTGGCCTCGACGCGCACCATTTTGCCAAGCGCCAGTTGGCGCAGGAAGTAGCGGGACGGCTTTCCACCGGGTTGGTTCATCTCTGGAGCATCAATACCGAAAAGGCGTACGCGAACGCCTTCCACGGTTATGGTGTCGCCGTCGTGAACCGCTCCGGCCAGCCCTGTGAAACACCAGGCTTGGGCAGCCGTAGCCGTAAGAATGAGAAGCAGCGCCGCCAGTGACCTCAGGAGAGTAATGGCTTTTGCTGCCGTTGCCTTTGAGACGAATGTCCCCAGTACGTTTGTCCTAAGGTCGCTTGGCCTTAGGACTGCTGTTTCCCGGATATGTGCTCTGCGACAGTTAACCCTGGGGGCGTAATGACGTCCTGACACGCGGCCAAGGGACCTTGACCGCCGGGCCATTGCCCGCCCAGGGCTGTGGCGATCTTGTCCACGTATTCCTGGTTGACATAGCGTCCGGCAGTAGTGATGCGCGGGCTGCCTGCGTTGTAGGCGGCCACGACTCCAGGCCAGCCGAGGGTGGCATAGTGGCGGTCGCGCAGCTTGGCCAACAGTCGGCAGCCATACTCCAGTCCGGTCGAGGGATCGGTGAGAGCCGAGAGAAACGGTCCTTTGAACCCCAGGCCACGTGCAGTGGCCCCCATCACCTGCATAAGGCCCCAGGAGGTGGCCAGTCCCTGGCGTTCGGTCTCCAGGGAGCAGGCGCCCTTGGCCCGTATCGTCTTGTCCGGGCGTACGTAGCGTTCCAGAAAGGCAGGTTCGAAGCGGAAGGCGCACGCATCGCCTCCAGATTCCACCCCGGCCAAAGCCGCAACCAGCCGCACAGGCAGATTGTATGCGGCAGCGGCTTTTTCCATGTGTGCACAGTAATCCATCAAGTATCCTCGCTGATGTTGTATTCGTTCCGGTCTGGCGCTCCGGCGTGGGGTACGCGTTGTGTGAGACCTGCCGTGCGCTCTGCGGAACGTAGCGCGGAGCATAGTGGAAATTTTGCCAGTGAACAGGGTACATAGGGATATAGGGATATGTGGGCAAATAAATTTCCATAAGGATCTCCTGGTAGTGATGGGGTGCTGTATGTATTATTTGAAATATTTTATCAATATAACGAATAGATATAGATGACCATGTGCAACACCTGTCCGACAGCGTAGCGTATTCATCCTCCTTGGGATGGTCTTCGGTCCTGTGGCATGGTAGTGGAGGCTGTAGAAACACCACGGAAGTGACGCCGAACGGTGTCCGGGCATGATAGAGCCCTGAGTGGTGTCCATTCCCTTGGCCGCCGGAGTATGTGGCGGGAGTGTCGGCACAGCGGAATGTGGAGAAATTTCAGGAGGACGTATGGGGACGCTACGCGAGGTACGCAAACAGGTAGTTGACGCGTTGACTGCGTCGGATTGGCGGGAGCAATTTTCCCGGCTGGGAGGCTTGCGGCCCAAGGTTCTGGTGGGGCCGCTGTACGCCTGCCTGCTCGATCATGATGAGACCATTCGCTGGCGGGCAGTGGCCGCATTCGGTGACGCAGTTTCCAGGATGGCTGAACAGAAGTTGGAAGAGGCCAGGGGGCTCATGCGCCAGTTCATGTGGCGGCTTAACGAGGAATCCGGCAACGTCGCCTGGGGCATCCCTGAGGCCTTTGGCGAAGTACTGGCTGTCCAGCCTGAACTGGCCAAGGAGTTCCACCGCGTCCTGGCCTCGTATATCAAAGAAAGACCCTGCACTTCGGGCGACAACTATCTTGAGTTGTGCCCGCTGCGCCGGGGCGTTTACTGGGGGCTTGGCCGCCTGGCCCAGGCCCGGCCGGAGTTGGCCCTGCCGGCCTTCCACGACTTGGCCCTGGCCCTGGCCGCAGAGGACCCAGCAAGCCGCGGGCTTTCGGCCTGGGCTTTGGGACCGTTGCTGCCTTTGGCCCAGGACCGTGCCCCAGAAATGGCCGAGGGCGTGCGGGTAACACTCCAGGCTTTGGCCAACGACGAGTCTGCTTTGGAACTCTTTGACAATGGGGTCTTGACCATGACCACGGTTGGCGCTTTGGCCAGCCGCGCCTCCGAGATGTAAGCGACAGGGAATTGCTCCGATTACCTCTTGACGAAGAACTCGTAATGATTATTGTTATCGCTAAGTATGGATAAAGTTTAAGGAGGAGACCATGGCTGAGCTTGCGACTTACAACTCCTATGATATCGACTGGGAGATGACCCCAGAAGCGGCTGTGACCCTCTATCTTGAATGGGGCAACAACTGCTGGCTCAACGAGTTTAAGCCGATTCGCTACAGAAGCGATGATACAACATATTTCGTAGTCAGCACCTGGGAGAGCGAACCAAAAATCATGCTTATCCACCGCACCTGCGACGAGGCCACTGAATTGGAAGAGTTGCAGTTGCCGGAGGACTTGAAGAAGGTTTTCATGGAGACGGTTGGCTTCAACAAGGGTGTGTATGCTCCTACTCCGGAAATCAAGGAGTGGCTGCGCAGGCAGATGAATAACTAAGTTTTGCGATTTCAACGCAGCAAAAAAGGCCGGTTCCCCGGCCTTTTTTGTTGCCCCAGGGTTTTCAGAGAAGTATAAATGCTATACGAGCGGTGCGTGCGTCTTCGCGTTAACCTCAACCCTTCGAGATGCATGTGCCCAACCTGACCATACTGATCGTCGAGGACGAGCGAATCATCGCACTGGATCTGCGCCAGAAGCTGCGCAAGCTCGACTACGATGTGCCTTGCATGGCCCATAACGGTCGGGATGCCGTTCGTCTGGCCAAGGAACTGCAACCCGACTTAGTGCTTATGGATATCATGATCGAGGGTGACATCGACGGAATCGAAGCTGCCCGCCTCATACGCGAGCAGAGCGACATACCCGTCATCTTCGTATCAGCTTGCAACGACAATGCAACCAGAGCACGGGCCATGAGTGACGGTCCGAGCGCCTTTGTCTCGAAGCCCGTGGAAATCAGCGAACTTAAGGCCTGTATCGAGAGTCTTTTAAGCTCCGGTCGGTAGCCTCAGGGGAGCGCGCTGTGCAACTGGCCATCCTTTCCGATATCCACGCCAACATCGAAAGCCTGCGAGCCGTACTGGAGGACATCTCTCTGCGTTTTCCGGCTGCGCCTCCCCTGATTGTCTGTCTGGGCGACATGGTGGGCTACGGGGCCGACCCCGAGGGCGTGGTCAGCATGTTGCGACCCTTGGAGGTCCGGGCGGTGATGGGCAACCACGAGTTGGGTGTGGTCAAGCCTAACTGCAGGCGCTTTTTCAATCCCCAGGCGCGCCAATGTGTGGTCTGGACAGCCAGCAGGCTTTCCGCTGGGAGTCTGGCCTGGCTGGCGGCTCTGCCGTTTTCCCTGAGCCTTGGGGGCTGCCGCATGGTCCACGGCCTGCCGCCCAATCATCCCACAAAATATCTCACTCAGGCTTCAGACGTCGGCCTTGAGCGCGCCATGCGCCGAATTCCCGAGGAGCTGTGTTTTGTGGGCCATACCCACCGGCTGGCCCGCATTGGCTTGTGCGACGGGGAGCTGACCCGCTATCCTCTGGGCGAAGGCCGCCTGGTGTTGGAGACGGGGACGCGGCATCTGATCAACGCCGGTGCGGTTGGGCAGCCCAGGGACTTGGATTTCAGGGCAAAATATTGCCTCTACGACACCGGAACCCGCGAACTGGAGGTCTGCTTCGTGCCTTACGACGCCCGTCACGCCGCTGCCAGGATATTGGCCGAAGGGTTGCCCGGAGTCTATGCCCGGCGGCTCTTGCAGGAAGAGCGGTGAAAACCATCGGCAAATACCAGGTGCTGGGCCTGTTGGGGCGCGGCGGCATGGGCGCTGTGTACAAAGTCCGTATGCCGGTGACCGGCAAGATCATGGCCCTGAAGCTGCTGTCCCCCAATCCGTTCCTGGTGGGGTTGATCGGGCGTGCGGCCATTGAGCGCCAGTTTCGAGCCGAGGCCGCTACATTGGGGGGGCTGAACCATCCCCATATCGCAGCTGTGTGGGATTTCGGCCAGGCCGCCAGGCGTCCGTTTTTCCTCATGGAATACTACTGCCGCGACCTGGGCCAGGTGATTGGCGAATCCGCCCGGGTGGAAGCGCCCACCCGCAAGCTGCCCCTGCCCAGAGCTGCGGCCTACGCCCTCCAGACTCTGGACGGTCTGGCCCGCCTGCACCATGCGGGCATCGTGCACCGGGACATCAAGCCTTTCAACCTGCTCATCACTGGCGAAGACCGCATCAAAATAACCGATTTCGGCCTCTCCAAGGTGCGCGGCGAGTCCCTGGCCCATGGTCCGGGCCTCAAGGTGGGGTCGCCCTATTATGCCGCTCCCGAGCAGGAGGACCAGCCGGAGCAGGCCGGGCCCAGGGCCGACCTCTACTCCATGGGAGTCACGCTGTACCGGATGCTTGCCGGGCGGTTGCCTGTCTGGCCGCTTACCGGCGAGGGCCTGCCCAGCGCCTTTTCACGCGATCTTGGCCCTGACTGGGATAATTTTTTCCTGCGTGTGCTTCACCCCAGCCCTGGTCGGCGGCCGGAGAGCGCCAAGGCCATGGCCGCAGAGTTGGAAGCGTTGCTGGCGGTGTGGCGCAACCGGCTGGACAAGGCCTGCCGCCTGGAGGAGCAGGATGTCCCGCCGCCGTGTCCGGTAGACGCCCCGTCCGGGCGTCCGCGCTCCCAACCGATGAAGGCCCGGGGCGCCCAGGCGCAGGAGGTCTTCGGCCTGGACGCCTTATGGAGGCCCCGGTGTTACGCCAGCCCCCGGCTGGAAGCTCTGGGGGAAACCGTGCGCGACGCGGCCACCGGCCTTGTGTGGCAGTGCAATGGCAGCGCCTACGCTTTCGATTGGGCCGCAGCCCGCGCGTATGTGGAAGAGTTGAACGCCCAGGGCTTCGGGGGCGCGCAGGGGTGGCGGCTGCCCACAGTGGACGAACTGGTGAGCGTGCTCTCGCCTCCGGCCGAGTTCACCGGCCATTGTCTGGACCCGGTGTTCAACCGTGAGCAGCGCCTGCTCTGGAGCGCCGACCGGCGCACCTTCACCCAGGCATGGTTCGCCGACACCGAACTCGGCGCAGCGGCCGGGGCGGACATGACGTGCAGCTTCTTCGCACGGGCGGTGCGGACGGCTTGAATTCGGCGGATTTTGGGCGGACAGGCGCAATTTTCTTCAGCCCAGCCGCAACGCTTCTCCTGCTTTTCCGCAACCGACTCTACACTATCCGTGCATTGCCCAGCACATACACCAGCCGTTTGTAAAGCGCCGGGTCGAAGGCTCCGCGCATGTCTTCACGCATGATGCTCAGCGCCTTGTAGGGGGTCAGGGCCTTGGCGTAAGGCCTCTCCGTGGTCAGTGCGTCGTAGACGTCGCACAGGGAGAGCACCCGGGCGTAGACTGGAATGGCCTCACCGGCGATGCCGCCGGGGTAGCCGTTGCCGTCATAGCGTTCGTGGTGGAAGAGGATGGAATTGGTGGTGATGTGGTCTATGGGCATGCCCGCGCAGATGCCCAGCCCCCGCACGGGGTGGGTTTTCATCAGCTCCCAGTCGGCCTGGTTCAGAGGGCCGCCCTTGTTGATCACCGCGTCAGGGATCTGTGTCTTGCCGATGTCGTGAAGAGCGGCACCCAGGCCGCAGGCAAACAGGGCTTTAGGGTCGATATCCGTCACGGTCTGCAATACAGAGATGGTAAGCACCATCACGTTGAGCGAGTGGGTGTAGGTGTGGTATTTGTGGGAGAGAAACTCTGAAAGATTGAGGAGCGAATCGTCCATGGATAGAAATTTTATGCCCCGGCGTACGATATTCTGCATGTCCTGGTAGGTTTTTTCATCCAGGCCGCGCGGCATTTTGCTGACAAAGCTCTGTTTAAGAATGCCAGAGGTGATCTGGTAGAACAGTTTGGAACGCTCTTGCATGGGGATCTGGCCGTTGAGCAGCATGGTCCCGATATTTCTGGCCAGATACGTTTCATAGTCGAAACGCTGGTCCACGCGTACATAGAACTCTGTGACTTCCAGAGTCTGGCCGAGCTTGGGTTCCAAGCGGTAGCTTTCTCCGCGCGGGGCGTAGAGCACAAAACCGTTGGCGCGCTTAAGGAAGAGGTCGAACTGTCCCACTGTCTCGGGAAGGATTGTTTTGGGGTGGATGGGAAAGTAGTCTTCCAGCCGCTGGGAGACTTTGGACTGAGCTGCCGGAGGAATTACGGGCATGGCTCACGCTCCCGTTTCAGTCTTGGTGCCGGGCAAGGTTACCGGGCAGGCCTCTCCTTCCTTGAAGGGAAAGCGGCGTGAGGGGTGTTTGCCGGTAAGGCGCTCCCAGAGGAAGACCTCCGGGTCCTTACCTGAGAGGCGCTCAAGGGGGATCTCCGCCCGTGCAGCCATCTTGTGCCCTCCGGCGCTGCCGACGTCGCCGAACCATGCTTTGGCTTTGCGTCCTATGTCGCGGCGCAGCCCGTCGGAGCGCATCACCACCACGAGCCTGTCCCCGGCCTGGCCGGCGATGCAATCCCAGGAAAGATCATGCACGCGCAGGAAGAAATCCGCCAGGATGACCAGCACGTCCGGGCTTTCCACCGTTCCCAGGTAAGCGAAAACTCCCTGGTAGCCTACAAAGCGGAGGCAGGAGAAGGCCCGCGAAAAGTACTGGAGCCAGTCGCGATAGAAATCCGCATGGGCGATTTTGCGCAACAGCAGCCTGTCGCTGTATTTGGTGAGATACCCAAAGGCCTTGACGTCAACATCGGAAAAATTGCGCTCAAAGGACTGGGTGTCGGATTTTATGCCGTAGAGCAAGGCGGTGGCCAGCCGTTTTCCAGGCCGGATGCCCAGAGCGTACAGATATTCCGTGAGCAGACTGCTGGCCGAACCGTATTCCGGGTGTATCTCGGTATAGGCGGCCTGGGAAGGGTGGCCATGTTCCAACGGATGGTGGTCGAGGACGACTGCGTAGGGCAGGCCAAGAAAATCCGGGCTGTGATGCGGTTGGGAATCCACCATGGCGAAGCGCTGATAGCCTTTGGCCAGTTCCGGTGTCAGCCGGAGCAGAGGGATGCGCAGGAAATGGATCATGGCCTGATTGTCGGGCCTGGCGACGACGTTGATGTGGGCGATATCCGCGTATGTGCCCTTGCATCGCATGATGCGGCGCAGGGCCATGGCGCAGGCCATGGCGTCTGGGTCGGCGTTGATGACGATAAGCCAGCGCTCCGATGGCTTGAACAGGGCAAGCATACAGTCGAGCTTGTCCTTGAGCACTCTAAATAAGGCCATTGCCGTTCCCCTTGAGCGTAAGCGACAGGCCGGCCACGGCTAGTTGCACTTCGTCGGCCGCCTGGGCCAGACGCTGATTAAGGTGCCCAAGGCTGCGCACAAAACGCCGCGTGAAGGCCGTGGCCGCAAGGGGGCCAAGGCCTACCTCGCAACTCACCAGAACGCACTCCGGGGCCTGAGGCCCGCTCCAATCCAAGAGGCTCGAGAGCAGCTGATCCGCGCGCTCCTGGCCGGCTTCCATGCAGGCGAACACCCAGAAATCCAGGCTGTCCACCAGCACCGGAGCGTTCTTGCCGCGCGCCGCGTCCAGGGCGTGAGCCAGCTCCAAGCCAGGTTCCACCAAGGGCACAGCCGGATTGCGGCGCAGTCGGTGCGTGAGTATCTGCCTGCGGAACCCAGCATCGCGGGCCAGCCCCATGGCCAGGATCATCCCCGGGCAGCGTCTTGCACCCTGGCTAGCGCATTCAGGAGGCATGGAGGAATGTAGGTTGGCAAGGCCGCAGTCCACAGGTGAAGCCGGTTCTGGGAAGGCGCTTCTGGCAGAGGCAGTGCCGGGCTCCGGGACAGGGTCCTGGTCAGGAAGGCCTTTAAACGCACGGAGGAACAATCCGTACGCCATGTCGGATTTCCCGGACTTCTCACCCCCAAGCACCAGCCGTATCATGCACTCATCCTCCACTTGCACAGCAAATCGTAAAACGTTTGCAGGCTGGCGCGCAAGTCCGATTCGGAGAAAACCTCGAATAGGATTGTTGTTTCTGGGCGCACAGCCAACAAGATGGCGCGGAGCACCTTGGCTTGCTCATCCGTGATGCGGTTGAGGGGCAGATGTTCATGAACGTCAAGGGCAGCACCGGGGGCGTAGCAATGGATCAGCTCCACCCGGCTGTTGAGTCCGGGTGCGTCCAGGAGCCACTCCTGCCCGAAGGCCATCAGGTGGCCCACATCAAGGCATACGGGGATGTTAAGGGCGGTGATGACCGGCCAATGGCGGCGCAGGTCCTGCCCTGGGATGTTCTCCACCAGCAGCTTCCAGTCGGGAGCCGCTTCGCGCCAGAGGGTGGCCAGAGCCTCGAGGTCACCTGGCGAAGCCGGGGGGTGGAGCACTCCGCACCAAGGCGAGAGCGGGGCTGCCACGTCTTCCATAAGGGCGCGTACGATGGCGTACACCGCCTTCGGACCTTCGTGCCAGGGCAGGTCAAGGGGCAGATGTACATGGCTGTTCAGTCCGGCCAGGGCGGGGATGTCACTGGCGGTGTAGGCAAGTGACGGAAGATATTGGTAGAAGAGGAGGGCTGTCTGCCGTATAGGCAACTCCCAACCGGCAATGCGTCTGAGGTTTTCGTCAAGTGAGGCTGGCCAGAGCCAACTGGTGGCGGCAAGGGGCCGGGAGTCCATGTGTCAACCTTGTGAAAATTTTGGTTTGCATGACGAAGTCAAATCGTATATTTAGCACTCGTTCAATTCAACAAAATGCTTTTCTCCTTTTTTTTCGCGCTTGCCAACTGATATCCTGTTCAAGCGGAGGAAACTGACGTGAAACGAGTCCGTAACGCTCTTCAACATGTGTTCAATCCTCTGCATGTCTATTGTCGCCTCAAAGATATTGGCCTCTCCGCCCCGGTGGCGCAAAAGGTAAGCCGCGCCTACGAACGCTTTCTGTTTCGCGTCATTGCCTAGCTCTAGAGTCTCGCGGTTTCCTTCCAATTTTTCTTTCTAGAACTGTCAGTACATTCCCGTCCGTTGAGCGGGCCTTTTTTTTGTGCGTCCGGCCTGCCTTCAGAGCAGAAAGGCGGATTGAGCACGCGCTCGTGGGAGTGTTGGCGTTTGGAACCTTGGATAGCGGGAGGCGTTTGCCGAAAGCCCAGCAGCAGGGAGCTTGCAGGGGCCGGGAGGGATTGGACAGCCCTACCGGAGCGGTGCGGGCAGTGGCCACGGCGTCAGCGCCTGGATAGCTTACATGAAGTGAGTTGCTGGCCGCCAAGTATGTCAAAGGCGGAAAACAAGCGGAAAAGGATGGTTCTGAGCAATTCCACTGCACTCGAGGAGCTTGAACAATGAAAGCTGTTCAATACGGTACCCACGCGTATTTACCTCTTGTGCCATCCGCTTCACTCTAAGGCGCAGTTCCATACGAACACGCCATGTCGGAAATGGCTGAAAACCCGTCAATTCCCGTTTTCGCGACACTGCCTCATTCCGAGCGGTCATTCCGGGCTTGCTCCCCGGCCCGCTCCAAGGCATTATCCATGGATTCGGAACAGCAAGGAGCATTCATGGCTACTCCCGAGACGAAACGCATACTTGTGCTTGGCGTGGGCAACATTCTCTTCACCGACGAAGGCGTCGGCGTGCGTTGCGTGGAAAAGATGGAACGGGAGTATGAATTCTCCGAAAACGTCACTCTTCTTGACGGCGGCACCCTAGGCATGCGCCTAATGGAAGCCCTGCTCAATTGCGACACGGCCATTGTGCTCGACGCCGTGCTCGGCGGCGAAAAACCCGGTACCATCTACCGCTGCGAAGGCGACGATCTGCGTAAGTCTTTGGCTTTCAAGGATTCCATGCACCAGACTGACCTGGTGGATACACTGATCTATTGCGGGCTGGTGGGGGAACGTCCCGACGCCGTGGTCATCGGTATCGAACCCCACGACTACCACACTATGTGCGTGGACATCTCAGCGGAGCTGGCGGACCGGCTCGACGAGATGATCGGCTTCACCGTGAAGGAAATCGAAGCGGCAGGCGGTACGGCCACCCGGCGTTGAAAAAAGATGAGCCTCCGGCGGCCGGGGGGCCATTGGCCCCCCGAACCCCCGATATCGCTTCGCGTCGATGAACCATACTAATGGGGGTTGGGGGCGTCCTGCGCCTTCAGCAGGGTTCAGGGGCAGCGCCCCTGGCTCGTGAGGAGGCGGTTATGTTTGTGGTCCGCTCGCTCTTCGTGTTCCTGCTGTCGCTGTCCCTGGCTGTCCAGGCCCAGGCGGCTGATACGGCCAAGCCATACCGCTTGACCATTCTCCATACCAACGACATCCACGCCCATATGGGCGAGTTCGACCGCTTCGGCCAGACCTGCACCGCCGCAGACATCGCCAAGGGCGGCTGCGTTGGCGGATACCCGCGCATTGCGGCGGCCGTGGAGGCTGCGCGCAAGAAGGGCGGCAACATCCTGCTGCTTGACGCCGGGGACCAGTTTCAGGGCACGCTGTTTTACTCCGTGCTTAAAGGCCAGCCCTCCCGCGAGGCCATGAACGCCCTGCACTATACCGCCATGACCCTGGGCAACCACGAGTTCGACGACGGGCCCCGCGTGCTGGAGGAAACCTTCCTGCATGGGCTTACCGTGCCGGTGCTGGCAGCCAACATTGACGCGTCGCGCGATCCGGCTTTCCAGGCACGTATCAAGCCCTGGACCATCGTCACCCTTGGCGGGAGCAAGATCGGCCTGGTGGGCATCGCCAACGAGGATACCGCCAAGCTGGCCGTCCCCGGCCCGGATATCGTTTTTCTGAAAGCGGACGAGCCCCTGCGCAAGGCCGTGGCGGAGGTGCGCAAACAGGGCGCATCCATCGTGGTGGCCATCACCCACGTGGGCTATGAGCGCGACAAGGAGCTGGCCTCGAAGGTGGAGGGCATCGACGTAATCGTGGGCGGACACAGCCATACCCTGCTCTCCAACAGCGACCCGGCAGCCTCCGGCCCTTACCCTACGGTGGTGAAATCCCCGTCGGGCAAACCGGTGTTGGTGGTGCAGGATGCGGCCTGGGGCAAATATCTTGGTGAATTCGTTGTCGATTTTGACGCTAAGGGACTGCCGGTAGCCTGGAGCGGCGCATGCAAGCTGCTGGACGCCTCCCAACCGCGCAACGCAGCCATGCAGGCCAAGGTAGATGGCTGGCAGGAAAGCTTGAATCCATACATGAGCCAGGAGATCGGTCAAACGGTCGAAGCCATGGACTCCGCCTGTCGCCACGGCGAATGCGCCCTCGGCAATCTGGTGGCCGATGCCGTCCGGCTTGCGGCAAAATCGCAAGGAGCCCAGGCTGCCATAGTTAACGGCGGGGCAATCCGGGCCGGGTTGCGAGCCGGGTTAGTGACAGCCGGCGATGTGATGACCATGTACCCATTCCCGGATACAGTGGCCACCTTCCAGCTCAAGGGGCAGGACCTCCTGGACGTGCTGGATTACGGTGTGGCCCTGTCCGACACTCCAGACGCCTCTGGCACCGGACGTTTTCTTCAAGTCTCTGGCATGAAATACTCTTTCGACGCCAGACGACCGGCCGGTTCCCGCATCGTTACCGCCGAGATCCTTGGCTCAGACGGCGATTTCAAGCCGGTGCAGCCCGAGCAGACCTATACCCTGGCCGCCAGCGGTTTCCTGCTGCGGGGCGGAGATGGGTATTCCATCATCAAGGAACGGGCCAAGCGCGTCTACGCCTTTGGCAAACCCGTCGGTGACGCTCTGACCGACTACATTACCAGCCATTCGCCCCTCACTTCGCGTCTCGAAGGCCGTATCGTCAGGCTTGGGGACGCCCTGCCGCAATAGACAAACGGGCAGGCCTCATCCAGCCATAAGGGCTGCCCGCCTCAGCGTCATTGCGGTGATTATTATTCCAAACCGCTCAAGTGGAAACGGATATTTAGTACCGCGTATTCCAACTCGGTAGTCATGTCATTGAATATCTATATGCCCTCGTAGTTCTTCTGCTTGCTGCGCCCGATGGGGTCCACGGCGCTCAGAGTGCCGGAGATCTTGGAGGTGTCCTCAAGGATCTGGCAGTAGTTGGACAGCCGAACCGGAGCGGTGCGGGCAGTGGCCACGGCGTCAGCGCCTTCGATGGCCTTGTTGATCCCGGTGGGGGGCTTCATCTCGTCTTCGAGCCATTCGTGCAGGACGTTCCTGGCCGGAATGCTGGCAATGGAGGCGATGAAGGGGGTTTTGTCGGGAGTGATGGTCTGGATCATGTTCTCCACGTCCTGGAACAGGCTGTCCTTCATCTCCCGGACGCCGGGCGAGGTGTTGGAATACGTGGAAGTGGTGTAATCGGACATTGTAGCGTTCTCCTATAGAGGTTAAAGGTTAAGGGTTAGTCCCCGAATCCGGAGAGTTCCAGGTACTTGAGCAGGTCGCCTTCACACGCGCCGCCGCTTTTCACGCGTTGTTTCAGTGCGGCGAGTTGGGCATTGCGGGAGGCGTTGGGCAGGCGGTCATCCATGACGCCTGCGTTTTCCAGGGCGGGAGGGCTCATGCGCCCGGCCACGGCCTGCCGAATGCGCTGACGGGGGTCGGCTGCGGCGGTGGCGGGGGACATGGGATTGCCCTGAAAGTTCTTACGGGTACTGATGGCTTTTTCGACATAGCTCCTGACGTGACTGTACATTTCTATGTACAGCGCAGGATGGCTGACTACGGTGTGCATGATGACCTGCCCTAGCGGTCCGGGCAAATGGTCGAAGTAGTTCTTCATCATAGGGGAAACCACTTTAAACAAAGGATCATGGGCTTCCAGGTTCTGAAGCATGCGCTGATCGTTCATCTGCCTGCTCTCGAAACGGTTACGACGGTTCTTCTGGAGGAAGACCTGTTTCATCTGCTGCTGCATCAGGTTCATCACCTGCCAGTCCCGATAGTCCTGAGGGTCGGAGGGGGGCGGTCCCAGCGAAGGGAAATCCGGTACGTCGCCGTCGGCGTCGCCTCCCTGTAAGTGCTGCACCATGCCCGGCGTCTGAAGAAGCCGCTGCATGACAGCCTCAAACGGCACAGCATTCATGGACCGGGCCTGTCCCTGCATCTGTCCCCGCATTTGGCCCTGGGCCATGCCCTGGGGCTGGGGCTGCCCGCCGTTCTGGGGCATGGGCTGCTGGTTGTTGGTTTCGGACGGGGTTCCGTCCTGTGCGGCCTGATCGCCGCCGTTGAGCATTTCGTCCATGTAGAGACGGTAGCGCTCCTGTTTCAGTGCTTCCGCGTCCATCGCCCCTGTGGCGCTGGCGGGTGCGGTGGGCTGATAGCCCCCGCTGTTGGGATACGGCATGGTCTGTTCCTCCTTGGAGGTGGTATTTGCCCTGGCTTGCCGTGCCAAGGTTGCGTAAACATACTCAGGAATTTTTTTCTTGCAGCCCATATAGGGCTATGAGGGAAGAAAGTTGCCCAAAAGTGAAAATAGTTTGGCAGTGGTGTCGGCGGGGGAATGGCGCATATACGCAGGCTTTGCCGGGGGCAAACGGAAATTCATGCAAAAGCAGCCTGAAAATCAAGGATTTCCGGGCTTGTGTTGCTAGGCATAGTATTTTGGAACGACACACGGCAGGGAGGAGGAAGGCGAACGAGGTGAAAAACGTGCGAATACCGGCAGGTCTTCACGCTCGGTCTTGACGGGAAAAGGCGGTAAAGAATACTGTGTAAAAAATTGGATGAGCTATGGAAGAGAAAAGATTTACAAAAAACTTGTTTTCGAGTTTTCCAAGGTGCTCATCGGGCTGGCGATGGCTTGCGGGGTGATCTTTCTTTTTAAGTTGCTCGCAAGGTTTGGAAAATGAAAGCGTACTTTCTTGAGCAATTGGGTAAGGAAAATGGCGCTAAAAAGTATGTAATGATCTGTACAGGCGCTTGTTTGTTGTTTATGCTTTTATATGGGTTGTATAATTCAATTTTTCACATCTGCTAGGAAGTCTTATGGAAAAGTCTGACTGGAAAGATATTTTTTTGTATTTTGATACTTTTCTCTTTTTTTACTGGATAATTAAGTTGTGTTAGAACCAGCGGATCATTGTTTTACTTTGATCCGCTGGTTTTTTAGAACAGCTGCCCTGGAGGGCGCGACTCGATAAACACCTTGTTGCCTTCGCGCTCAACAGCTTTCATCGGGGGGATTCCGTATTCCTTCATCTTATCAATGCCCTTGATGACGGTCTCCTCTCCATTTTTGAAGCCCAGATAGCCACCCGCAATGGCACCACCAGCAGTTCCAAATGGCACAGCTTCCGGGCCAAGGTATCCTGCATACTTCGCTCCGGTTTGTGCGCCCTTGACTGCACCAATAGCCGTAGCACCAACTTTGCCCATGTTGTTGGCGTAGTCCTTAACGTCAGCTTCAGTCCATGGCCGCCTCGGCAGACTGTTCACGTAGTGATATTCTGTATCACCACGTTTTTCAGCCCGGTACAAGTCGTAAGGTGTAGTGCCCTCGAGCTTATCTGGGTTCTCGATGGGCACGGGTTTGTCACGGTTCATCTGCTCGGTACGCAGGTTGTCCTTATAGGCATCGTACTTCCGGCCAGCCATGATGGTTCTGGCCTCATCGGTGCCAATCTCCACATCCTGGCCGGGGATCTCCGCGTTGGGCAGGAACATCTTGCCGTCGCTTGTGGTGTGGTACATGTGCCCGCCAAAGGTGAAATCCTCAGCTTTGTCGGGGGTCAGTGTGGAATAGTCCTGAAATGAGGGGTCTGCTGTCCGTTCGCTCATGAAAGTCTCCTTTTGAGCCGTATAGGGTTGTCTGCTTCGTTGCCTCTGCCTATCCAATCCATCAGTGGATGACTCGCCAGCCATCCGCACCCTCTCGAATTCATCGCACCCCGGCGCGAGCGAGCCACCCGCCAGCCGTGCCAAGGTTGTGTAAACATACTCAGGAATTAATTTCTTGCAGCCCATATAGGGCTATATGGGAAGAAAGTTGCCCAAACGTGAAAAGAGTTTAGCAGGGCCACGTTACGGAGCGGACGAAAGGAACCGGCAACAGGGCAGGAATGGCGGTCGCGCCGGAGCTGCGCAGAAGGCGCGAAGAAGCAGAGCAGAACGGGAAGTACTGGGCGGAACAGCGCGTGAAGGCAGGCAGCAGGGTGCTAGCGCTTGGCGGGGTAGAGCAACGCTGTTAGGGCGGTAGCGTGAATCGTGTCGGGGGGGGGAGCGGCAGAGCAGTGCGGAAAACGCGGAAAGAAGCAGGAAACGGCTATTTCTTATAGCGTCCGGTCAGCTTGGCTCTGGTCAGGATGTGCCCTTCGATGGCCTGGAGGAAGGCCCGCTTGTCGGCGGTTTCGGGCAGGTCGAGCATACCGTCCAGGGCGAACACCTCAATGGCGTAGCGTTTGGTGACGCCGGGGTTCTGGCAGGGGCCTGTGTAGCCCATCTTGCCTGCGGCACCGGGCAGTTGCAGTGCGTCGTTCTTCAAGGTGCGGGTGCGGGGCTGGTTTTCAGGCAGGGTCGTTGTCGCCGGAGGCAGATTATAGACAATCCACAACGCGGCTCCGGCTCTGGGGGCGTCCATTTCGGTCATCAACACGGCCAGTGAGACGGTGCCAGCGGGGGGGGAGGCTATATTGAGGGCAGGGGAGTGCTCCCCGCCCTCACAGCCTGCGCTGCGCGGCATCTTGTCGCCTGTCTTAAAGGCCGGGCTGGAGACGGACATTTGGGGGGCCTGGGCGCTCTTGGCAGCACACACCCACGTGGGTAGAGCCAGGGCCAGCAGCAGCGCTGCGAGCAGGCAACGCAGTATTTTAGCTGAGGCGGGCATAGCGTCCCATAGGTTTCCCCATAGCCAGGACATGGCCCTGGCGGGTGGCAGGGAATTGCGTTTTGGCAACCATCAGACGCGGGGACAGGTCTTCCCCGTCACAGGTGTGGCGGGGCGGAAGCATTGCGCCTTGGGCAAAGGCATGGTTGGTGGTCGGGAGGTTGCTCATGGCGTGTTCCTACCCGGCAACGCCCATACGCCATTTGTAGGCCTGCACGGTGTTGGCCAGCAGCATGGCGATGGTCATGGGGCCAAGACCGCCGGGAACCGGGGTAATGGCCGAGACAATGTCTTTGACTGCCTCGAAATCCACGTCGCCGCACAGACCCTGTTCAGTACGGTTGATGCCCACGTCGAGCACCACGGCGCCGGGCTTGACCATGTCTTTGGTTATGTAGCGCGGCCTGCCGATGGCGGCCACTAAGATGTCGGCCTGACGGCATTCCGCTGCAACGTCCGGGGTGCGGGAGTGGCAGATGGTCACTGTGGCGTTGGCCATGGGCGTGGCCTGGGCCAGCAGCATGGCCATGGGCTTGCCCACGATGTTGGAGCGGCCCACTACCACGGCTTTCTTGCCGGAGCAGGAGATGCCGTAGTGCGCCAGCAGTTCCATCACCCCGGCGGGGGTGCAGGGCTTCAGGCAGGGCAGGCCGATGGAGAGCTTGCCCACATTGATGGGATGGAAGCCGTCCACGTCTTTTTCAGGGACAACCAGGCTCTGGACGGCCAGCAGGTCAAGATGCCTGGGCAGAGGGGCCTGCACCAGAATGCCGTCCATGGTGTCGTCGGCAGAGAGGGAAGACACCAGGGCCTCAAGCTTTTCTTGGCTGATATCCGCTTCCACGCGCAGGGTGCGCGAAACGATGCCCGCTTCGCCGCAGGCTTTTTCCTTGAAGCGGACGTATACCTGGGAGGCGGGGTCGTCGCCCACCAGCACCACGGCCAGACCAGGAGCGCGTCCGAAGGTGGCGGTCAAATGCGCGGTTTCCACCGCCAGTTTGGCGCGGATTTCAGCAGCGGTGACCTTCCCGTCGAGAAGTTGCATGCGAATATACCTCTTGAGTGCGAAATACTGTGCTTCAGCCGGACGGGAGGGATCACGGCGAGCAAGTTTGCCGGAGTATAGGGAAATCGCGCGGGTTTTGCAAACCGGTAGTAACAATTAGCGCCAGGGCGCGCCCGGTGCGGTCGGGCGCGCCCTGAAAGGCTATCCTTCCTGGATGTCGATCTTGCGCGGCGCGGCCTTGTCGGCCTTGGGAAGGTGCAGTTCCAGCACGCCGTTTTTCATGGAGGCCTTGATTTTAGACTTGTCCACGATATGGGACAGCGTGAAGCCCCGGTAGTACTCGCCGTTGCCGAATTCCACATGCAGGAGTTTTTCTCCCCCGGAGGGAGAGGCGTAATTCGTCTTGCCCGAGACCTTGATCTCGTCCTCCTGCAGGTCGATGATCAGCTCTTCTTTGGAGACGCCGGGCATGTCCATATAGATATAGAAACCGTCAACGGTCTCCACGATGTCGGTGGCGGGCTTAACTCTTGGCAGGCCCTTTTCTTCGGTTTTGAGGGCTTGTGTCATGATGCATCTCCCTTGTTGCTGTGGCAAAAGTCGTTCAGGCCGAGTTTGGCCGTTGCAAGTAAAAAACCCATGGGATGCGCTTTGCAAAGCCACATCCCCGCAATCGACGCCGCAAAACTAGGCGATGTCGATGGTGATTTTCTTGGGCACGCTGGCCTCGGATTTGGGGATGGTGACCTCAAGGACGCCGTCCTTCATCTTGGCGGTCACCTTGTCGCGGTCTATGTGTCCTTGGATGTTCACCACCCGCTGGAAGGGGCCGGTGGGCCGCTCTTGGCGGTAGTACTTGCCCTGGGCGGCCTTGCGCTCTCCCTTGATGACCAAGGACGATTCAGTGAGGGTCAGCTCCAGGCCGGAGATCTCCATGCCGGGAATTTCGCATACCACCCGGATGTGTTCGTCGTCCTCGGCGATGTTTAAGGGTGGGTAGGCATAGGGCCGCTGGGATATGGACATGGCGGGAGCGTAGAAGGCCTCGAAGAGGCGGTCGAGGGGAGTCGACGACCCGAGAAAAGGACTGAAATCGATAACCATACGCTGTTCCTCCTAGGGGTTTTGAAGTTTACAATAACCAGAGGGCATGTATCGTCAAGGGCATCCCGGAGGGAAAAGGGATCGGTCTATTCTGTACCCAAGTGCAGGGTGAGCGTCAACAGAATGGCCGGAAATCTGATGGCTACGCTTGACAAGGCAAACCGGCTGTTTAACCTAGTTGATCGACTTCACCATGCAGGAGATGTTCATGCCCCTATATGAATACCAATGCCGCACCTGCGGCAGCCAGTTCGAGGAACTCGCCGCCGCGGACGCGCCCTGCCCCGTTTGCCCGGCCTGCTTCGGCAGCGATGTGATCAAACTGATGAGCGCGGCCAGTCTGGGCGGCCTGGACGCCGGGGCCTCCCCGGCAGGCGCGCCCGCCGGTTTCGGCGGTGGCTGCGGTGGCGGCGGATTCTCCTGAGCGCCCTAGCTCCGGCCGGTCCGGCCGGGTCAGCACCCTTTCAATAACGCATTCAGCAATGAGGAAATGCCATGTCTGATCAGTCCACAGTGAAGAAAGGCCACTTCAAGGCCGACATCGTCAAGCTACTCGATATCATCACCCACTCGGTGTATACCAACCGGGAAATCTTCGTGCGCGAATTGATTTCCAACGCATCGGACGCCCTGGAAAAGCTGCGCTTCGAGCAGAACAAGGGCACCGCCGTTTACGGGGAGGACCTGCCCCTGGAGATCACCCTCACCACGGATAAGGAAAACAAACTGCTGACCATCGCCGACAGCGGCATCGGCATGACCGAGTTGGAACTCATCGACAACATCGGTTCCATCGCCCACTCCGGGTCCGAGGATTTCCTGAAGGCCCTGGGCGAGGACGCCTCCAAGGCCAGCTCCATCATCGGCCGTTTCGGCGTGGGGTTCTATTCGGTGTTCATGGCCGCCAAACAGGTGGTGCTCACCACCAAATCCGCCAATCCCGACGAGCCCGGCTGGGTGTGGACCTCCGACGGCCTGGGCGGCTACGAGCTGCAACCGGTTGAAGGCGAGGTGGCGCGCGGCACCAGCATCGCCATTCACCTCAAGGACGAGGCTGCGGACTTCGCCGAGGTGGACACCCTGAAGGACATCATCAACCGCCACTCCCATTTCATCGCCTTCCCCATCCTGGTGGACGGGGCGCGGGTGAACACCGTCCCTGCCCTGTGGCGCGAGCCCAAGACCTCCATCACCCCGGAGCAGTACAAGGAATTCAACACCTTCCTCACCCATGATACCGACGCCCCGGCGCTCACCGTGCACATGAACGTGGACGCGCCCGTGCAGTTCTCCGCTCTGGTGTTCGTGCCCGCCAAGAGCGACGAGGGCATGTTCGGCATGCAGAAGCTGGAACACGGCCTGGACCTCTATGTGCGCCGGGTGCTCATCAGCCGCGACACCGCCGAGCTTTTGCCCGAATACTTGCGCTTCTGCCGGGGCGTGGTGGATACCGAAGACTTGCCGCTCAACCTTTCCCGCGAAACTTTGCAGGAAAACGCGGTGCTTAGGCGCATCAGCCAGGCCGTGACCAAGGAAATCCTGTCGCGCCTGCGCAAGATGGCCACCTCGGACCCGGACGGCTACGCCGCCATCTGGAACGAGCACGGCAAAATTTTCAAGCTGTGCTACAATGATTATCTGAACCGCGAAATCGTTTCCGAGTTGCTGCGCTTTGACTCCTCGGCCCTTGAGGGCGAAGGAAAGCTCACCGGCCTGGACGCCTACGTGGAGCGGGCCAAGTCCGGCCAGAAGACGGTCTATTATCTCTCCGGCCCCACGCGCAGCGCCCTGGATATGAACCCGCACCTGGAAATCTTCCGGCGCAAAGGCCTGGAAGTGCTCTACCTTTACGAGCCCATCGACGAGTTCGTGCTGGAGAACGTGCGCACTTTCAAGGAGTTCGCCCTGAAATCCGCCGAGCAGGTCCAGGCCAAGGATCTGGCCGAGTTCCCCGACGTGGTGGAGCAGGCCGAGCCTGCCGAACCCCTCACCGAGACCCAGTCCGGCCAGTTGGACGCCCTGATGGCCCGCATCAAGGAAGTGCTCGGCACCAGGGTGAAGGACGTGCGTCGTTCCGAGCGGTTGAAATCAAGCCCCTCCTGCCTTGTCTCTGCCGACGGCCAGATGTCCTCCCAGATGCAGCGCATGATGCGCATGATGACCAAAGACGAATCCGTGCCGGACAAGATCATGGAGATCAACCCGGACCACCCCCTCACCAGAAACCTGGTGACCATCTTCACGGCGGACCCCTCGGACTTGTTCATCACCGAGACCGCCGAACAGCTGTATGAATCCGCTCTGCTGCTGGAGGGCTACCTCTCGGACCCCCACAAGATGGTAGAGCGCATCACCAAAATCCTGGAGCAGGCCAGCGGCTGGTACGCGGGCGTGAAGAAGGGGAGCTGAGTCGGCTGGGACGCTGACGGAATGTTGCAAAACAGGCCGTGCGGAGCATGAAGCTCCGTCGGTTGCGGCGCAACCGCCAGCGATGGTTGCGTTTTGCATTGCCATAGCGGGGTTGGAAAGCCAGGAACGGGCTTCTTCAACAGCCGCATGAATGTGATTGCGACCTGACGCACCGCAAAAGGGGAGAAAGGCACTGGCCTTCTCCCCTTTTCCTTTAGAGAATGATCGTCCAGGAATAGTTGGCACGTCCAGAACGCAGGGCGCGCCGGGCGGTTCGAGCAGCATATGCTGGTGGCGGCCTTCACCATGCCGTACAGGACGGAACGCGCAAGAACATAAACAACGTCGATCAGTCGGCCAAAAGCATCGAAGAGGCCACCGCCTTGGCAGGCCAGTCCGGTCAGGCCCTGGCCGAAATCGTCAGCCTGGTTGACCATGCCTCGGACCAGGTGCGCTCAATCGCCACCGCGTCGGAAGAGCAGTCCTCAGCCAGCGAGGAGATCAACCGCTCCATCGAGCAGGTCGCCACTATTTCAAGCGAAACCGCCCGGTCCATGGAACAGGCCTCACGCGCCGTATCTGAACTGGCCACGCAGACCCAGGTGCTGCAGAACCTCATCCACGAACTGAAATCTCAGGGAAGGGATTCATAGCGTATTTGGCGTTGGCCAGTATCGGCCCGGCGGCAAGGAAGGTCTGACAGGATTCACCTCTGGCTGGCTGCCTGTTTGCTTTTCGTCAACTCCGCCGGATAGCCCTGCCGGGCCCTAGGGCGCCAAGCATGCAGCAGACGCCCATGACGGTCATGGTGGTCTGCGCCCCGGCTATGTCCGCCAACCATCCGGCGGCCAGAGCTCCGAAGGGGGCCATGCCCATGTAGAGCATGGAATACAGGGCCATCACCCGGCCGCGCAGCCCGTCCGGCGAGGCCAGTTGCAGCATGGTGTTGCAGCTGGCCATGAGCACCATGAGCGTAAACCCGGCGGGAGCCAGCAGCAGCGCCGCCGCCCAGAAGACAGGCGCCTGGGCGAACAGCACCATGGCCACGCCCAGCCCGGCGCTGGCCCACACCGCAAGCATCCTCAGCCCCCGCGCCTCCTTGCGGCTGGCCATAAGCAAGGCCCCCGCAAGACTGCCGATCCCTGCCGAAGCCGTCAGAATGCCCAGCCCTCCGGCCCCCTGGCCGAACACCTTGCCCGCGAACACCGGCAGCAGCACCAGATACGAAGCTCCCATGGAGCTGGCCACGGCGATGAGGGCCAGGATGGCCCGCACCCTGGGCGTATGCCAGGCAAATGAAATGCCCTCGGCCAAATGCTGGACGACGCCGCAGGCTTTGGACGCTGCCGGAGCAACCGGCAGCCGCATGGCCGCCAGGCTCACCATCACCGCCAGAAAGCTCAGAGCGTTCAGGGCGAAACACCAGCCCTCGCCCACCAGCCCCACCAACACCCCGGCAAAGGACGGCCCCAATATCCTGGCCAGATGGAACATGGAGGAATTCAAGGCGATGGCGTTGTGGAGATCTCCCTTGCCCACCATCTCCACCACGAAGGAATGGCGGGTGGGTATCTCCAGGGCGTTCACCACGCCAAGCAGCGAAGCCAGCACGATGATCTGCCAGACCTCCACACTGCCGGTCAGGGTGAGGCCAGCCAACACGGCCGCCTGGAGTGCGGCGACCGCAGAGCAGCCCAGCAACAAGGTCCGTTTCGGATACCTGTCCGCCAAAACCCCGCCAAACAGGGCCAGCAGAAACACCGGAACCTGCGAGGCGAACCCGGCCAGACCCAGCGCAAGGCTGGAATCCGTGATCCGGTAGATCAGCCATGCCTGGGCCACCACCTGCATCCAGGTGCCTGTGAGCGAAACCATCTGCCCTGCCACGTACAGGCGGTAGTTGGGATGGCGGAAGGAACGGGTAAGGGTCGATGAGGGCACAGGGCATCCTTGGGAGCGGCAGCGGGAAGGTAGGACAAGGCGAGGTGAGAGACAAGGGGCAATGCACCCCGGAATGATCTGACGGGAATGACCTCTGCGCTCGGTGCAAGTATTGGAATGCAACCGGCTACAGGGGGGACACCCTCTGGCGACCAGCTTCTTAACCCGTTCCAAGCGCACATGCGTACATAACGGACAAAGCGTTTCCGGGACTTGTCAAACGTGAAACCATGGAGAAGATCGGCGACTCTTTGTTTGGGCCGCGCAACTTGGTGACAAAGGTGAACTCCCCGCAGAGCGCGACGAACATGGCCGCAAGCACGCCATCAGGTCCGCAGATGGCCGATGGCATTCAGGACGAGCAACGCTTGACACCTGCTCCCAACATGGATTCACCGCCTCCCGCACCGAGCCGTGTGAATGTTCCTCTTGGCAACAAACCGCCCATCACCGACAACATGAACGAACCGGTGCAGGATGATCAGATCAGGAAACCGGTGGACCCCAACGCGCCGAAAGAGCCGAAGCTGAGGATGGCGACGGAGGAGGAAATCCGCGATGGTTCTAAAGGTTTAGCCTACATTTGGAGTATCTATGGAGCTGCAGCGTTTGGCATACCTAGTGAGCTGGTCCCGGTTTTTTGGACAGGTTTGCGGCGAAGTTAAGCTATAGTCCGGTTGCTGCTCATGCCGCCTTTGAGACCAATTGGCCGTCCCGGTAAACGTCCATGGGCCGCCGTCCGTCAAAAGACGTGTGTGGCCT
>JBBRUD010000022.1:0-50737 GCA_038248065.1 Desulfovibrionales bacterium | reverse complement strand
TAAATCCCAGCAGGTCGCCCTTGGCGGTGCCGATGGCCTTGGCGATGACGGCCGAGGTATCCACAACCCCGGCCGGGCCGCGCATGTTGAATATCCACGCCCAGCCGCCTGCGAATTTACGGTACACGTCACCGGTGCTGTAATCGAGATAGCGCTCACCGAGCAGCCCCAGCCCGAAATCCGGTGCGCCGTTGCCGTCGTACCAGCCGAACCCCATGGCGTTGAACGCGATTGTCCAGGCCCTTATGTCGGCCCCAAAACCTTCCAGGCTGATATGCCACGTGACCACATTGACGCCAAACTGATCCTCCCCTTCCGTGGGGGCGGGCGCTAATTCTCTGGGGACGGGTAAAGTCATGGTTTAATCCTCAAATCATTCCTAAAATTTCAACCCGGAGAGTGGAGCGCAACGGGCCAGGTATGTTTATTCCGGGAGATCGCAAAATGCCGTATAGTAGTGTGCATTCAGGCTCCCAGCCGTTGGCGTTGTTCAAAATCCAGGCACAGGGTGTGGCATCCAGCGCATCCAGACGATTGAGCACGTGCGAAATCAGATCGTTATCGACCTCGACGATATTCGTTAATTTGCGAGCCTTTTTACCTGGAGAAATATAGGTGTATCCAAACGAGTTGGTGTCCACCCTGGAGTAGGTCAACAACTGGACGTCCATGCCCCACTGGGTGCCTCCGAGCACCTCGTGCAGGCCCAGGACAACGTTGCCGAGGCCACAGAGACCACCGCCGGTGACCGTGATCCGCAGAGTCACATTCACTTTGAGGGGGATGCGTACGGCAAAGTGCCGGACGAAGACACGCTGGGCAAAATACCAATCCTTGTACGTGTACACGGGCCGGATGCAGGACCGCTGGGTGGACCAGATGACCTGGCCGTCTTTCACCAACTCCAACAGGAGGTCTTTGCCTGAGACGTTAAACAGAGAAACGGCGTCTCGGCCGCTGGCGTCGTATTCTTTTACCAAGTTGAAGGGCCTGGTGGTGGCCGTACCCACGTATGGGTCCTGGTCCATGTATTTGTTGGTTGCTCCAACCAGCATCCATTTATCCGTGGCTCCTGCACAGTTGTCCGGCGGGTAGGCGTTGTTGTGTGGTACCAGACACAGGTAGAGTTTGTGCACGGCGGCCACCATCACCGTGGCATTGACGGCGTAGGCCGTTAGGGCGCTCCATTCCGGTGCGTCATTTTCCAAAACATTGGTGTACGTCAAAATGAGCGGCAGACCTTCGATAACAATCATGAGGCTACCACCTGGACCTGTAAAATCTTCTCAAGCTCGACTCTGAGAACCCCATCCGACGCGCCGCACTGGTCCAGCCAGCCAGCCAGCTTTTTGAGAGTGGCCACTTTCTCTTCATCGGCCCGGCGGCTGTGGTCATTGGAGGAGAGGATTGCGGCAACTAGGCGCTCAATTGCTCTGGCCAGGGCGGGATTCTCCCCACCGCCAGCGGCAGACGAGCTGCCAAGCGGCATGCTCAGCGTGACCGGTATCGACCAGCCGTCAGGCATGGGGATGACGGCCTCGGGCACGCCGCCCTCGCCGATCATGGCAAGCTCGGGGCCGTAGGCCACCGTGCCCAGGGCGTGCCCTTGCAAATCCTCCAGGTGTTGGAGCGCGGCGATGGCGGCGGCGTACAGCGGATCAGTCCCACTCGGATGGATGCCCAGGCCCTGCAGTGTTTGCAGCGTCGACCATGCGTCGTACTGGCCGCTGCCGGTCATGCCGTAATTTTCGCCAAACCACCTGATGTAATCAGAAACTTTTGTGGGATTGGCGTGCAGAAACGCATCAACGGTCATCCCGCCGGTGTACTCATAGCCGGGATTGGCCAGGTCAGTGACGGCACCTGCTCCCGCTCCGGAATAAGCCAACCCCTGCGCGATTTGACCCTCCATGCTGGCCCGGAATGCTGCCTCGGCCTGCTGTATGGCCTGCGTGGCTTCAGCCTGCACTTTGGCGATGGCCGCCGCCTGCACGGCAGCCTGGGCATCGGCGATGGCGTCCGTGGCCACCTGGTCATGGGTGGTGTCGAATTTCGTGGCCAGGGTGTTGGCCACATCCCCCAACTGGCTCAGCATAGACTGGGCGCGGGTGTAGGTTTGCAGGAATTCGCCGTAATCGCCGGTGGAATTTTTCTGGGCGTCCAGGACCGTACCAACTATGCGCTGCGCCTCAGCGATGGCCTTTTCATCGCCTCCCAACCCTTTGGTGTAATCCGCCGTGAATTCCTTCCACATGGTTTGGAAATAGGCGTTGGGATCGTTGGTGGGCAGATACGTCTGTTGCAGGCCCAACATAGTGTCTTTGATGCTGTTTCCCAGGTCGCGCATCTGGCTGGCAGACTGTGCGGCCAGGTCCAAAATCTCTTTTTGCGCCGCAATCGTGCGGCCACCCTCTTTCTGGTAGTCCTGCAGCATGTAGGTGAGCTTTTCGAACTCGGTGGAAACCCCGCCGAGGCGAGCGTCCAGGTCCAGCTGGTACTGGCGGCTCATGGAATCGGCGGCGCTCTGCAACTCGTGCGTAGCTTGTTTAAAGTAGTCGGCCAGCTCCGCGATCTGATCCTGCACCAGGTTGGCCATGTAGGCGGGGGAGCGGCCCGCGTCCGAGGCGGCCTTGAGTTTGGCGGCCTGGTCGCCCAACAGTTTCAGGGAGTCCGCCTCCCATTTGTGGTTTGCCTCCGTGGCCACGCGGATGTCGTGCTCGCGCTGGAGCTGTTCGTCAGCCAGGCGCGTGTCCTCGGCCTGAAGGGCCATTTTATGCTGAATCTCCAGATCGTAGGCGCGGTTGCTCTGGTCGGCCAGGGTGTAGCCGTAATCCCAGACGATTTTGAGGTAATCGGCCTGTTTATTACGCAGGGCGTCCGTCATCCACTGCGTGCCGTGGGGGTCAGAGACGGCCGCGATGCGGTCGTCCAAGTCGTAGCCAATTTTGAGACCGGCCTCGTAATCCTGCTTTTCGAGGGCCGCTTTTTCCAGCGCCTGCACCTCGGCCAGCCGGGCCATCTGCGCGGCCGAGACGCCTCGTTCGCGGGCTTGAGTCAGTTCCGCTTCCTGGCTGGCCAGCATGCTGACCACCTGCGCCTGATACGTGAACCCCTTGGCAGATAACGCCCTGGCGTCCAGGGCCATGTCGAATTGATGAGCGGCCTCAGCCGTCGCTTCAGCCTGTTTGCCCAGGGCGGCCAGCGAATCCCTGAGCGTGCCCAGCTGATTGACGATCTTGGTTTCGCCCAACCAGGCGGCGGCGTCCTCTGCGCTGATGGGGCCGGACATGGCCGCCTGCATCGCTCCCCAAAAATTGTCGAAATCGGTTCCGAGGGCGGCCAGGCGCGGGGCGGCCTGAGCCTCCAGATCGTGGATGGCCGCTTGCAGCCGCCCGGAATTATCCATGGTGTGCTTGGTGAGCAGGCCGAGGGCGGTCTGAACCTCCTGGATGCCACCGGCCGCCTCGGCCAAGCGGTAGACAAAATCGGCCTTGCCGATGGTGTCCATGCCCGCCGTCAAGCCATCGAACGCAAATCCAGTGGCCACGGTGATATCGTGCGCAGCCTGCAGGGAGGTGCCCAGGCGGCGGATTTCGTCGCCCCAGGCCTCGCCTTCGAGCGCCACGCTCTCAAACCGGGCGGTCAGCCCCTCAGCGGATATCGCGGCACCGCCCATGCCGTGATCGATGCGCCCGAGGTATTCCACCAGGTGCTCTTGGTCCACGTCAAACGACTGCGGAAATTCCCATTCATCCAAGGCCTTTGTGCTCATGCCCAAGACGCGGAGGTTCGTCTCCAGGCTCTTGGTATTGGCTGCCAGGCCGTCATTCCAGGCTTTGGCAAGGGCGGGGTCCGCCGGGATGGCTTGCGTATAGTGGCTGGTGGATTGTGATCCGAACATCCCGGATTCCGTGCGCCGCATGCCCTGCCACCCGGTGATTGAATCATCTGCCATGTTGACAGTGATGCCCGTCTTTCCGGTCGGGGTTTTCGTCACGGTGTTGGGCGTGGCCAGCCCGGCAATGATTGCCGCCGGTATCGCGGCCAGTACGCCTATTCCGGTGGCCGCCAGACCGGCGCTGATGCCCAGAGACGTGGCTACGGCTCCGGCCAGCGGGGTTGCGGCGGCCACACCGCCTGCCACAGCGCCCGTAGCCGCGCCTGCGGCTGAGGCAGTAGGGTTATGCCGTGGACAAGGAGTCGGGGCAGTACAAGGCTCCCTGTATGGACCGCGCCCCCGATGGCAAGAGATTTTTTATGGCATTGGAGTCGAATGCAGCCATGTATCCGGCATGTCGAGCTCGGCTCGCTGCCCCGATGGAAATCCGCGCTTCCGCTCCTAATCATTAGGTCGGTCTTTGCTGACCTTGGAGCCACTAAGGTTTTTCGGAAGCCGGTTCGACCCGTTGAGCCATCAATCATCTCTTGACGCATCCGGTATGGTAGAAAGTTCATTGAGCCAGAGTGAAGGCAGTCGTTCCTCTCACTATCTCTAGAATCACCACGGCATGACGAAGGCAAAATTGCTCATCATGCCGCCTTCCTGTACTCTTCTCCCTTTGCAAGTATGACCCAGGCTATCCGAGCTGTCTTGTTGGCTTGGGCCACAACGGCTCGATTTATACCCCGCCGGGCACAGACTCCCCTGATCCATTGGCCCTTATCATCCTCCTTGGTACGGTGATGGTAGGTCACTGTCCGTGCTCCATGGATAAGCAGTGTTCGCAGGTAGGTGTCTCCCCGTTTGCTGATGCCTTGGAGCTTTGTCTTGCCTCCAGAAGAATGCTGACTGGGGACAAGACCCAGCCAGGCGGAGAGCTCCCGCCCGTTCTTAAAATCTTTAGCCTGTCCCACCGCAGCCACGATGGCCGTAGCGGAAAGAGGGCCTATGCCTGGAACCTTCAATAACCTCCTGCACTCCTCGGACTGCTTGCAGATGACGGAAAGCTTAGCGTCGTAGCTAGCCACCTTCTCATCAAGTTCGACCAACTCGGAGTAAAGGTCAGAGAGATAGTCCCTCTCAAGGAGGGTCTGGTTGTTCTCCATGTCTTCAATGATTTGTGGCAACATTGTGCGCAGATGCCGTATCCCCTGCGGTATGGCGACTCCCAACTCAAGGAGTAGACCCCGCGTCTGGTTGGCCAGCGCCGTTCTATTGCCTACCAGCCGACTTCGGATCCGGTGTAAGGCCTGGATATCCTGCTGCTCAATGCTCTTTGTCGGGACGAAACGCATACTGGGACGACTGACAGCCTCACAGATGGCTTCGGCATCGTTGGCGTCGTTCTTGTTCGACTTGACATAGGGCTTCACAAACTGGGGGCTTATTTGCTTGACCGTGTGGCCGAACTTCACGATCTCCCTGGCCCAATGATGAGAGCCACCGCAGGCTTCCATCCCAACAAGGCAAGGCGGGAGGTTTGCAAAGAAGGAGAGAACGCTTTCCCGGGAAAGCTTTTTCTTGAGAACGACCTTTCCTTGCTTGTTCACGCCGTGAACTTGGAAATACCGCTTTGCCAGATCAAGACCAATAGTGGTAATCGTCGACATGGTTCCGCCTCCTTTCCTGTCTCGGTTGAGTGATATCAGCCGAGACTAGTGGGTATAAGGGGGTGCGGTCCATACCATTATCAATCAACTGCATAACGAGTCCCGCGTGTTCACCTATGAGGACACCACCGTCGTCACCCCCAACAGCGACACGCCATACTCGTTCATGTTCATGGACCTTCGCGCCGAGCCAATGGTCATCACCGTTCCCGCCGTGGCAAAGCAGCGTTATTACAGCGTGCAGCTTGTGGACGGGAACACCTTCAACTACGGTTATATGGGGAGCCGCACCACCGGCAATGGAGCCGGAAGTTACCTGGTCGCCGGCCCCGAATGGAACGGCGAAATCCCGCCGGGCATCATAAAAGTCTTCCGGTCCACCACCCAGTTCTCGGCAGCGATCTTTCGCACGCAGCTTTTCAACGCCAAAGACATGGCCAACGTCAAGAACGTGCAGGCGGGCTACAAGGCGCGACCGTTGTCAGCGTTCCTGAATCAGCCGACGCAGCCAGCGCCCGCACCAGTCAGCTTTCCCAAGATCGACAAGAACCTCGTAAAGCTCGAATTCTTCGAGTACCTCGATTTTGCGCTGCAATTCGCACCGGCCGGGCCTGAAGAGACCGCCATCCGGGAGAAGCTCGCGCGCATCGGCGTCGGACCGGGCAAGACCTTCAGCTTCAAGGACCTGTCACTTGCTCACAAGGCAGAAGTGCTCCTGGGCATGAAAGCGGGCGAGGAGAAGATTGCCAAGGTTCTTGGTGCGTTAGGAAAAACTGCCAACGGCTGGAAGCTGGCTTCGGCTTTTGGTGACCGTGCATTTTTCCATGGTGACTGGCTGCTGCGGGCTGCGGCGGCCAAGGCCGGCATCTACGGCAACGACGCGCTGGAGGCGGTCTACCCAATGACCAGAACCTTGGCCGACGGCGAACTTCTCGACGGCAGCAAACACACGTATGCGATCACAATACCCGCCGGGCAATACCCGCCGGTGAATGCCTTCTGGTCGATCACGATGTACGATGGAAAAACCCAGCTGCTTATCAGGAATCCCATCGGCAGATATCTCGTCAACTCGCCCATGTTGCCGCAAATGCACAAGAACAAGGATGGTTCCCTGACCCTCTCCATCCAGAAGGACTCGCCGGGAAAGGCCAAGGAGGCGAACTGGCTTCCCGCCCCCAACGGCCCCATGTATATGGTCATGCGGCTCTACTGGCCAAAAACTGGAGCGCTGTCGGTTTTACCTCTGGGCACTGGAACCTGGCAGCCGCCTGCGTTGGTAAAGACGGACTAGCTCCAAAGGCTCCAGGTTCCAGTCCTTTGCATACCGGGACCAGAACGTGTGCCGCGTCAGGGCATCCAGACGGTCGTCTCGGCAACAGAAGGGCGCTGCGACGGGCCAAGAGGGGCCCGGGCGTATCCCAAGGCGCAGCCCATCACGTCCCATTCTCCGGGTTTGAGGCCTAGCAACTCACAGAATGCGGGGTCATTTCCCATTTTCCCGGTGACCGAAATGATCTGGAAGCCCAGACCCAGCGCGGTTGCCTTGAGCCACATGTTTTCCAGGCAATGCGCCAGGGCATGCTCGCCAAGGTCTGGAATACCCCGATGTTCAGCGATGACGATGAAATAGGGCGCGTTGGTCACACCCGGAACGTGGCCCAGGGCATGGAAACTCCGCAGGCGGCCAAGCCAGTTGGCGCTGCGCTCCCGGTAGGCCGGGTCGTTTTCTCCGTGCTTTTCGATTTCTGCCATCAGTTCCTTGACCTTGGCGTTCATGCGCTCCGAAGCCTTGGCGATGGACTGCCCGTCCTTGGGAAAGACAAAAAATCGCCGAAACGGTCCGTCCGTGTAAGACTGGACCGCAGTCAGGACGTACGGCGCATGCAGACCTGCGGAGATGACCTTGTCGACCATCTCCCGATCTGGAACCTCGGGGCCAAAGTCGCGCACCGTGCGGCGAGCCAGGATGATCCCGTCCAGAATCTGATTGCGCGTTTGCGGGCCGGGTGCTGCGCTTGACGCGGCAAGCTCTGCGGCTCCCTGGGCGGCTTGGCCCGGGCGCGCGGCAAGGGTTGCCGGAAGGACCATGGCGGTAAGTACCGGCAAGAAGATGGCTCGGCGATTCATGGGGCCTCCTTGCGCTTTGAGTTAACGCGAACGCCAGAGAAATCCACGACGGCATGTTCGAACACTCTGAGTTTGGCCAGGCTGACCACGATTCTCTGTCATCAGGAGACTTCCGCAACGGCTGCAAGGGAAACGCGCTGGAAGGGTCCAGACCCACCTGTGCTGTGCAGAGCCCTGCCCCGCTGTAAAACGCTCTCCCTCCAAAGCTACCTGGGCAGCCGTTTGCTCGCGACAACCTGGTTCATGATCTTGAACAGATGCTTGCTGGTCACTGGTTTGGCGATGTAGTCATCCATCCCTGCCGCCAGCAGCCGCTCCCGGTCGCCCTGCATGGCGTAGGCGGTCAGGGCAATGATGGGAATGGAGCGGAGTTGGGGGGCATCCATGGCGCGAATGACCTGGGTGGCCGTGAGGCCGTTCATCTCCGGCATCTGCACGTCCATCAGGATAAGGTCGAAGGCTTGTGTTTTCAGAATGTCCAGAACCTCCTGGCCATTTGCGGCCAGGACCACGTCGTGTCCGGCTTTGCGCAGGACGGTGGATATATAGATCTGGTTGACCTGATTGTCCTCGGCCAGCAGGACTGCGAATTTTTTCCCGGAAGCGTACGCATCGGCCTCAAGGGCGTCTGCTTGCCGCTCCGACAAGGCCTCGGCTCCAAGCACCTGGAACACCGCTGTAAAGAAAAATATGCTCCCGGTCTGGGGCGCGCTTACCACCCACATCTCGCCGCCCATCATTTCCACAAGTTTTTTGGAAATGACCAGGCCCAGACCCGTGCCCCCATATTTTTTGGTGTAGGAACTGTCGCCCTGCGAGAAGCTCTGGAAGAGCCGCTTCATGGCCTCCTCGGTGATGCCGATGCCAGTATCCTTGACGGAAAACTCCAGCTTGACGCCGTCCGGCCCTTCTGCCGTTTTTTTGATGTCCACGACGATGAGCCCGGTCTCGGTGAACTTCACGGCGTTGGCGAGGAGGTTGCTCAGTACCTGGGCGAGACGTTGCGGATCGCCCAGAAGCCGCGGGGGGATGTCCGGGGCCTGCCGCAAGGTCAGGCTGATGCCTTTTTCCCGCGCCTGCACGTTGAAGCTCTTGACCGTGGCCTCCAGCATTTCTTCAAGTGCGAAGACTGTCGGGTTCAGATCAAGCATCCGCGCCTCGATCTTGGACAGGTCCAGCACGTCGTTGACGATGCCCAGAAGGGAGGCCACCGACGCCTGCATCATCTCCAGATACTGCCGGTCTTCGGTGTTCACGGCGTTGGCCATGAGCAGTTCCGTTAAGCCCATGATGCCGCTGATGGGCGTGCGGATTTCGTGGCTCATATTGGCCAGGAACTCCGTCTTGGCGCAACTGGCGGCCTCGGCCCACTCCTTGGCCGCAACGATTTCCGTTTCCATGCGCTTGCGCGCGCTGATGTCTTCGATCAGGACGATGGCGAAATAGGGCTCGCTCCAGACTCCCCGAAGTCTGGTGACGGCAAGGCGGCCCCAAAGGTATTCCACGTCTCTTCCCATGCAGCGCGCGTCCAGGCGAAAGTTGTCCAGGTCGCCTGTGGCAAGTTTATTGAACCGCTCTATGCACCAGGGCGCATCATCCTGGTGCAGAACCTGCCCTAAACCCATCTTTTCCAATTCCCCTTCTGAGTGGCCGAGCATTTTTCCAAGCGCGGGGTTGGTTTCAAGGAAATGTCCCCCCTTATCAAGCAGGGCTATGCCCATGTCGGCCTGCTCGAAGATGACCCTGAATTTCCCCTCGCTGGCGCGTACCGCCGCCTCGGCATCTTTGATCCGGCTGATATCCACAAAGGTTATCAGCACGCCGTGGATGGCCTTGGCCTCAGTGCGGTAGGGCAGGATGCGCTTGAGAAGCCAGCGCCCGTCCACGGTCATGACTTCCTTCTGGGCAGACACGCCGGTCTCCATGACCAATCGGGCGTTGTCGAACAATTCCGAGTCTTGAACCAGATTCGAGGAAATGTGCTGGATGGGCCGACCGATGTCCTGGGGCAGCAGGTTGAAAGCCTTGGTTACGGAAGCGGTGTATTTGCGGATATTGAGGGACTTATCCAGGAATATGGTCTCGATCTCCGAGCTATTGAGCAAGTTGTCGATATCGCGGGTCAACTGAATAAGATCTGCGATTTTATTCTCATACTCTGAATTTACAGTATACAACTCTTCATTTACAGAATGCAGTTCTTCATTGGTCGACTGCAGCTCTTCATTGGAGGCCACGAGTTCCTCGTTTGCAGCCTGGAGTTCCTCGTTGTTGGTTTCCATCTCCTCAATGGAGGCCTGAAGGTTCTCTTTGGTGTGTTGGAGCTCTTCCTCAAGGTCGCGAATATGGTTGCGGGATTCGTCGGTGATCCTGAATTCGGTATTTGATTCAGGAGCATGTTCCTCGGCAAGGACAGGTTCAAAGGTGATGTGCAAGTAAGTGGTTTTGCTGCTTTTATCCTCAATGGGATCGACAGCCAGGGAAAACAGCTGATCCCCCTCGGGCAGGCTGGCCCGGACCTTTTTGAAGGTGACGGTTTTCATTTCCTTGATGGAACGCTGAATGGCCGTTGACAAGGCCACACGGAAATCTCCCTGCACGAGGTCGAGAATATCCGTGCTCGTGCGCCCGTGATGGCGCAGCAACTTGCCCGCGTCTCCAAAGGTATGGATCAGTTCCCGGCGTTCATTGATCAGCAGGCCGGGAGGAAGGCGACGTTCCAACAAGACATCGTACAGTTTGAACAGGCGCTGGTCGTCGCGGGTCTGGCGGGAAGGCTGGGCCATGACCAGGCGCTGCAAGCTCATGGGCGAGCCGTCCAACATGCGGCTGACGGGGGAAAGCCGTATATCGCGGCGTTTGGCGAATATTTTGTCGTGCCGGTCCAGGCTCTCGAATTCGTTTTCCAATTCTCCCACGGTTTCGCTGGGCCCAAGAAAGAGCACGCCCTTGGCCTTGAGGGCGAAATGGAACAGTGAAAGCACCTTTTTCTGCACATGAGGCTGAAAATATATGAGCATGTTGCGGCAGGTGATCAGATCCAGCTTGGTGAACGGCGGCGACTTGACCACGTCGTGCTGGGAAAAGACGATCATCTGGCGCAATTCGGGCAAAACCTGATAGTAGCCGTTAAGCGCACTGAAAAAGCGTTCCCGCCGCGAGCTGGAGACATTGAGCATGCGGCTCTCGTCATAGATGCCGGTCGCGGCGAATTCCAGGGATTCCCGATGTGCGTCGGTGGCGAAAATTTTTACTTTGGGAGGCGCGGGCATTTCCTGGAGAAGTTCCCGGAAAAGCATGGCCACGGAGTAGACCTCTTCGCCGGTAGCGCAGCCGGCCACCCAAACACGAACGCCATCAACCGGGGAAGCGGCGGCCAGTAGTGCGGGAATAAATATCTTGGCCATGTGGTCGAAGGCGTCCGGGGTGCGGAAGAATTCGGTAACGCCGATGAGCAGGTCTTTATACAGGGTGTTCAGTTCTTCCCTGTCCTCGTCGAGACGCAGCACATAGTCGCTCAGGCTGCCGTACCCACGCAGAGTCATGCGGCGCTGAATGCGCCGCCCCACAGTGGCCGGCTTGTAATAGGCAAAATCGATGCCGTGGCTTTCATTGAGCAAACCGAAAATTTTCGCGAGTTCCCCTTCCTCAATGGCTGCGCCGGTGGAGTCCTCGACCAGCGACGTGTCTTCCTCGACCTCCTCCAGCAGCGCGTGGGGCATGGCCTCGGGCGGCAGGACATGGTCGACCAGGCCGGTAGCGATGGCGCTGCCCGGCATGCTGTCGAACTTGGCCGAGCCTTCCGTTTGGGCCATGACCATCCCCCCGGCATCGTGCACATCCCGTATACCGCGCGAGCCGTCGCTGCCAGACCCGGAAAGGATGATGGCCACCGCCCGTTTTCCGGCGTCCTGGGCCAAGGAACGGAAAAAGATGTCGATGGGCAGGGTCAGGCTCTGGCCTGGGTCGCGCTCGGTAAGCAGAAGCCGTCCCTCGACGATGAGCATGAGCATTTTGGGGGGCAGGAGGTAGATAGTATCCGGTTCGACGGCCATGCCGTCCTCGGCCTGACGGATACTCAGCCGGGTATGCCGGGCCAGGATTTCGTCCATCATGCTCAGATAGTCTGGGGAAAGATGCTGGACCACCACAAAGGCCATGCCGCTGCCCACGGGCATGTTGTCGAAAAACAGCTCCAAAGCCTCCAGGCCGCCGGCCGAAGCGCCGATGCCCACAACGCGGACGGGGGCGATGGCGGCCGGAATGCCTGGGAGCGGCTCAAAAGTGCCATCTTCTCTTTGGGGGGTTGGCTGAGAGCCGCTCGCGGGCTGATGAGGGGAAAAGTCTGGAGCGAACGGCTTGCTAGGTTTCATGATTATGCACTGCTTCATGGACCGCTGCGGCGGGTTGATAAGGACCTGAACACACGTACCAATTGATAATTAAAATTAATCGTCAGTCCAGTGGGAGTCAAGCGGGGTTCTGCCTGGATTCCTCCCTGCCCCAAACTTTTCGGACAAGCTGGAACTTGAGAAGGTGGCTTCGTCGACAGAAACAAAGCCAAGAAAAGACACTGTTTTGGAAGAGCAGATGACGGTCCATCCAGGCGAAGACCCAGCGCCTGTATCTGCCTCTCTATTCCCAGGTTGCAAAAGCTTCCTCCCAAGTGCTATTCGCAGTTCAAAGCCGCCTCGTTCAGTTCCTTTCAATCTGTACCCATGCTGGACAGCTCGGCGCGAATACCAGCAGATCGCTGTTTCCGGTTTGATTGGGACGGGACGAAGGCCCAATACCGTGAAGGATTAAACATGGCGGACACTTCCGGCCCAATGAACGGCCTCATCACGGGCAAACGCCGCCGATCTTCCAAGGCGGCCATGACGTCTTCATGCCCGGTGGTGGCGGTGGGGGCGTCGGCCGGGGGCATTGAGGCCCTGAAGATGCTGCTCCACGGCCTGCCGAACACGCTGAACGCCGCCCTCGTCATTCTCACGCATGTTTCGCGCGACAAGCCCAGCCACCTTCACGAGGTGCTCGGCGCCTTCACCCATTTTCCGGTCAGGCAAGTGGCTGTCCCAACCCCCGTGACCCCCGGGATAGTCTACATCGCCCCCAACGGCTACGACCTCAGCATCGAAAAGGGCGTGCTGACCCTTCTCGAGCCCGAAGCGAAGGTCCCGCACCACAACATCGACCGATTCCTGATCGCCCTTGCCGCAGACCAGGGCCCTAACGGCATAGGTGTCATCCTCTCCGGTGCCGGGTCCGACGGCACCGAGGGCGCGTTGCGTCTGGCCAAATCCGGCGGCCTTGTTCTGGTTCAGAGCCCCTCAACCGCGCTGCATTCCAGCATGCCGTCGAGCGCGATCCAGGCCGGCGCGGCGTCAGCCGTCCTGCCGGTTGCCGAGCTTGGCCCCCAGCTGGGACGCCTGCTTGCCTCAACATGCTCACTGGAAGCGCGGCATGCCTCCTTCATCGAGAAGGTACTCAACACCCTGCGGGAGCACACCGGGTACGATCTTTCAGGGTACCGCAGAAGCACGGTTGCCCGCCGACTTCAAAAACGCATGATCCTGGCGGGCTTCGAAACCCCTCAAGATTACCTGGCTGGGCTTGAAGCCAATCCCCAGGAGTATTCGCAGTTATTCAAGAGTCTTCTCATCGGCGTCACCGAATTTTTCCGCGACCCGGATTCCTTTGAAACCCTGCGGGCGCAGGTCCTGCCAGCCATGTTCAAGGACAGGAGCCCGGAGGATTGCGTGCGGGTATGGGTGGTCGGCTGCTCCACCGGCGAAGAAGCCTACTCCCTGGCCATGCTCATGAACGACTTCATGGAGGCGGAAAAGATCCGCTGCGGCATCAAGATATTCGCCACGGATATCGACCAGACCGCAGTGGAAACCGCCCGCAAGGGACGGTACTCCCTGCGGGGCAACAAGCACCTTTCGCCCGAGCGGATCGCCCGGTACTTCAAGCCTGGACACCAGGGCCACACGGTGATTCCATTTCTTCGCGAGCGTGTCATCCTGGTGCACCACAATCTGTTGCAGGACCCGCCCTTTCTGCACATGGATCTGGTGGTCTGCCGCAACATGCTCATTTATCTCACCAGCGACATTCAGGACCGAGCCATCGCCCTGCTGCACGGGGCCCTCAACCCCGGCGGTTTTCTTTTTCTGGGGCCGGCGGAATCCGCCACCCCACACAGCGAAAAGCTGGAAACCGTCGACAAACGCTGGAAGATTTTCCGCAGCATCGAAAGCTCGAAGCACCGTAGTCCACCCCCCCTGCTCTCCGCCTGGCACAGGTCCCTTTCTGAAGAGCGCAGGTTTTCGGACGAGCCAAAACAGGACATGACCCCGGCGGCGGTATTGGGAGAAGCATTGAAACGCCGGTACGCACGCCCGGCCGTTCTGGTGGACCGCGAATTCCAGGTTCTTCATATCAGTGGTGAAACAGCTCCCTATTTAAAGATTCCCTGTGGTTCCCCCAGCTTTAACCTCCTCAAGCTCGTCGGCCAGGAGTTGTGCTATCATCTTCGTCTGGCTCTGCGGACCGCATTGAGGAGTGGCGAGCCAGCCGCGACCGCCCCTGTGACGCTTCCCGCCATGCCAAATAGCCCGTTCACCATGGCTGTGGACCCGGTTCTGACGGACACAGGGCAAGTATCCTCACTGCTGGTGGTTTTTGAGCAATGCCCGGCAGCCGCCCTGCCCGCCTCGGGCACGGACTTGAAAGGGCTCTCCGAAAGCGGCGTGCTCCTGCGCTACGAATCGGAACTCCAGGCCGCCAACGATCAACTGCGGGATGTCATTGAAAAGGATGAATCCCTGAATGAAGAATTGCGCGCGTCCAACGAAGAGCTGCTCAGCATCAACGAGGAGCTTCAATCGGCCAATGAAGAGATGGACGCCTCGCGGGAAGAACTCCAGGCCCTCAACGAAGAGCTTTCCTTTAAGGTCGAAGAGCTTTCCAGGGCGCACAGCTTTGTGGAAAACCTCCTGCTCAACACCAATGTGGCTGCCGTCTTTCTGGATCGCGAGCTGATGTTGCTGCGTTCCACTCCCGCAGCTCTGGATATTTTCCATCTGGCAGTGGAAGACCAGGGACGCCCATTTTCAGACATCAAAACCAGAGTTCACGACAGCCACCTCATGGAGGACATCCAACTGGCCCTTCAGGGGCAGAGCAAGGTGGAGCGGGAAGTTATGGGCGTGGATGGGCGCTGTTTCCTTAAACGCGTCCGCCCCTATCGCACTGAGCAGGCCCAGGTTGACGGCGTGGTGCTCACATATTCGGAAATCACCGCACTCAAAGCCGCTGAACAGGTGCTTGTGCGAAGCAACGAGGAGCTCGAAGGGCTGGTCGCAACGCGAACGCGGGAACTGACCCTGTCCAGGGAAGAGACCGAACGCCGCGCAGCGGAACTTGAGGCCATCATGCTGCAAACCCCTGCCGCCGTCTGGATCACCCGAGACAGCGAGGCACAAGTTATTGTCGGCAATCCGGCAAGCGCTGCGATTCTCCGTATGGATGTCGGCAGCAATGTCTCCAAGTCCGCGCCCAAGGGTTCCGCACAGTATGTGCCCACACAAGGGGGCCGCGAATTACCCCCTGAAGAACTTCCCCTCCAGCGGGCCGCCCGGGGCGAAACAGTGACGGATGAAGAAATCGAGCTTCTTTTCCCCGATGGCTCCACCCGCACCATCTTTGGAAATGCCGTACCGCTACGGGATACTCAGGGCGCGCTTTCTGGCGCAATAGGCGTATTCCTGGACATTACGGAAAAGAAACGCGCCCAGGAGGAGGCGCTACGCTGGCAACACGTGTTCGAGCACGCCGAGTTCGGCCTGGCCATCTCACGATTGCCGCAGGGAACGTTCATCACCGTAAATCCCCGTTTCGCACGGGAACGCGGGTACGCTCCAGAAGAACTCGCCGACCAGCCGGTGGCGCTGGTTTTTCCGCCGAGGGTGCACCCGCAGGTGTTTGAACACCTCAAGGATATCGACGCCACAGGACACGGTGTTTTCGAATCCGTGCACCAGCGCAAGGATGGCAGCACCTTCCCGGTCCAACTCGAACTCACCGTGCTGAAGGATCAGGCCGGGCGCCCCGTGAGCCGTGTCGCCCACGTCATGGATATCAGCGAGCGGAAGGAACTGGAGGCCAAGGCTTGCGAGAGCGAACTGCACTTCCGCACCTTGGCCAACACCGGCCAAGCCCTCATCTGGACCTCCGGGACGGACAAGCTGTGCGATTACTTCAACGAGCCGTGGCTGCGTTTCACAGGCCGCACCCTGGAACAGGAAATGGGAAACGGCTGGGTGGAAGGCGTCCACCCGGATGACTTGGAACACTGTTTCAGTGTCTATGTGACAGCCTTCGACCAACGTGAAAGTTTCACCATGGAGTACCGTTTGCGCCATGTCAGCGGCGAGTATCGCTGGCTTTTGGACCAGGGCACCCCGCGCTACAACAGCGAGGGCAATTTCCTGGGGTACATCGGGCACTGCATGGACATATCCGAGAGCAAGGTGGCCGAGGAGGCGATGGAAAGAAGCTCCCGGGAATACCGGGCCCAAAGTGAGTTCCTGAAGAACCTCATCGACCATGCCCCTCTGGTCATCGGAGTGGTGGAAGGTCCCGACCACCGGTATCTGCTGGCGAACCCCGCCTATGCGGCGGCGGCTGAAGACCACTCCCAGCCCTTGCCCGGTCGAACCTTGCAGGAGGTCTTCCCTGCCGGGGCACCCCAGATTGCTGGCCTCTTAGAGCTGGTGTACACATCCAAAAGTCCGTTGAGCCTGCGTGAATCCAATTTTCCCGGCGGCCAAGGGGATAACTGGTGGAATGCGGAATTTATCCCTTTGTTTGATGAACAGGGCGAAGTCTCCCGCGTCCTCATCATCGGCCACGAGGTCACTGAACTCATCGCGGCCCGTGACAGGGCCCAACGGGCCAACCAGTCCAAATCCGAATTCCTGGCCAACATGAGCCACGAGATCCGCACGCCCCTCAACGGCGTTCTGGGCATGCTCCAACTCCTGGAAACCACCACGCTAAACGAAGAGCAGCAGGAATACCTTCTTGCGGCCATTCAATCCTCCAACCGGCTGACCCGGCTGCTGTCCGACATCCTTGACCTTTCCAGGATCGAAGCTGGCAAACTTGCCATTCAGCCACAGGAATTCGAGGTCAATAGCCTGAAGGACTCCGTTCTGGATTTGTTCACCCTGGCGGCCAGGAACAAAGGGCTGGCGCTGGAGTGCGTTATTGATGAACGGATGCCCCCGAAGTTTACCAGCGACGAAATCCGGCTCCGGCAGATCCTTTTCAACCTTGTCGGCAATGCCATCAAATTCACTGAAAAAGGCAGCGTGCGCGTGGAGATTGGCGTATTGCAGCCCGGCCCCCCCTCCAAATCCCGCCTGTTCTTCATGGTAAGCGACACCGGCATCGGCATTGCCGACAGTGCCCTGAAAGATATCTTCGAGCCTTTCGCCCAAGCCGAGGGTTCTTATACACGGCGCTTTCAAGGCGCTGGCCTGGGCCTTTCCATCGTTCGCAAGCTCATCAGGATCATGGGCGGCGAGCTGTGCATCGAAAGTCTGGAAGGCCAAGGCACCAACGTCTACTTGTCGCTTCCATGCATGTCACCGGTCGAGCAGGCGCTCACTGGTCCACCCCCCCCATGCATCACACATCAGCCCGGAAAGCCCTTGCGCATCCTCCTTACAGAGGATGACAGGGTGAGCATGATCACTGCCAAGCGCATGCTCGAAAAACTCGGCTACGTCGTTTTCACTGCTCCTGATGGGCAGGAAGCCCTCCAACAGCTTATGCAGCAGGACTTCGACCTTATCCTTATGGACATTCAGATGCCGGTCTTGGACGGCGTGGAGGCCACGAAGGCCATTCGCAATGCAACCGGCCTCGGCGCGAAAGCCAACATCCCCATCATCGCCATGACCGCCTACGCCATGACCGGGGACAAAGAGAAATTCCTGGAAGCCGGAATGAATGACTACCTTGCAAAACCCGTCAACAAGGCGGCGATAGAAGAGATGATAGAGCGTCTGGTGGCCGGAAGAATGCCCGGCGAGTAAGCACAAAAAGGATCCAGGAGCTGGCGGGTGGCGTCCGCTGCAAGCCGACGCGACCGGGCAGAGGCAGACTCCGTGTTCCCAGGCCGCGACCGGGGGCGCGATGCGCTGTTCACGCCAGCCGAAGCGCAGGGCAGAGGCGAGACTGTGCGGCAGCGCCCCGGAGCGCGTATGCGCCCCAGGGCCGAGGTCCACTGTTTTAGCAGCCCGTTGTACAGGTCGATTCTTGCAGGCTGCCAAGCCTGCCCCGAAGTCCGTTACATCTTCATGCCGGGCATGGCCTGCGTGTTCTTGGCGTCCCAGGCCTTGTACTCTTCCGGGGTGATTTTCCCGTCCTTGTTGGTGTCGGCGTCCTGGAACTGCTGTTTATAGTCCTTGCCCATCATCTTGAATTCCTTCTCGTCCAATGCGCCGTCCTTGTTCTTGTCCATGAACTTGAAATGCTTCGCGGAAGCGTCGGGGTCCATGCTGCCGGGGCTCTGTGCCAGGGCCGGGCGGGCCAGCCCCATGGAAAGAGCCAGGACGGCAGTTGCGGCGAGAAGAGTCAGCTTGTTCGTAGTGGTCATACATCCTCCGAGTGTTACCGGCGGGCGGGCAGGCCGTTGACGTCAGGCCCTTTACGCCGCTCCGCGCCGTTTGAGTTTGCGTTCCTCCATCCAGCAATACAGGATGGGAACGATGAACACGGATAATATGGCTATAGCCATGCCTCCAAAGGAGGGAATGGCCATGGGGACCATGATGTCCGCCCCGCGTCCGCGCGAGGTGAGAATCGGCAGCAGGGCCAGGATGGTCACCGCAGCGGTCATCAGAGCCGGGCGGATGCGCCGTTTGGCGCCTTCCACCACGGAATCGCGGATGGCGGTCGAGGTGTCGTGGGCGTGGTCCTTCATGCTCTGGTCAAGATAGGTGGCCATCAGCACGCCGTCGTCGGCTGCGATGCCAAACAGCGCCAGAAAGCCCACCCAGATGGCCACGGACAGATTGATGGGGTGCACCTGAAAGAGTTCCCGCAGGTTCTCCCCGAATATGTGGAAGTTGAGGAACCAGGATTGGCCGTAGAGCCAGATCATCATGAATCCGCCAGACCATGCCAGCAGGATTCCCGAAAACACGAAGAGCGCAGTGGGGATCCGTTTGAACTGGAAGTAGAGCACCAGAAAGATGATCACCAGGCACAGGGGCAGCACGATGGAGAGGCGTTTCTGGGCGCGTATCTGGTTTTCATAGTTGCCCGCGAACACGTAGTTCACGCCGGGGGGCAGTTGGAACTCCCCCGAGGCCTGCTTGTGTTCAAGGTAGGCCTTGGCCTGTTCCACCACGTCCACCTCGGCAAAGCCGGGCTTCTTGTCGAAAAGCACGTAGCCGGTGAGAAAGGTATCCTCGCTTTTGATCACCTGGGGGCCGCGCACGTAGCGGATGTGCGACAACTGATCCAGAGGTATCTCCTGCCCGCCGGGGGCGGATACCAGCACCTTGGCCAGGGCCTCCACGCTGTCGCGCAGTTCGCGCGGATAGCGGATGCGCACGGGGTAGCGCTCGCGGCCCTCCACGGTCATGGTGATGGGCATGCCGCCGATGGCCGTTTCGATCACCTGCTGCACCTGGGCGATACGGATGCCGTAGCGGGAGATGGCCTCCCGGTCGATGACGATCTCCAGATAGGGCTTGCCCACGATGCGGTCGGCCACCACAGCCGAGGCCTGCACCGAGGGGATTTCCTTGAGCAGACGCTCGATCTCCAGGCCCACCCGCTCAATGTCTTCCAGATTCGGGCCTTTCACCTTGATGCCCATGGGGGCGCGCATGCCCGATTGCAGCATGACGATGCGCGCGGCAATGGGTTGGAGCTTGGGAGCCGAAGTGACGCCCGGTACGCTGGCCGCCGTGACAATGGCCTCCCAGATGTCGTTTGGCCCCTTGACGCCAGCCCAGGCAGCGCGACCGGGGTTGAGGGCCGGGTCCAGGGCGGTGCGCCACTGGCGGAAGCTCATACCCGAGTCGTCCGGGATGAGGCGGCCTTCCCCGTCGCGGGTGTATTTGCCGTGCACCAGATAGGGATTGCCGTCCGGTGCGGGTACGGGCTTGCCCTCGCGGTCGCGGAAGTAGTCGGTGCCGTCGGAGTCGAACCGGAAACGCAGGTGCCGCCCGGAGGCGTCTTCAGCGTACTCCGGCCTGTAGTTGATGACGGTTTCGATCATGGAGATGGGTGCCGGGTCCAGGGGAGTTTCGGCCCGGCCCAGTTTGCCCACGGCGGATTCGACTTCGGGGATGGTCAGTATGGCCATATCCTGGGTCTTGAGCACGTTCTGGGCCTCGGTCAGGGAGGCATGGGGCATGGTGGTGGGCATGAACAGGAACGCACCTTCGTCAAGCGGCGGCATGAACTCCTTGCCCAGGCCCGGAAAGGTCCTGGCCATGGCCACGCCCGGCGCGGAATGGCGCAATCCGTCCGGCAGCCAGGAGAACACCGTGGGGAACCCCAGCCAGATCACCCCTCCCAGAAGAACCATCGTCGCGGGAAGGCACAGAAAGGCGCCTTTGTGGTCCAGCACCCGGCGCAGCAGGCGCGGATAGACATGTTGGAAGGCCTGGAAGGCAAACAGGATGCCCAGAATCAACCCGCCCACGAACAGCACGTTGAGCAGCGTGCCCTTGCCGGGGCCAAGCGGCAGCCAGTGTTCGGCCAGCACCACGATGATGACCGTGACCACTGCGGTATTGTCCAGGATGCGCAACACCTTGGAAGCCTTCTCACCCAGCCTGTCGTCGGCCAGCATCCGCCCGGCCACATAGAACAGGATCAGCCCCAGCCACCATTTTACCGTCACGGCCACCACGATGCCGCCCAAGGCGAACAGGACGGGCTTGTAGTAACGCCGCATCAGGCTCTTGGGTTTGCCTGCGGGGCGGCGGTGATGGAAGAGCACGAGGGCCAGGGGCGGCAGCACAGCCAGGGCCACAATGATGGAGCCCAGCAGGGCGAAAGTTTTGGTGAAGGCCAGGGGTTTGAAAAGTTTCCCTTCTGCCCCCTGCATGGAGAACACCGGCAGGAAGCTGATGACGGTCATGGACACGGCGGTCAGCACCGCGCCTCCCACTTCTGTGGCTGCGCCGTGGATCAACTCCAGGCGGTTTGCCCCGGGCGGAGCCTCTTCAAAGTGCTTGAGGATGTTCTCGCACATGATGATGCCGATATCGACCATGACGCCGATGGCGATGGCGATGCCTGAAAGAGCCACGATGTTGGCGTCTACGCCGAAGAGGCGCATGGCGATAAAACTTATGAGAATGGCCAAAGGCAGCAGCGAGGAGATGACCAGCGAGCTGGACAGATGCATCACCGACACCACCACCACGATGACGGCCACCAGGCTTTCCTCCACCAGGGCGCTGTTCAAGGTGCCCAGGGTCTCGTGGATAAGGCCGGTGCGGTCGTAGAAAGGCACCACGGTCACCTTGCTCACCCGACCGTCGGGAAGGGTCTTTTGCGGCAGGCCCGGTTCCATCTCCTTAAGCTTGGCCTTGACATTCTTGATGGCGTCCAGCGGGTTGCCGCCGTAGCGCACCACGGCCACGCCGCCAACGGCCTCTGTCCCGCCCTTGTCCAGCACGCCGCGCCGCAAGGCGGGGCCAAGCTGCACATGGGCCACGTCCTTCAGGCGGATGGGCTGGTTGTCCCTGGCCACGATGACAGATTCTTCCAGATCCTTGACGCTCTTAACAAAGCCGATGCCCCGGATGACGTATTCTGGCCCGTTGATCTCGATGGTGCGCGCGCCCACGTCCAGGTTGGACTGGCGCACCGCGCCGTACACCTGCTCCAAAGTGATCCCGGCGGCGCGCAGGGCGTCCGGGTCCACGTCCACCTGGTACTCCTTGACGTAGCCGCCAACCGAAGCCACCTCGGCCACGCCGTCGGCGGAGAGCAGGCCGTAGCGCACGTACCAGTCCTGGATGGCGCGCAGCTCGGCAGGGTCCCAGCCACCAGCCGGGTTGCCGTCCTTGTCGCGGCCCTCCAGGGTGTACCAGAATATCTGGCCCAGAGCGGTGGCGTCCGGGCCGAGCATGGGCTTCACCCCGGCGGGCAGGGTATTGGTCGACAGGCTGGACAGCTTTTCAAGGAGCCTGGAACGCGACCAGTAGAAGTCCACGTTCTCTTTGAAAATCACGTAGATGGTGGAAAACCCGAACATGGAGAAGCTGCGCACCGTCTTGACGCCGGGAACGCCGAGCAAAGCCACGGTGAGCGGGTAGGAGACCTGATCCTCCATGTCCTGAGGGGAGCGGCCGGGCCATTCGGTGAAAACGATCTGCTGATTCTCGCCGATGTCCGGGATGGCGTCCACATGCACCGGATCGCGGGGCAGGCCGCCCAGATCCCAGTCGAAAGGGGCCACCATCACGCCCCAGCCGATGACCAGAAGCACGAACAGGCTCACGATGAACGTGTTTTCCAGGCAGAACCGGATGATCCGGCTCATGACGCCGGGCCTTTCGCCGCCAGGGAGGTTCATGCTGTGCATGGGCTATTCTCCCAGATCCACGCGGCCTTTAACCTCGCCGCAATCGCCCATTTCCGAACCCAGGTAGGGGTTTCTGATCTTGGGGTCAGGCTGGAGCCAGGTGGCTCCCTCGCCGTCGAAGGCCATGGGGCAAAATATCTCGTAGACCGTGCCCGCCCCCATGGAGCCCTCCGTGGAAACCGCCTTGGAGAGGCCTTGGGAGAAGGCGTAAAAGCCCGTGCGGATGGCTTCGAGATCGTCGGGCTTGGCAGCCGCCATGGCCTTGAGGCCTTCGACCAGCTTGGCTTTGGCCGCTTTCCAGGCTTCCAGGGCCGGCCCGGAAAGCCCCACGCCGTCCACGGCGGCGACTACCGGAGCCAGCGCCTTGACAGCCTTGGACGCGCCGGGGCCGTCGTTTATGGCCAAGGCTTCCTGCACGGGCAGGTAGGCCTTGTACAGGGCAACAATGGCGTGCTGGGCCGCCATGGAGGCCAGAGGCTTGGCCTTGGGCGCAGTGAGCGCGCCCTGGTGCGGGAAGACCTCTTCCAGACGTTTCATGTGGCCGTCCATCTCGGCCAGTTGCCAGCGGGCCTCGACAATGGAAGAGGTTTCCCTGCCGATGACGGCGTCGTTGCCCAGCAGCATGGAGAGATCCTTCCACTGGTTCAGCCACGGCCCGGAGAGACCAGCCGGGTCCACGGCCATTAGGGCCTTGAAGAAGGCCTCGCTGGCCTTCTTGTACTGCTGGATATCACCGGAGTCCGCCGCCGCACCCACGGCCTTGAAGGCCTGGCCCAGGGATTTGAGCCTCTCCAGGAAGGCCGTGGGAACCGCTGCCGCGCCCGGAGCCGCCGTGCCCGGTGCGCCCGGAGCCTGGCCGTGAACATGGACCGGAGCGGGCATGCCGCTCTCGGGGTTCATCATGCTGGGCTTGGCCTGAAGCTGGGCCGAACTGTCTATGGCGAAGGCTCCCCGCGTTACCACGGATTCGCCTTCCTTGAGGCCCCGCGCGACGGCATACCAGTCCCCTGCCTTGGGGCCGACCACAATTTCGCGGCCTTCAAAGGTGCCGGGTTTAGCCATATCCGCAACGTAAACTACCGCACGCTTACCGGTAAGCAAAACCGCAGAAGCCGATACCGCCAGGGACTTGCGCCCCCCCTGCCCGGCCTGCTGCACCGCATGCACCAGCATGCCCGGCTTGAGCGCTCCGTCGGCGTTGGCCACGTCCAGGCGCACCCGGAAGGTGCGGTTCATGTCCTGCATCACCGGGTCGATGAACACCACCTTGCCGGTAAAGGTCTTGCCCGGAATGCCTTCGGCCTCGAAGCGGACGTCGGCGTCCATCCTGATCCAGGGCTGGTCGGATTCGTAGGCCCGCAGCACCACCCACACGTGGGACAGGTTGGCTATGGCGAACAGCCGCGCCCCCGTGGTGACGTAGGCCCCCTGCTCCACTTCCTTGCGAATGACCACACCCCCGATGGGAGCGGTGAGCACCACATGGTCCGCAGGTTTGCCCGCTGACAGCACCTGGCTGGCCAGACCCTGGCCAAACCCCAGGAGTCGCAGCTTCTCGCGGGCGGCCTGTTCCGTGCGGGCAGCGGCGTCGCGGATGTATTCCTGCTTGGCGTCCTTGAGCTTGGCCGAGGCCTTCATCGCCTCCAACAGTTCGGCCTGGGCGGCGTAAAGATCCGGGCTGTAAATCTCGGCCATCTTCTGGCCTTTCACCACAACCTCGCCGGTATGGTCGATATACAGTTTGTCCAGGCGCCCTCCGGTCCAGGCGGTGAGGTAAGCCTGGCGGGTCTCGTCGTATTCCACCTTGCCCATGAGCCGGGTGTCGGAATCCAGAACGCGGTTTTCCACTTTGGTGAGTTCCACCTGGGCCAGGGCCATGGCCGAGGATGACAGCGACACCTCGCGCAGGCCCTCGTCCTGGCCGGATTGACCGGACCGCTTCAGCACCGGGATGAGGTCCATGGAGCAGATGGGGCACTTGCCAGGATCGGGAAGATGAATCCAGGGGTGCATGGAACAGGTCCAGTAATCGATCTCGCCCTCGTCGTGCTTGTGACCATCTGCCGTGGCCGTGGCGGCGGGCTTGTCCGCCGTCTGCACGGAAGCGTCGTGGCCCCCCCCGCGCAGCAGGAACCCCAGAACGAACGCGCCGAGAACCAGGGCTGCAATCCAGATGCCCCGCCGTCTCCCGTTGCCGGATTTCTTCCAATATTCCATCGCGTCACTCCAGGGTTTCAGGCTTCGCGGCCCACCTCAGGCGCGGGTGGCACAGCCGGTAAGGACATGCAGCAGCGGGCAGGGATGCCCTGCCGCCCGGCTGTAAATCCGGCGGCTACAGGCCGGGATCATTTTCCCGGCATCTTGTACGTGCTCAGGTCCCGGAACGAACCGGAAACCGTGTAGAGCAACTCGTCGCCCACCAGCGATTCGATCTCCGCCAGCCGCTGGGCCTGGGTGGCCATGGCCCGGATATGGTTCAGCTCGAACTCCAGCAGGGTACGCTGGGTGTTGATGAGGTCCATGAAGGAGCCCTTGGCCGCCTGGTAGGAGGTCAGGCTCGCACCAAGGGACTGCTCGGCGCGCGGGATGAGGGTGGTCTTGTACAGATCCAGCTTCCGTTCGGCGTCGCGGTAGTTGTACAGGGCCAGCTTAAGGTCTGAAGTAAGCTTGTCGCGCAGGCCGTCGCGGTCGCTAACAGCGGCCAATTGGCGAGCCTTGGCCTCGCGGATGGCGGCCTCGCGCTTGCCAAACCACAAGGGGATATTCAAGGATACCGAGGCGATCACCGCGTCCTTGCCCGAATCGGAGGGGGGCGGGCCGGTTGCCTGCCACACCCCGGTGGTGGCGTTGCGCGCGCCACGGTATGCGTTGAAGGAATCCGTAAGCACCGTTTCCAGGCCCACGGTCACGTCTGGAATGTAGTCCATTCTGGCCAGGGCTTCGCTTTTCTTCTGGCTGCCCGCCAGATATTCAAAGACCTTGAGCTGGGGATTCACCGCGTCCAACCGGGCGGCCAGTTCCTTGCCGTCAAGCTTGGCCGTGATCACCGGGATATCCGGCACATCGGCAAAGGGGGCGTTCATGTCGCGACTGAGCACCGCGTTCATGGCCGCCTCAAGGGGGTGTTTGAAGTCTTCCATGGTGCGCAGGCGGTCGTCGAGCTTGTCGCGCTCCACCTGCACGGCCAGCAGATCGGAATAGGGGGAGACCCCGGCGGTGTAGCGCGCGTTGATCACTCCCTCCAGATAGTCGAGCAGTTCCCGGTTTTCGCGGGTGATGTCGATGGCCCTCAGCAGGTAGGCATATTCGTAGTAGACCCGTTTGACCTCGTAAAAGATGGACAGGCGCAGGGCGTCGAAGCGCCCTTTTTCGGCGTCGGCCTCCAAGGCGGCCCGGTCCCCCTTGGCGATGAGTTTTCCGATCCAGGGGATCATCTGGGCCACGCCGATTCTGGCGCGCTGAGGGCCGACACGGGTTTCCACGGGGACCAGAAAGTAGCCCAGGTTGAGCCTGGGGTCTTCAAGGCTTGTCGCCTGGGGAATCTTTTCCAGGGCGGCCTGGAAGCGGTGGTAGGCCGCTTTGAGCCGCAGATTGTTCTCGCCCGCTTCCTTGAGATAGCCCGACAACTTTGCGGCGGCAGTGTTGCCCGCCCCGGCTTCCTGCCCGACCGGCTTTTGCCTGGCCTTGGCATCACCCCCGGATGCGGCCTGGCAGGGAAGAAGCCCTGCCAAAATACACAGTGTCAGCACAGCGGCGGTACGCGCGAACATGACGGCTCCTTATGAATACGCAGACACTCCAAAAATACCCGCAGACGCCGGGGCGCTTCGGAAAGGCCGACCACGGCACGACTTCTTGTCCGCCAAAGCGGGCAACGGACGACCGCCGATGCTCCACCTGCGCCCCAAAACAGCTTTTGACTGCACACTATTTTGTACGGCTTCGTTGCAAATTCGGCAAGGATAAAACACTTTTGCATTGCTGCCCGATCGAAGGAGCCAAAGGTTTTGGGTCTTCCCTCGAAACAGGCCGCCTTTTGTGTTAGCAAGTGGCGTTCCAACAAATACCCACGTACAATCAGTATGTTAGATAATTCCATACCGATTTGGTGTGATATCTTGCATGTATGTGCAATGTGCACGTGCAAAATCTTGCACATATACCGGCAACAGATGGCTGACTGCCTTGGGCAACAGCATATTTCAACGACGCGCCACGTCCCGACGTCTCTGTTTCCAGCAACTTTATGAATCTCACAAACGCAGACGCGAATGCCGATTGACGCCATTCCACTCTCATGGGAAACAGACATAACAAGGTCTGACGCCGGGTTGGCCCGGATTGCAAACGCAGTTGACGCCTCTCACCCTGTGGAGCGACCATGCCTGATTCGGAAAAAAACCAAAAACAACTCCTCGCCGAGCTTGAGAAGGCCCACGCGTTGATCACCGAACTGTCCTCCTGCAGTTGGGGACAGAGTCGCACGGAAAAGATCCTTCAAGCCCGTTTTCGCCTGATGAAGTTTTCCACCGGGCATTCCCTTGAGCAACTGTTGATCGCCACCCTTGATGAGGCGGAGCTCCTCACGGAGAGCCGCATCGGCTTCTTGCATTTTCTCAACCCCGATCAGGAAACCATTCTTCTCCAGGCGTGGTCGACGCAGACCACCAGCCACATGTGCCAGGCCGAGGGTAAGGGATCACATTACGATGTGGCCCTGGCCGGCATCTGGGCGGATTGCATCCGCCTTGGCCAACCGGTTATCCATAATGATTACCAATCGATCGCGGATAAGAAAGGCTTGCCGGAAGGGCACTCGCCCATTCTGCGCGAGCTGGTGGTCCCGGTTTTCCGCCAGGGCCTCATCGTAGCCATTCTCGGCATTGGCAACAAAGCGCAGGATTACGACGAATCCGACATTGAGTCCGTGAGTCAACTGGCGGATCTGGTCTGGGATCTGGCCGAGCGCAAGCGGGCAGAAGAGGCCCTCCACAAGGCCCATGACGAACTGGAGCGACGCGTGGAGGAAAGAACCCGGGACCTCCAACAGGCCAACCAGGAACTGGACAGAGAAATCACCGAACGAAAACGCGCCGAACAGGCCATTCGCATCGGTGCGGAACGCTTCCGCGAAGTAGTGGAAAGCACGGATACCCTGGTCACCCAGCTCGACCCTGTCGGGCGCTTTCTCTACGTCAATCCCGTGGCCCGCCGCTTCCTCGGCCTGGAACCGGAAGACTGCATCGGACGCGAAGCCCTCTCCTTCATCCATTCAGCAGACCGCAAGGCCACCAAGCAGGCCTTAGCCGACTGGGCCGAAGGCCGCGTACGCCACGCAACCATCGAGAACCGGCTGGTCTCGCTTTGCGATGAGGTGCGGCAGATGGCCTGGACCGTCGACCTGCATTACGATCCGCAGGGCAATGTCACCGTTATCGACAGCATCGCCCACGACGTCACCGAGCGCAAACGGGCCGAGGAACTCCTTAAGGAAAACGAAGAACGCTTCAGGCTGCTGGTGGAACTTGCCCCGGAAGCAATCCTTTTGGCGGACGCAGATACCCATGAGGTCCTCATAGCCAACAAGAATGCGGAAGCCCTGTTCGCCACCAGCCGCGAAGATCTCCTGGAAAACGGCGTCTTCAGATTCTACGCGGCTATTCAGCCCGACGGCAAACGCATCGATGAATCCGTTGACCGCAATCGCCAACGGGTGCTGGCCGGAGAAGCCGTCTCCGTGGAACGGGCCATCCGCAACGCAGCGGGCCAGGAACTTCTCTGCGAGGTCCGCCTCGTCAGATTTCTCCTCTCAGGCAGGGAAACCGTCCGGTCCAGTTGGACGGACGTCACCGAGCGCAGGCATGCCGAGCAGGAACTGGCGCGGCAAAAGGCGCTTCTGAATTCCATAATCGAAGGAACCACAGACGCCGTCTTCGCCAAAGACCTTCAAGGACGTTACCTCCTGGCCAACACAGAAGTATCCCGGGTGGTCGGCAAGCCCGTGGAGGAAATTCTCGGCCGGGACGACTCAGCCCAATTCCCCCCTGCCGAGGCGGCCGAAATCATGAACCACGACCGGCTGGTCAGGGAATCAGGCCAAATCATGACCTACGAGGAAGCCCTCACCACCCGGCAGGGTCCTGTCACCTATCTGTGCACCAAAGGCCCTCTTCGGGACGAGCAGGGTACGGTCACAGGCATGTTCGGCATCTCCCGCGACATCTCCGAGCGCAAAAGGATTGAAGACGCCCTGCGGGAAAGCGAGGATAAATACCGCGTTTTGTTTTTCGATTCTCCAGACGCCTACCTCATCATCGTCAACGGAGTGTTCGTCGAATGCAACCGGGCGGCAGAGACCCTGTTGCGAGGAGACCGCTCGCAGATTGTCGGAAAAACCCCGCACGAGCTCTCCCCTGCCTTGCAACCCGACGGGAGCAGATCGCCGGATGCTGCAGCAATCCATATCAACAACGCCTTCACGGCAGGGCGCGACATATTCGAGTGGGTGCACCGCAGGCTTGACGGCACGGATATCAGCGTGGAGGTTTCCATCGTTCCCATGGCCTATGAAGGCAACCATGCCTTGTTCACGGCCTGGCGCGACATCACAGAACGCAAACATATGCAGGAAGTCCTCATCCAGACCGAAAAGATGGTCAGCGTCGGCGGTCTGGCCGCCGGGATGGCCCATGAAATCAACAACCCCCTGGCGGCTATCCTGCAAAGCACCCAGGTGGCGCTTTCCCACCTGACCTCCGGCAACCAGGCCAACACCAAAGCTGCAGCTGAATGCGGGTGCACCCTGGAAAGTATCCAGGCCTATTGTGCAAAACGCGGCACCGTGCGATTTTTGGAGGCCGCGCGGGAGGCCGGTATCCGCGGTGCCCGCATCGTGTCCAACATGCTGGAATTCAGCCGCAAGGCCGAGCCACAGCACAGTATAACCGATATCAACGCCTTGCTGGACAAAGCCGTGGAACTGGCGGCCTCAGACTACGATCTGAAGAAGAAACACGATTTCAAACAGATAGTGATCAAGCGAGACTATTCCCCCGGCCTGCCTGCCGTGCGCTGCAGCCAGACCGAGATAGAGCAGGTGGTTCTCAATCTGCTCAAGAACGCGGCTCAGGCCATGGGTGCCAAGGATTGCGGCCAGGAACGCCCGACAATCACCCTGCGGACTTCAATGAATGAGAAGACGCTTGTCCTGGAAATCGCGGATAACGGCCCCGGTATGGAAGAATCCGTGCGCAAGCGCATCTTCGAACCGTTCTTCACCACCAAGCCTCCTGGTCATGGTACGGGGCTTGGCCTTTCGGTGTCCTATTTCATCATCACCGAGAACCACAAGGGAAGCATTGAGGTGGAATCCGCCCAAGGCAAAGGCACCCGGTTCATCATCAAAATTCCGGGCTCCTAAGCCCTTGCGGCGAGTATCCCCATGAACATCCCCCATCTTTTCGCCATCGGCGATATTCACGGACAAGCGGCAATGCTTGACGCCCTTCTCGGTCGCCTCATGGGGGTGGCCCCCGAGGCCCGCTTTGTTTTTCTGGGAGACTACATCGACCGGGGCGAACACTCTCGCCTGGTGGTGGACCGGCTGTTGCGCCTGCGAAGCGAGCGGCCGGATTCGGTATTCCTCATGGGCAACCATGAGGCCGCCCTGCTGCGCTACGACGCCACGCGCTCGCCCGAAGACCTGCGCCAAATGCGCGTCACCGGGTTCCAGGCCACGCTTGACAGCTACGACGCGCCCCCCGGCGGCACAGGGCTCGATTTCATGCCCGAAGAGCACCGCGAGTTCTTCCGGGGGCTATCCCGCTGGCTGCGCATCGGCCCCTACGTGTTCTTCCACGCCCCCCTGCCCGCCGGAAGCGACCCGAGCCTGGCAGACACCTTGGAACTGGAGACCCTGCTGGCCAACAGGACGCCCCACCCCGACGGCTGGCAGGCGCTTGGCCTGACGCAGGTCTTCGGCCATGTCCCCCTGGAGACGCCGCTGGCCGCTCCGGGCATCATCGGCGTGGATACCGACGCGGGTTCCGGCCGGGTGCTCACTGCGGTGGAGCTTCCGGCCATACGCTTCCACCACGCCTGAACCCGCCTGCGGGAACCCCCACCAAGCACCACGAATCCGGCCTGGTCCTGCTGCTATTTTCCGCCAGACAACATGGCCTCCAAGCCGTTCAGGGCATAATCGCCCGCCAGGAAGGCATCGGCGATATATCGCGGCATGTCGTCGTTGATCATGGAGGCGTCCAGCAGCCTGCTGAAGCCCAAAAACCGGCCAAGCATCTCCATTTTGGCGCGGATCGACTCCCGCGAGCCCTCCATGAGCACCGCCGTGACCATATCCCCCTGGCGGGTGGTGAAAAATTCCTCCTCCCGCAGGACCGTCTCCACGAAGACCGCCCGCCGCTCGCGCTGGATGCGGGCCGTGCCGCCGCCCTTGAAGCGGAAGCGGATGGAATTTTCACGCGGATTGATGCCGCAGACGGCGTCGACCATGGCGAAATGGTAGTCCACGCGGGCGTTGAGATTCAGATAATCCCTGGACACCAGGGCATAGTTGGGGTTGCCCACGGGGCGCTCGCTGCGCGCGTCCAGAAGCGAGCGGGTCATGAGCCCGGTCACGTCCGTGATGGGCGGGGCCGTGCCCCAGCGCAGGCCCGGCGTGGACATCCCCCGGCACAGCGCGCCCAGAGGCTCGCAGAGGATGTCTTCCCGCCCGAGCGTGGCGGACCGGCCCGGAACGAGCCCGCCGCCCAGGTCGATAATGAAAAAGGACAACCCGGCGTCATCCTTCAGACGGCGCACCAGGGAAAAGGTCTCCCCGGTGATGGCGTCGCCCGCCTCGAACAGGGCGATCACCGCCTTTTCGTGGGTGTAGCGCACCAGATCGTGCAGGCTTTTGCACTCCATGATGGAAAATGTGGGGCCGTAGGCATCGGTGAGGTTAAGCGGCAGGATCATGTCCCGCACCTGAGCGCCCGCGCCGCCGGGTCTGGCGGCCTTTCTGGCCGAAGGTTTGGGGGCGTTTTGCCAGACCAGCGGGTCGGCGGCCAGCACCATGCCCCGGTCGGCGTCCACCAGCACCCAGTCGCCGGAAACCAGGGCGGAGGTGGCCGTGCCCAGGCCAGTGATCATGGGGATGCCCAGCTCCCGGGAGAGCCCGGCCAGATGGTCCAGGGGATTGCCCATGTCCACCAGCAGACCAGCCGCCTCGGGAACCAGAGAGGCCGCGTCCACCAGGCTCTGGTGCAGGGCCAGCACCACCGGACGGGGTGCCTTGGCCGCTGCGGCCAGATCCTGCCGGGAGCGCACCACAGCCAGCCGCCCGGCGGCCTTGCCCGGCGAGGCTCCGACGCCTCCGCTCAGAAGCACCTGACCAGGGGGGTTGCAGTCCGTCAGACAAGCTTGCCCCACGGTGCCGGGATGGCCCTCCTCCGGCTCACCGGATGGCACGGCTTGCACCGGTCGATCCAATGACCCTGTATGTCCCGGTTGCCCTGCCGTCCCAACCTGGTTCGTCTGGACATCCTGGACCGGCTTGGCCGACTGGCCCGATTGGAGCTCTTGGGCCGACTGTTCCGATTGGCCCGATTGGCCCGTTTGCCCCGCCTGGACCGCTTGGGTCGGCGGACAGGATTGACCGCCATGCGCGGGCCGCGCCAGCCGGGCCGGACGGGCCTGAAGAATCCAGACCATCCCCTGATGGTCCACGGCCCATTCGATATCCTGGGCGCAACCCGCCAGGGCCTCGATACGCAAGGCGTGGTCACGCAGGGTTCCTATCTCACCGGGCGAGAGCAGCGGCAGCGTCCCTTCGGCTTCCGGGACATCCTCCAGGCGAAGGCCGCCCGCATCGGCCATGACCTCACGCACGGTCTTCACGGCGATTTCGGCGGGGGCGTGTTCCAGGGCTTGGACGCGCGGATCGCGGGCTGGCCGGTAGACGTCTGCCGGAGCACGGCCGGAGACAGCCTGGGTGCCCAGGCCCGGCACGGCGGTAAGCAGCATGCGCCCGCATGCCGGGGCCATGGGGTCCACGGAAAACAGCACGCCCGAAGCCCTGGCGTCGACCATCCTCTGGCAGAGCACGGCCATGTCCACGGATTCACCAGCGAGCCCGGCCCCGGCCCGGTAGGCCATGGCCCTGGCGGAAAACGCGCTGGCCAGCACAGTCTTGAAGGCCTGGGTCATGGCTTCCGGCGTCCGCACGCCGAGCACGCTGGCGTACTGTCCGGCAAAAGAATGCTCGGTTCCGTCTTCGGAAGAGGCGCTGCTGCGCACGGATATGGCCAGTCCCCGACCGCCGGACAGATGCTCCCAGGCGGCAGGGAGTTCCCGGTCCAACTCGCTGTCCGGCCCGGCAGCGGCGATCATGGAACGCGCGCGCCCGGACAAGGCGTCCAAATCCGCCCCACCGGACGCGGCCTCGCGCAGCAATGCCTTCAGCCGGTCTTCAAGATGGGCACGCCGCAGGTATTCCCGGCAGGCCCGGCGGGTAAAACAGACGCCCTCGGGCACGGGTAGTCCTGCGCGGGCCAGGGTTCCCAGCGGCTGGGCCTTGCCCCCGGCCTGCTCGCGCATGTCCGGGGTGACCTCGGCCAGGGGCAGCCACATGCGGCGGGGAGCCCGGCTGTAGCGGTCCACGGCCTCGTCCAGCCCGCGCTCAAGGGACTCCAACCGGGGATAGAGCCCGGTGTGGGCGTTGTCCGTCAGGCGGTTGAGTCCGTCGGCCAGTTCCAGCACGGTCTCCCGCAGTTCCCGGACGGTATCCGGCAGCCGGGAAGGTTCGTTTTCCCGCAGCAGACGGTCCACCTCGGCCATGCCCTCCAGGGCGCGCTCGTTGTTGGCCAGGAGCACGCGGAAAATGTGATAACGGGCCTTGATCCAGCCCAGAACCATTGCCTCGCGGCGGGTTCTGCGGCTGTGCCAGCGGTTGGCCAGATTTGTGAAGAGTTCCCGGATCATGAGGCCTCCTGAGAGTCCGGGCGCTGCCGGGCCAGGCCGCAGGTTTCCAGAAACTCCCCGGCGAAACGCTCCACGTCGCTCTCCGAGGCCAGCTCTACATCGAGCTGCCGGGTGAACGCCGACAACGCCCCCAGAAAACGCAGGACATCCAGGGCCTCCCCGGCTTCCATGAGCTTGCGCTTGCCAACCACCAGATCGCCCTTGCGCGAGGCCCGAAAACCCAGCCGCTCCAGAACACTCAGGATCAGCCCGGCCCTGCGGGCGCGCCGGTCGCCGTCGGCAAAGCCTCCGGCGAAGCGGAAATAGACAAAGGTGTGTTCGGGCCGGTCGGAAACCACGGCGTCCACCACGCTGAAGTGGTACCCCAGGCGCAGGGTGATGTTGGCCCAATCCCTGGCGGCCAGGGCCAGGTTCATTCCGGCGCTTCCCGGCAGCGCGGACATGGCCTGGGAGGTGCGGCTCATCCCGGCCACGATATCGCCGATGGAGAGGCGCGCCGGACCCTGACGCCGCGCCTCCTTCAGAAGCAGCCCCTCCAGAAAGGCCCGCAGGGGAAGGCTGGTCACCTCGTCCAGCCCGACTTCGCGGCCCTGGCCGGAAAGCCCTCCTCCCACGTCCACGATGCCCAGCTCAAAGGGCGAATCTTCCCGCAGGCGGCGGGGCGCGCCCAGCCCCCCCGTGCCCCGGCCGCTGGCGTCAATGGCCAGCAGCAGGTCCACGGCCTTCTCGTGAGCGAAATGGATGATGTCGTGGCAGGTGCGGCACCGGGCGGCCTGAAAGGTATCCGCCTGCGGGTCCACCAGATTGAGGGGCCGGATGTGGCGCAGAAGCCTGCGCAGCACCAGATATTCCGGCTCCGAGCCCACGCGCGCGCCCTGCATGGCGGCCTGGCGGAGCAACGGCTCCACCACCCCCCGGTACACGGCGGTCTGCTCGGCATCCACGGTGACCATGGTTCCTGCGGCAAGGGCCGCCGCTCCCCTTAACCCGAACACGGCTGGCACCCGGTTCTCGCGGGCCACGGTGGCCAGATGGCTTGCCGCCGTGCCCACCTCGGCCAGAAGCGCTCCCAGCCGGGGCACGATGCGCGACAGGGCAGGCGTTGCGGCTTGGGCCACTCCCACGGAGCCCAAGGGAACAGAGTCCACAGGAGTGCTGTCGTCCAGAAGCACCACCGGACCGGCTCCCACCCCGCCGCAGGCGATCTGCCCGCCGGAAAGGAGCACCTCGTCGTCTCCTGGGCCATCAAAATCTTCAACGCCCTGGCCGCCGCCCTCCTCCGGCCATTCTGGGAAAGCCGTGTCGGCGGGTTCCAGGCAGGTCAGGCTGAAGCCACCAGGGCCAAGAGTCCAGGAAAGCAGGCATGGCCCGCCCAGGGCCCGCTCCGCCGCAAGCCCCATCTCCGCCAGTTGGGCGGCCTTCTCCGGCGTAAGCCAGGCCGAACCGCGCAACGCCCGGCCACGGGAAGGCGATAGAGGCGTTCCGCCGGGCAGGGGGGTATCCAGGGGTTTGGCAGCCACGCGGGTACGCAGGGGATTATGGGGCGCGGTGCGCGAAAGCCAGGAGCGGTCCGCAAGCCCGTCATGGCCGGGCGAGGCCGCCACAGCCAACATGGCCGGAGGAAGGTTGGGGTCGTGGGCCAGGGTCTGGAGCGTGCCGTGGACGTCACCGGCACTGCGTGGACGCACGCAAACGGCCAGATGCGTTTCCGGCGCTTCCGCCTCCTCCGGCCTGGTTTGGCCGTGGGTTGCGGCGAAATCCGCCGCCGCTTGTGCGGCCTCGTGCGCCGAATCCGCAGAGGCGGTGGCCAGCACTTTGCCCGCGCCTTCCGTACCGGCGGTAACCAGCGTCAGCTCAAGGGACCGTTCGCCGCCGAGCCGTGAGAACAGGGCGGTTGCGCCCTCCTCCACCTCTTGCATGGCCTCTTCCCTGTGCGGCCCGGCCAGGTCGCGCATGCCCGTGACCGTCACCGCCAAGCCGTCCGGCGCGGGCAGGCCCAAAGTTCGTCCAAGCACAGCAAGCCCCACGCTGCACAGCCCGGCCAGGGGTTCCATCTCCCAGCCGATCTCCTTGAAGGGCAGCACCCGGCGACCGGCCAGCGGCCCCATGCCCCCGGCCAGTATGTCCTCCAGGGCGTCCTTGACCGCCAGGAAGGCGTCGTAGAGTTCGACATAGCCTTCACCGGCCATGCCGTTGAGATGGTAGGCCACCAGATGGGTCAGGCGGCAGACATCGCGCACGGCGGTTTCCAAAAAGGCCTTGTCGAAAATGTACTCGCCGCCAAGGGCCCGGTCCATCTGGGCCATGCGCTCCAAAACTGCGGTATTGAGACCCAGGATGCGCTTGAAAGAACGGAAAAGAAACCGGGCGCTTCCCGGCTGCCTGCCGCCGCCGGGGGCCGTCTTTCCGTCCTTGTCTCCCATGGATCCGGTCAGGGGACGAGCCCCCGCTCCTTCTCGATGCGCTTCACGCCGTCGAGTATCTCGGCCAGCTTGAAGGGTTTGGCCACGAAGTCGAACACCCCTTTGCGGAAGGACTCGCGGGCGGTTTCCATGGTGGCGAAGCCGGTGATGACGATGACATCCGTATCGGGATACAGGGCCTTCACCTTGGCCAGAAAGGCCAGCCCGTCCAGGCCTTCCATCTTGAGATCGGTGATGACCACGTCGAAGCGGCGCTGTTCCACCCGGGCCAGGGCCTCGGAGGGTTTGCCGTAGGTCTCCACCTCGTAGCCGACCTTCTGGAAGAAGGGTTTGAGGCGTTTGCAGACGATGGGCTCGTCGTCGAGCACCAGAATGCTGGTTTTATGCCTTCCCGACGAGCCGCCGGAGTCCTGAATATCTTGGGTTTCGATCGTCACTCTCGCGTCTCCCTTACTGCGGCGATGCGTTTCAGAAATGTTTCAAGGTGGCGTTGCACGGCTCCTTCGGAGTCGAGCACGGCGTCCAGCTGGCGGGTGTAGCCGATAAGTCCGCCCAGCATGAACATCTTGTCCAGCATGGCCCTGGTTGGGTGTTTCTTGACCCTGCCAGTGACCATATCCCCCTTGATCTCCACCACAAAATCGTTTTGTTCCAGAATGGCTGCCACCAGCGTCGCCCGGCGGGAACGGTGGGTGAAATCGGTCACCCCGCCCATGAAGCGGAAAAAGATGGCGTTGTCGTTGATGGAGCCGCCCAGAAAGGCGTCCACCACCGTAAAGTGGTAGCCCAGCCGCAGGTGCAGGTTCAGGTACTCTTTGGAGATAACCGCCAGATTGCGCCCCACGTTCTTGGGGTGGGACTGGTCCGCCGTCAGCGTCCTGGTGACGCTGGACATGAAGCTGCCCATATCCACGGGCACGGGATGATTTTCCCACATGCCCGAGGCGTTCATGCCTTCCATCAGGGCGCGCAGGGGACGGCAGCGGAGGTCCGCCTCCGCGGGCTCGCTTCCGGCCGGCTGGTTCAGGCCGCCTTCCACGTCGATGACGGTGAGCCCCAGGGGCAGTTTGGTCACCAGCTTGCGGGGCGCGCTCTCGCGTATCTCCTGGTGGGTCTCGGACAGGGAGATGAGCTTGTCCACGGCCCGCTGGTGCACGTAGCGGGCGATGTCGTGCAGGCTCTTGCAGGCCTCGGGCCTGAAGTCTTCGGAGTTGGGATCGAGCAAAGTGAGCGGGCTGATGTGCCGCAGCACCCTCTTCAGAGTGCGGTACTCCCAGGACTCTTCGAACACGTCCTCGCGCACCAGCTCGAAGCGGCACAGGGCCTCCACCGCGCCGTCGTAGACCACGATATGGTCGGCATCCAGGGTGATCTCCTGGCCTTCGCGCAGGGTGCGGGTGGCGCTGCCCGTGCCCACCAGGGTGGGTACGCGCAGTTCTCTGGCCAGAGTGGCCATATGCCCAGTGGCCGAGCCCACGTCGGTGATGATGCCCCGGCATTTGGGCATCACCTTGGCGTAACGCGGCGAGGAGTGGCGGGCCACCAATATGGCTCCGTAAGGAAAATCCGCAAGGTCCGCGCCCTCGGCCACCAGATGGACAGGCCCGGAGGACACCCCGCCCATGGCGGAGACGCCCTTGCCGGAGAGGAGCACGGTGGCGTCCTTGGCCGCTTCGGCCACGTCCTCGCTGAGGGCGCAGGTCCTGGGCCGGATGGACAGGGGCCGAGCCTGAAGCACCACCAGGTCGCCTTCATGGGTGATGGCCCACTCCACGTCCAAGGGGCGTTTGAAGAAACGTTCCAGACTCATGGCCGTCTTGGCCAGCACGGCCAACTGCCCGGCGGACAGGCAGGGTGCGCCGCGCTGCTCCTCGGGAACGTCCTCGGTGCGGGTTCCGCCGTTTTTGTCCAGCACCAGCCGGGTGTTCTTGGCCGAAATTTCCGAAGACAGCAGCACATGGGGCGGATCGCGGTGCAAAAGATAGGTATCGGTCTCAGCCGTGCCGTCCACGATAGGCTTGCCCAGGCCCCAGGCCGCGCTGACCACCATGGCCTGATCCTGCTCCTGCAGGGGGGCGTAGGTGTAAAGGCCGCCGCTGACCACGGCATCCGCCATGCGCATGACCCCTACGGCCATGGCCGGTTCCTCTTCGCACTGGTCGCGGTGGAGCCGGTAGCGCAGGGCCTCTTCGCAGAACAGGCTGGCCAGCACCCGGCGGTAGGCGGGCAGGATGTCTTTGGGAGCCACGCCCAGCACGCTCTCGTACATGCCCGCGAAGCTCGATTCCCCATCCTCGCCCCAGGCGCTGGAACGTACGGCCAGAAGAAGGCCCTTCTCGCCGGAAAGCTCCCACGCGGCCTTTTCGATGGATTTGGTAAGCGCCTTGGGCAAGGGCATCTTCAGGATGGCCTCGCGCAGCTGCGCCGCTTCGTCCTCAAGGCCGCGCCCCTGGCTGTCGCACAGCCTGCGGGTGGTTTCGGCCGCCATCGTGCGCAGCCCGGCGCGCTCAAGCACTTCAAAATAGGCCCCGGCGGTTATCACGAACCCCTCGGGCACGGCGAACCCCAGGATGTTCCTGATGTCGCCCACGCTGGCCATCTTGTTGCCGCCCTCGTCGGCCAGGTCGTGGGTCAGTTCCGCCAGGGGGAGGATATGGTCGGTGCGCGAAAGAGCCCGGCGGCCAGCCAACTCTTCCTGGATCTGATGCTGGAGGCGCTCGAACGCGGTGAACAGAGCCACGTTCTTGCGCTGGCACAGCAGGCTGAGATCCGAGACGAGCTTGAAGACCTGGTCGCCGAGCTTCTCGCAGGAATCAAGGATATACTGCCGGTCGAAGACGTAATCGCCCCCCAGCTTGTCGCCCATATCGCCTATGAGCTCAAGAATGGCGTTGTTGCGCTCCAGGATGCTCTTGAATTTCTTGAAAAGCACCGAGAAGGGCACGGGCGGCTTTTTACGCCACCCGGCGAAGATGTCCGTAAGGCTTGGAAGTGCCATAAGAGTTTAGTGAGGCTCCTTGCTCTGGAATACCAGTCCGATGCCCAGGCCCGCCAGGATGGCGATGAGCGAAGCCAGAATGCCGTACCACGCGCTGTGGTTGAAGGCCAGATCGGCCAGCAGGGCCGGGGCTCCCACCAGCTTGACGTCTATGGCCTTGACGGCCTGGGTGGCGATTTCGCCATCCTTGACCGTGAAAACCTCCACCACATAGGCTCCGGGGGAAAGGCGCGACGGAATGGCCAGCTTGGCGCTGAACTTCCGCATATCGCCGCTCTTCTCGCCCATGACCACCGCGCCGCTGGTCTGGCGGTACAGGCCTTCCTGTTTCTTGAGCTTCAAAAGCTCGGGCAGCAGGGTGGTGCGGTCGGCCGTGACGGGCTCGATGCCGATCTTTCCGGCCAGGCCCTCAAGGCCCAGGCCAGCGCCGGCCTTGCCCATATCCGCCAGCGGAGCCGACGACTCGATCAGGCACACCTTGGGCACGTTGGCGAAGTGCAGGGTGTTCATGTTCATCCACAACAGGCCCAGAGCCTTGCCTTTTTCCTTCATGCGCAGGTCTTCCGGCGCGCCCGTGAAGCGCAGCACAACCTGGGAACCCTCGGGCGCGGTGCCCTCCACGGTCACGGAGGTGCCGTTGTAGAAGGCATGGATGTCGATGTTGCCGGGGGTGACTGTAAAATCAGCTCCGGCTGCCATGGCGGCGCAGGGAGCCGCCAGAAGCAGAACAAGCAGCAGTGTGGCGCGTTTCATGGCTAGTGCCCTCCCACATAGGCCAGCAGAACGTCAGGCCTGGCAATCAGTTCGTAGAGAATCTTGAACATCACCACCAGCACCAGGGAGGCCAGCAAAATCTTGAGCTGGTCGCCGTGGAGCTTCTTGCCGACCTTGGCACCCACCTGAGCGCCCAGGGCGGAACCCACCAGCAGGATGAGGGCCAGGACGAAGTCCACGGTGTGGTTGGAGATGGACTGCATCACCGTGACGTTGATGCAGGTGAACAGTATCTGGAACAGGCTGGTGCCCACCACCACGTGCATGGGCATGCGCAGCATGTACACCATCACCGGCACCATGATGAAGCCGCCGCCCACGCCCATGATGGCCGAGAGCACGCCCACCAGGACGCCGAGGATCAGAGGCAGCAGGGGCGACATGCGCACGCCGGAGCGCTTGAAATCCATCTGCCAGGGCAGGGCCTCCACCATGCGGCCGAAGGCGTTGGACTTGACGTGCTTCTCCGGCTCGTTCTTGGCAGGAGCCTTGGCCTTGCGCATGGATTGCAGACTCTCGATGAACATGTAGCCGCCCACCAGCCCGAGCATGAGCACGTAGGTGATGTTGATGAGAAAATCCGCATTGCCCATCTGGCGCAACGCCTTGATGATCTCGACTCCCACCGTGCCGCCCAGCACGCCGCCGATAAGCAGCAGGACGCCCATCTTGACGTCCACGTTGCCCAGACGCAGATGGGCCAGGGTTCCCGAGGTGGAAGCGCCAACGATCTGGTTGGAATCCGAGGCTGCTGCCACGGTGGGCGGAATGCCCATCATGATGAGCAGCGGCGTCATCAAAAAACCGCCGCCCACGCCGAAGATGCCCGAAAGCAGGCCTACCGCCCCGCCCAGGCCGAATACGGCCACAATGTTGACACTGTTGCCCGCGATAGGCAGGTAGAGTTCCATGGGTATGCTCATGTCCCGTCCTTTTTGGGTTGGAAAAGTTTCTTCGGTGAGACCAGTTCCACCCGGCAATCCACACCATTGAGGATTCTGCCCAGGCCTTCGGCCTCCCGTTCCCCGCCCTGTTCATCCCCGCCGGGGGCCGATGCCACCAGCAGGGTCGTTTTCAGCTGCCGCGCCGCGTTGATGATTTCCTGGTCGTACCGCCCCTCGGCCACGAACAGTTCCACATTGGCCCCAGCCGATTTGGCTGCTTCGATCTCGGATTCAATCCTGCGCAGGATGGACTTGCCCTCCGGGGTCTCCAGCAGGCCCGGCCCCTTTACCTGACGAGGCGGCAGCACCGCCAGCACGCACACCTTGGCCTGAATGCGCGGCCCCAGGCACAAAGCCCGGAGCAGCGCTTCCCAGGTTGGATGCAGGGCGTCGATGCCGATGAGGATTCTTTCCATAGATTCGCGTTCCGCCACCCCCTTAAGCAAACAGGGGGCCAGAACGCTCTTTACACATAACATACTTGAATTACTGAGATAATATTCGAGGAAAATGACAATGCAATTGACCGCGTCTCATTTTGAAACGCATGTGGTGTTCAAGGCTTGTGCCAAAATGGAACATGGCCTAGGATGGGGGTGTCACCATCAGGAGGTAGCCGGAAATGCTCGCCGCCCAACGGTTCAGGGTCTTTTTCAACTCCATCAAGGGCAAGATTCTCACGCTCTTCCTGGTCGCTTTCCTGGCCGCCTGCGGCCTGACGCTGCTCAACATCTGGACGCTTGCCGCCGTGCGCGAGCGCCTGCACCTCTCCGAGCGCTACGACGACCTGTTCAATTCCATTCTGGAAGCCAGGCGCTACGAAAAGAACCTGCTCATCTACGGCGGGGAGGAAAGCCTGCGCGAGGGCATGCTCTACCTCGACCACGCCGAAGAGGCCGTGGCCGACCTTGGCGAGGACATGCGCCGTGTCGCCGGACCCAAGGGCCTCGAAGATTTCCGGCAGGCCCTGGCCCGCTACCGCCAGGAATTCACCACCCTGGACACTTCCCAGGAGCAGAATCTCGCCCGGACCACGGGCAAGCAACTGGTGGACATGGCTGAAGAACTCATCGTCACCAAGCGCGAACGCATCCACAAGACGATTTTCGAGGTTTCTCTTCTGCCCTTCGCCTATCTGGCCATTTTCCTGGTGTTCATGGCCATACTCATCAAGGTGATCGCCCAGAGCCTGCTCAAACCTCTAGGCATGATCGGCCGGATTACCGAGCGCGTGGCCAAGGGCGATTTCAGCCCCGTGGAGAGCGGCGGCCACCACATTGAAGAGGTGGCGGGCCTTTTGGAAGCCCTCAACCGCATGGCCCTGGAACTCACCGCCAACCAGGAGGATCTGCTCCAGGCCAGGAAGATCGCCGCTCTGGGCACCCTCACCGCAGGCATTGCCCACGAGATAAACAACCCCATCAACAACATCATGCTCTCGGCCGAATCCCTGCTGGAAACCCAGGGGGACGCTCTGGATGAAGATGGCCGGGAAATAGCCGGTGACATCCTGGCCCAGGCCGAGCGGGCCGGGGAGATCGTGCGCAACCTGCTGGATTTCTCGCGCACGGATAAGGCCAGGTTCAGCCCTCTGGCCCCTGAAGTGGTGGTGAAAAGCTCTCTGGCGCTGCTCAAGAACCAGATCATGATCTCCGGGCTGAGCATGGAGGTCGACGTGCCGCCGGACCTGGACAAGGTGGCGGGAAACCTGCGCCATCTCCAGCAGGTTTTCGTCAACCTGCTGCAAAACGCGGTGCACGCCACCCCGCCCGGCGGCAAGATCGTGGTATCCGGCAAGGACGCCAGCGATTTCGTGTGCTTTGTGGTGCGCGATTCCGGCAAAGGCATCGACCAGCAGAACCTGCCCCACATCTTCGAGCCCTTCTTCACCACCAAGGAGGTGGGCAAAGGCACCGGGCTGGGGCTGGCCGTGACCTACTCCATCATCAAGCGCCACGGCGGACGCATCGAGGTGGAAAGCGAACCCGGCGAAGGCACGGCCTTCTTTGTCTTCCTGCCCAAGGCCTGCCCCCCAGCCACGGCACCCTCCGGCGAGGAGCAAGTCTGTGAATTGTAGGATAGCCGTTGTGGACGATGAATCCGCTGCGCGCAAACGGCTGGGCGAGGCCTTCACCCGGGACGGCTACACGGCGGAAATTTTCCCGGACGCCGAGACCTTTCTGGAGCGCTCCCGCAAAGCGCCCTTCGACGCGGTGCTTCTGGACCTCCGCCTACCGGGCATGGACGGCCTGGAGGCCCTCAAACGGGTGAAGATGCAGGGCGTGGATACCGAAGTGGTCCTGGTAACGGGTTTCGGCGGTCTGGAAACCGCTATCGAGGCCATCAAACTCGGAGCCTTCCACTTCGTGACCAAACCGGTGAAACTGGCTGAGATTCGCAGCCTGGTGAAGAGCGCCTGCGAAAAGGTGCTCATGAACCGGGAGAATCGCCAGCTCCGCCAGGCCCTTCGGGAGGAGACCGGGCTCGAATCCATGATCGGAGCCAGCGCCTCCATGCGCCAGGTGTTCGAGCTGATCCGCAAGATCGCTCCCGTGGGCTGCAACGTGCTCGTCCAAGGAGGCAGCGGCACGGGCAAGGCCCTGGTGGCCAAGGCCATCCACCGCCTTTCGCCCCGGAAGGGCCAGGCCTTCGTCTCCTTCAACTGCGGCGGATTTACAGAGGAACTCATTGCCAGCGAGCTTTTCGGCTATGAAAAAGGAGCCTTCACCGGGGCATCCGCCACCAGGATCGGCCTGCTGGAATCCGCCGGGGGCGGCACGGTGTTTCTGGACGAAATCGGCGAGATGCCGCTCTCCATGCAGGTCAAGCTCCTCCACGTCATCCAGGAGCGCCAGATACTGCGCGTGGGCGGCACCCGGCCCATCGACCTGGATATCCGGGTCATCGCCGCCACCAACCGCGACCTCAAGCAGGAGGTGGCCAAGGGCCTGTTCCGGGAGGACCTCTTCTACCGCCTCAACGTGGTGAACATCCACCTGCCCCGCCTGGTGGAGCGCGAAGAGGACATCCCCCTGCTGGCGCGGCACTTCATGGACAAGTACGTGCTGCTTTTCCACAAGGCCGTGCGGGACATCAGCCCCCAGGCCCTACAGATACTCATGAGCTACGACTTCCCCGGAAACGTGCGCGAACTGGAGAACATCGTGGAGCGGGCCGTGGCCCTGTGCGACGGCGAAACGCTTTCCGTGGCCGACCTGCCCCAGGATCTGCAACACATGGATTTTGCCTCGGTGGAGGGAGAGCGCCTGATGAGTCTTGAAGAAATGGAGCGCGGCCACATCGCCAGGGTGCTGGAGCGCACCGGCCGCAACAAGGGGCTGGCCGCCCAGATTCTGGAGATCCCCAGAACCACCCTGTGGCGCAAACTCAAGCAGTTCAAGCTGGATTGACCGCCCCCGTTTCAAAATGAAACTCCGCCGAGCCGCCGGGACACGGCGCGCGGCCAGCCTCTGGGCTGGTACAGTCTGTATTTTCCACACTATTACGGCAGATTGCACCACCGTTTATCCGAAGCCCCTCGTGCTCGGCGGCTGGCACGCATCTTGTTTACAGACACCCATGAACGCCACATCTTCAGATACCGACGCCCCCACGTTTGCCACAGACCCCCTCTCCGGCCTGCCGGACTGGTTCACCCAGCGGGAAGTCATCCCCCTGGAGGACCACCTGGCCCTGGTGGTCTGCCACCAGACCATGCACGACATCGTGTCCATTTGCAGGGCCGTGGCTGACGACCCCTCGCCCCTGCTGCTCACCGGGGAGACCGGAGTGGGCAAGAGCCTGCTGTGCCGTTTCATCCACGCCAGCCGCAACCCCTACGCCCCCTTTGTCTCCCGCATGACTGCGGGCCTTGACGCCGCCGTGCTCGCACCCCGGCTGTTCGGCACCGGAGCGGAACCGTCCATCGTAGAAGAGGCGGCGGGAGGAACGCTGGTTCTTGAGGAAATGGGCGATCTGCCCCTGTCGATACAGGCGGAACTCCTGGCCCGCTGGGATCGCCAGGACCAGGGCGAGGCCCTCGCCGGGCCGGATCAATGGATCTGCACCACCAACCTGCCGCTCAAGGCGCTCAGCGCCCCTAAATCCGGGCTGACGCCTGCATTCCTTTCCCGCTTCCGCCGAGTCCACGTGCCGCCGCTGCGGGAGCGCAAGCAGGATATCCCCGCCCTGGTAGCGTATTTTTCGCGCATCAAGACCTCCAAGGAGGCCTCGCTGCACAGCCTGGAAATTCTGGCCAAACGCCTCTCCCGCCATTCGTTTCCCGGCAACGTGCGCGAGCTGGAATCCATCGTATCCCTGGAAATCGGCGAGGGGCCGTGGGAATGGCGGGTGGAGGGCGCGAGAGACACCCTTGACGACGCCGCGCCCCGAAAGACCGCCACCAGACGCACCGATCGGAAACGCTAGTCTTCAGCCTTGCCGAAAGTGTTCCACGGACGTTGCACCAGGGGCGCATAACCTTTCTCCTGGGCCAGGATGTCCATATGCACCAGCCCTAGCGGAGCCAGATCCGCATCGAAGGGGCCCCGCCATTTGGTCAGGTCCATGACGGGCAGATAGCTTTTGCAGGCCTTGCAGGCATGGACCCGCTCCTCGGGGCGGTCTTCGCTGGAAAGCACTTCCAGTTGCTCGTGGTCCTGCTGCCCGCAGGAGGGGCAGACAAGGCGCATGAACCGCCAGTCATGGCCGCACAGTGAGCAGTGCAGCCACATCACCCCGGCCTTGGAGACCAGAAACTCCGAGCAGTCCTCCTTTTCCTTGAGATGTCCCATATCCGGCCTGGAGCCGCACACAGGGCAAACACTCTTGAACCAGAGTTCGTTGCCGGCCCACTTGCCCAGGACCGCCGACGCGTGGCGCAGGCACGGCCTCAGGATCTCCTGAAGCAGGAAGTTCGCGGCCTGAACAGGAATGCCCGCCCGCTCCGCAACCCCGTCCAGCGCGCCCTCGTCTCCTGATAACGCCGCCTTGACGCACTCGCTGGCGGATACGGCCCCGTTTTCCAGGGCACCGCCCAGATCCACGGCAAACTGCGCTGCGCCGGGAAAACTCTTCTGGATGGCCGACAGCATCACCGTGGCGGATTCCAGAAAAAGTTCCCCGAGTTCACGGGTGATTCCTCCGGCCAGCAGCGGCGTGCCCGCATTGAAAGCCTCGGCGTCGAACGCCAGAGGCGGCGGCCAGGAGGCATCCCGCAGATCCATCTCTTCGGCGGCCCGCCGCAGCGAAGCGAACGCCGCCGCCGCTGCATCCATTTCCGGCAGGCGCTGATGCAAGGCCTCAAGGGCTTCTTCCAGGCTGCCTGCCGTGGGGGCCGTCGTACATGTGGGCGTCATGGTCTTGAGGCTCCTTTGTGTTTGACCGGGCCGTTTGCAGACAAACGGCCCGGCCCCAAGTGCGCAGGACGCCGCCGACCCGCAGGGGCTGGCGGCGCCCTTTGGTTCTGATTGAAGCGCCTATCCGGCGATGTTCCCGAAAGGCCGGGCCAGCCGGGCGAAGAGAGCCTGGCGGGTCAGGGGAAGCACCTCGCGCTCCACGTACTTGTGGTACATCTTCTTGGGCTGCGTGATCAGGTAGATGACGTTGACGCTTTCGGGATCAACCAGCATTGCGGCGGGATGCTCTTTTTTCACCAGTTCAAGCCGCTTCTTGGCCAGGTCCAGCATTTCGGCGCGTTCGCCGAAGTTCATGGAGCCGGTGCAGCAAGTCTTGACGCAAGAGGGCTGCATGTTGGCCTGCACCCGGTCGATGCACATGTCGCATTTGGTCAGCTTGCCGCTGTCGGTGTCGCGCCGGGGGATGTTGTAGGGGCACGCCTCGGTGATGTCCTTGCACTGGTCGATGGTCAGTTGCTTGGTGGATTCGGAATAGAAGACGATCCCACTGGGCTGATCCACGATGATGGCGTCCTTGACGAAACCGTCGGCCACGTCCTTGCACGGCGGGAAGGTGCAGTGGCGGCACTGGTCCGGGAAGAAGAGCCATTGAACCTTGCCGTCGATCTTGTGCTCGTTGAAGCGCACGAGTTTGTAGTTGAAGTGCGTGAGGTCCGGGGGATTCTGGTGGGTTCCGCGCTGGCGGGTGGGGACGGCTCCGAAGCCGTGCCATTCCTTGCACGCCACCTGGCAGCCCCGGCAGGCCGTACAGCGCGAGGTGTCTACGAAGATTGCCTTAGGCATATGTTGACTCCCTGCTCGGTCCGGCCCGGAGGGGACACCTCCGGGCCGGACGGCATTAGATGAACAGCTCGGTGACTTTGCCAGCCTTGCGGATGTTCACAAGACACGCCTTGTACTCGGGGATGGCCGTGTTGGGGTCGCCCACCGTCGGCGTCAGCCGGTTGGTGGCGTCGCCCACGCCGGGGGTTGTCCAGCCGAAGCAGAAGGGCATGCCGATAAGATGCACGGTCTTGCCCTGCACCTTGAAGGGCGTGATGCGCACCGTGACCATGGCGATGGCCTCCACCGCTCCACGGATGCTCTCCACCACCACCGCGTCGCCGTTGGCGATGCCTTTTTCCTTGGCCAGCTCGTGGCTCATCTCCACATAGAGTTGGGGTTCGGCTTCCAGCAGGGCCGGGGTGTTGCGGGTGTCGCCGCCGCCACACCAGTGTTCGGTCATGCTGTAGGTGGTCAGCACGATGGGGTAGCGCGGGTCGGCCGGCGGGGCCAGCTTGTCCATGTCGCTGGTGATCCACTTGACGCAGGGGTTGCTGAGCTGTTTGGAGAACGGCTGGGTCTTCACCGGGGTTTCCACCGGTTCGTAGTGCTCTGGGAAGGGACCGTCCACGCGGCCGGGGCCGTAGAGCTGACCGTGTCCTTCGGTGTGCATGATGAAGGGGTATTTGCCCCCTTCCTTGGCCATGGGCGGCCACGGTCCGTCGGGCACGTCGCCCACCCACTTGCCGTCCTCCCAGGCGATGACCGGCAGGTTGGGGTTGAAGGGCTTGCCGTTCACATCCACGGAGGCGCGGTTGTAGATGATGCGGCGGTTGACCGGCCAGGCCCAGGAGAAGTTGGGGAACAGCCCCAGCTTGGCCTGCGCCGGAGTCTGGTTGTGGTCGCGGCGTTTGGACAGGTTTCCGGCAGGGCCGTAGCAGCCGCAGTACAGCCAGTTGAGGCTGGTGGTTGCGCCGTCGTCCAACAGCATGCCAAAGGATGCCACCTGGTCGCCCTTCTTGTACTGCTTGTCCCCCACGGTGACGTCGCGGGTGTACGTGCCGTTGATCTTCTTGGCCATGTCGTCCGCGTCGTAGGCTTCGGGCCAGTCCATGTTCACAATGGCCTCGGCCAGCACGCCGCCGTCCTTCTTGTACAGTTCGCGGACCTTCTTGAAGATCTCCACAACCATAAAGCCCATGGATTTGCTTTCGCCCATGGGTTCAATGCCCTTGTGGTGCCACATGTGCCAGCGACCGCTGTTGGAGATGGTGCCGTCCTTCTCGCCGCGCTGGCAGGAAGGCAGAACGAACACCTCGGTCTTCACGGACTTGGAGTCCACGCCGGGGCCTTTCCAGAAGTCCGTGGTTTCGGTGTGGTGCACCTCGCCCATGACCAGCCAGTCCAGCTTGGGCAGGGCTTTGCGGATCTTGTTGGAGTTGGGCATGCTCTGGGCCGGGTTGTGGCCGTAAATGAAGCCGCCCTTCACCTTGCCCTGGTACATTTTGTCGAACAGGAACATGCTGGCGTAATCCACGCCGGGTTCCACCTTGGGCAGCCATTCGTAGCCGAAGCCGTTCTCCTTGGTGGCCGCCTCGCCGTACCAGCCCTTGAGGAGGCTAGCCATGTACTTGGGCCTGTTCTGCCACCAGTTGGCGCTTTTGGGATCAGAGGATTTAGGCGTATTGGCCTTGTTGTAGTCCTCAAGCGTTGCCCAGGCCGTGCTGGGCACGGGATTGTAGCCGGGCAGGATGTGCCAGAGGATGGCGTGGTCCGTGGAGCCCTGCACGTTGGGCTCGCCGCGCAGAGCGTTGATGCCGCCGCCCGCCACGCCGATGTTGCCCAGCAGCAGCTGAATGACCGCGGCCAGGCGGATGTTCTGCACGCCCACGGTGTGCTGGGTCCAGCCCAGCGCGTACATCATGGTTCCGGCTTTGTCGGGTTTGCCGGTGGCAGAATAGATTTCGTAGACCTTGAGCAGGTTTTCCTTGGACACGCCAGTGATGGATGCGACCTTGTCCACGGAATACCGGTCGTAGTGCTTCTTCATGAGCTGGAACACGCACCGGGGGTCTTTCAGGGTCATATCCCGTTTGGGCGTGCCCTTGTCGTCGCGCTCAAAGTCCCACTGTTTCTGGTCGTACTTGCGAGTATTCGCGTCATAGCCGGAGAACAGGCCTTCCTTGAAGGTGTACCCCTTGCCCACGATGAAGGCGGCGTTGGTGTACTCGACTACGTAATCCTTGAAATACTTATTTTTCTCGATGATGTAGCGGAGCATGCCGCCCAGGAAGGCGATATCCGTGCCGCTGCGCAGGGGCACGTGGAAATCGCTGCGGGCCGATGTGCGCGAGAACTTGGGGTCCACGTGCATAACGGTTGCTCCGGCGTCCTTGGCCTTGAGCACCCACTTGAAGGCGATGGGGTGATGCTCTGCGGCATTACTGCCCATGATGAGAATGGCGTTTGCGTTTTTGATGTCAATCCAATGCTGGGTCATCGCACCACGTCCGAACGACTCTGCCAGAGCCGGTACAGTGGGGCTGTGTCAGACCCGCGCCTGGTGGTCGAGATAGACGACCCCCAGGCCCCGCAGCATCTGGTGGGCTACGGCGCATTCTTCGTTGTCCATCTGGGAGGTGCCCAGTTGGAAGATGGATTCCACCCGGTTGACCACCTGCCCCTTGGGGTTTTTGACGATGAAGTCCTTGTCGCGGGTTTCCTTCACCTTGGTGGCGATGCGGTTGAGGGTCCAGTCCCAGTCCTTTTCTTCCCACTTGTCGCTGCCGGGAGCGCGGTACAGGGGCTTGGTCAGCCGGTGTTCGCTCACATGCATGGAGTGGAAGGCCGCGCCCTTGGCGCACAGAGCGCCCTCGCTCACCGGATAATCCGGGTCGCCCTCGGAGCTAATGAACTTGCCGTCCTTCACGGACATAATGATATTGCATCCGCAGGAGCAGAACCCGCAGATGGAGACCACTTCCTTGGCTCCTTCGATTTTAAGCCCTGCCGCATGGGCCTTGACCGGAGCCAGGTTGAACCCCAGTTCCCCAAGCCCCAGGCAGACGGCGCTTGCCCCTGCCAGCTTCACAAACCCTCGCCGCGAAATCTCCATGCACCCTCCTGCCTCGGCTGTTGCGGGCAACCTGGCCGCAGACACGGCAGGAAACCCTTTGTTATGTCAGAAAAGACATATCTGCGGTCGCAGCCCCACCTGAGTGCTGCGCTATGAGGCTTTCCAATCGCGCGCTGGCGGGCGGAAAACTGCCAACAGAAGCTTATGCCAATCCTGACATAAGCCCTTTAAAAGCCACACGCAGGAAGGTCAACGCGCAGGGACCTTGCATTAGTTTTGACACAACCCTATCCAAAACGCCGTTTCAGAGGTCCCCTTCTTGAGAAAACGCCAAAACTGTCATTGACAAATAGGGTTCTGTATTGCTTAAAGTTCTAGAAATATTCCTTGGCTCCGTACAGGCCATGTAAACTCCGAAGGTGGTTCCCATGCGTAATTTGAAGCTCGGTTTAAAAATCGGACTCGGGTTTGGAGCCCTTATCCTCATCGCCGCGTTGTTGGGCGGCATGGCCATGCTCAATATGGGCACCGTGGGCAAGCAGGCGGATCGGTTGAGCCTGGAAATCGCCCCTGCCGTAGCCGTGGCCAACGACGTGGAGCGCGGTTCGCTGCTGACCATGTTCAACATGCGCGGCTTCGCCTTCACTGGTGAAGATAAATACTGGGAAGCAGCCAACAAAGAGCTGGCCGAGGTAGATAAAAATCTCCTGGCTGCCAAGGCGCTCGCCCAAAAATATCCAGCCCTCACAGCGCTAAAAGACAACGCCGACAAGGCCACCACCAAGGTGGCCGAGTACAAAAAACTCGCGGCTGAAGCCTACACCATTGATAAGGGCATGGACGAAAATCGTAAGGCCATGGACCGCTCCGCGGCCATATTCAATAAAGCCAGCGATGATTTCTTCTCAAACCAGCGCGACGGTCTGCTCCAGGATATCGCTAAGGGCGCTGATAAAAACATTTTGACAGAGCGTGCTCAGAAACTTGATTTGGTTGAGGACATCATTCTGGTCGGTGGCAACATCCGGGTAGCCAACTTCAAGAGCCAGGC
>JBBRUD010000021.1:0-54600 GCA_038248065.1 Desulfovibrionales bacterium | reverse complement strand
GGGGCCAATGGCCCCCCGGCCGCCGGAGGCCCTCCTCCCCCTCCAAACCGTCTGTTGAGGACGCCGTGGCCTATTTTCTCTCGCAGCGCATAGCTTTCCCCGACCCTGAGCTGGCCGACCCTGACGGTCTCTTGGCTGTTGGCGGGGATTTGAGCGTGGAGCGGCTGGTCGAAGCCTACCGGCAGGGCATCTTCCCCTGGTACAACGACGAGAATCCTATCCTGTGGTGGTCGCCGGACCCCAGGCCCATTTTCGTACCCCGCGCCCTGCATCTGGATGAGCGCTTCAGACGCTATCTGCGCAACCATCCCTTCACCGTCAGCGTGGACCAGGATTTTCAGGCTGTCATCAGCGCCTGCGCTACAGTCGAGCGGCCCGACCAGGCAGGTACCTGGCTCACAACCGACATGGTGCGGGCCTATTTCCGGCTGCACCGGGCCGGATATGCCCACAGCGTGGAGTGCCGCCATGAAGGCCGCCTGGTGGGCGGAATTTACGGCGTGGCTGTGGGCCGGGCGTTTTTCGGGGAATCCATGTTCCACTACCAGAGCCATGCCTCCAAGGTGGCCTTCACTCATCTGGCTTGGCTCCTGCAAGACTTCAAGTTTCACTTTATGGATTGCCAGCAGGCCACGCCCCACGTGGTCCGCTTCGGCGCGCGCGAAATCTCCCGCCGGGAGTTCCTGTTGCGCCTCGACGTTGCAGCGGCCCAGGAGGTCCCGCCCGGACGCTGGACCACCCCGGACTGGTGGGCCGACGCCGGGAGGAGGAAGCAGCGACTGCTGGGACAGCCGTAGGCAGAGGCGAAACGATAGGATCCTCCGGCGGCCAAAGGGCCATTGGCCCTTTGGAATCCCTTATATTTTGGGTGATTATTTGCTGATCCGGTGGCTAAACAGAGTAAGGGGAGAAAGGCATGACAGCGCAGATGCTGGCCATAGACATGCGCGGCAAGTGCTGAGGCGTGGGCGCTGAGGTCGGGTGGCACCTCAGAATGGTTGCGGCGAAAGTGTTGGACGTCTGGGCCGATGCGGGTCAGATGGGCGTGTTTACTGAAGTGGCGGCCACGTTCCCGGCCTGGCGCATGGAAACGCGCACGGAAGACGGGGTGCTGGTCGTACGGTTTTCCATGGGCTAGCACCGGGATGCAAATCAGTTCGCGCGGAATAGGCCAATGCGTGGAAGGCGCAGTGTGGCCTGATAAATCGCAATGACAAGGAGCGCCGGAATCGGCGCAGCCAAAGCCCTGGAAGTTTGCGGCGCTTGGGCGAATACGGGGGAAGAATGGACCGCATCGAAAGCATCATCATGGCTTACATGGATTCCCCGGCCAATCGGCTTGCCCCGGACCTGGAGGAGCCTGCTTTCGACCAACCTTTGGTCGGGGTGAGCCGGGCTGACGACCCCATTTGGGAGCGCATCGTGGGCCATATTGGGCCAATCCATTGGCGGGCGGCAGAGGTTTTTGCCTTAGCTTTCCCGGACGGCCCGGTCCAGGCAGCGGACCTGCGGGTCATCTCCTGGGTGTTGCCCCAGACCAAAGCCACACGCGATGACCACAAGCGCGCCAAGGGGTTCCCCAGCGTGCGCTGGTCCCAGGCCAGGCATTACGGCGAGAAGGTAAACGTTGGGTTGCGGCACAGTCTTGTGGATGGTCTGGCGGCTCAAGGCGTGCGGGCTGTCGCGCCGGTGCTTCTGCCTCAATGGGCGTACGGGCAATCTCCACAGTGGGGCATAGCTTCCAACTGGTCCGAGCGCCACGCCGCCTTTGTTGCAGGGCTTGGCACCTTCGGCCTGAGCGACGGCCTGATTACCGCCAGGGGAAAGGCCGTGCGCGTGGGGTCCGTAGTGGCGGCCATGCATCTGGAAGCAACACCCAGACCTTACGGGGATGACCACCACGCCTATTGCCTGCATTATCGCAAAGGCATCTGCCGCGCCTGCGCCAAACGTTGCCCGGCAGGGGCCATCAAACCTGACGGTCACGACAAGGAAGCGTGCAAAGCCTACATCCGGGGCGTGACTTCGCCCTATGTGGAGCAGAAGCAGTTGGGATTCCCGGTGAACAGCTGCGGCCTGTGCCAGGCCGGGGTGCCCTGTGAGGCGCGGATTCCGCCCGTCAAGGAGCGCTGACTATCCGGGCAGGATGTTGTCCATGGAAACCACCCGCAGGGCCATGCAGTTGGCCCGCTCCACGTAGCCGATGAATTCAAAGCGCAGGGCATGCCTGGCCGCGAACTCGGTGAAAGCCTGGTAATCGCCGGTCTGCCAGCCGGGATAATTGAAGAATTCGTTGAACTGGATGACGGTTCCTGGAATCATGCGCCCGGCCAGAGCTTCCAGAATAAAGCTGGTGTTGTGGCAATCGCCGCAATCCAGGTGGACAAAGGAAAGATGCTCTGGATGGTCTTGCAGAAACGGTTGAAGCGTCTGCTCGAACAGGCCTCTGTGCACCACGGTGTTGGAGGGGGGCTCTGGCAGGGCCTGGCTGGCGGTGATGACGCTGGAGTCGCCAGGCCTCCATATGCCGTGAGCCCCGGCCAGCCCTCCGAGAGAGTCGAAACGGTGGACGTTGGCCGTCATCTTTCCAGCGATATGGCTGATGGAGCCGCCTGGAAAAACGCCGAATTCCAGATACAAGCCGTGGGCGACGCTGCGATTGAGCGAGGCGTTCAGCAGGTCTTGCAGGGTGGAGAAATCTTTGTTGAAGAGGCTGTTGGTGTTTCCCAGGCTGTCTGATGCCATGGTTTCTTCAATGTATTGAGCGCTTTGCTCCACAGCGCGGCGGAAGAGTTCGTCGCGGACGTTGAAAGGTTGCCAGACGTCGTGGGACAAGGCGTGGGTGCGGGCATTGACGGCTTGCCAGAGCAGGGCGGCAACACTGTTGTTGCGCAGACTGTCGAGCATAGAGGCCCGAAATGTTTCAAGAGTGTTTAAAAAATCTCCGTGCATGGCATCCTCCTGGAGGAATTGCAGGTCTTGGCTGGAATAAGCAAAACGGATGCCAAACAAAAAGGGCCGGGTGTGTTCCCGGCCCTTTCGTTGGCGTAGCGTGTCGCGGCGCATTCCCGCAGGGCGCAAGGCCCGCCGCGGGTGGATCAGGTTTTGTCCAGCCCGTACCACTTGCCCTGGTTGATGGGCGTGTAGGCTTCCATGGCTTTCAGCAGGGCCTCGACGGTGTCTTCGCAGAGCAGGTTGCTGCGGTGGATGGGTTTGACAAAGCCTTCATCCACCATGTGGTCCAGGAAGGATGCCAGCTTGTCGTAATAGCCCTCCACATTAAGCATGCCGCAGGGCTTGGGGTGCAGGCCAAGCTGTCCCCAGGTGGCCACCTCGAAGAACTCCTCCAGGGTGCCCAGGCCGCCGGGCATGGCGATGAAGCCGTCGGAGAGTTCGGCCATCTTGGCCTTGCGCTGGTGCATGGAATCGACCAGATGCATTTCAGCCAGGCCCTCAAAAGCCAGTTCCTTGGCCTTGAGAAAGCCCGGCAGCACGCCCACGGCTTTGCCTCCGGCAGCAACCACAGCCGTGGCCAGAACGCCCATGAGGCCGTTTTTGGCCCCGCCGTACACCAGGGTAGTGCCCTGGGCGGCCAAGGTGCGGCCCAGTTCCTTGGCGGTTTCGACATACGCCGGGGTGTTGCCCAGGTTGGAGCCCAGAAAAACGCAAACGCTTTGCATTATTGCTCCACAACGTCGATCATGGGCGAGTGCTGGCTCAGATCGAAGAACCCCCGCACCGGGAAAGATAGAGTATAGTGGGGAATTTTGTCGAAGTGCACAAAGCCGATATCTTTGCCCTCGGTTAAGTCGGACAGGGCCGCTATGCCCTGGGGCACCGGAAAATCAATGGGGCAGGAGCGGATGGCGGCCAGTTTGTCGGTATAGCGTTCATTCAGATAGGTCACTAACTGGTCGCGCTCTTCCGGGGTGAAGGATTCCATCACCAGCTTGCGGGCCGAGGCGTTGTCGCAATCCATGTCCGGGTGCATGGGGTCGCCCATGATTTTATCCCAGTCGTAGGCTTCTTCCTCCAGGGCGTCCCAGGTGGGGCGGAAGAGATGCACTTCCACGTCCTTGCGGCCTTTGAAGCTTTTGATGACAATGGAGAGGGACCAGGCCCGATCCACCGGAAGAAATTCCCGGGCAGGTACGATGTCGATTTCCATGACGGCCTCCGCGTATTGTTTTATGGCCTTGAAGGCCGTAGAATGATCCAGTTGATTCGTGGAGAACCTTTTGAAAAATCAAGCCAAAAGTCAATCAGGGCAGAGTGTTTTTCGGCTCGTCAGCCCTTTTACCCCTCAGGGGGACCAGCCCGGGGCCATCGACGGGCTGACGGCGAACCTTGACCACGGCGCGCCCGGCCAAGTGCTGCTCGGTGCCACCGGCACGGGCAAGACCTACACCATGGCCCAGGTGATTGCCCGCACGGGCCGCCCGGCCCTGGTGATGGCCCCCAACAAGACCCTGGCGGCCCAGCTGTACAACGAATTCCGGGGCCTGTTCCCGGAAAATGCCGTGGAATATTTCGTCAGCTACTACGATTATTATCAGCCTGAAGCCTATCTGCCCCGCACGGACACGTACATCGAAAAGGACTCATCCATCAATGAGGATATCGAGCGTCTCCGGCATTCCGCCACCCATGCGCTGCTCACCCGGCGCGATGTGATCATTGTGGCCTCGGTGTCCTGCATCTACGGCCTGGGGTCGCCGGAATTCTACGCCAAGCTGGTACTGCCCCTCGAGGCCGGGCAAAACATCGCCATGGAGACGGTGATCGGCAGGCTTGTGGATATCCACTACGAGCGCAACGACATGGATTTCCATCGCGGCGTGTTCCGGGTGCGGGGCGACGTCCTGGAGATCATCCCGGCCTACAGCCGGGAGCGGGCCTTGCGCCTGGAATTCTTCGGCGACGAGCTGGAAGCCATCCTGGATACCGATCCCCTGACTGGCGAAGTGTTCGGCAAGCTGGAGAAAACCCTCATCTTCCCGGCCAGCCATTACGTCTCGGACCGCGAAAACCTTACACGGGCCATGAGCGACATCCGCGACGAGCTGCGGGAGCGCCTGCAATTCTACCAGGTCGAAAAACGCTACGTAGAGGCCCAGCGCCTGGAACAGCGCACCCTCTACGACCTGGAGATGATCGAAGAGCTGGGCTACTGCAACGGCATTGAAAACTATTCCCGCCATCTGGACGGCCGCTCGGAAGGCCAGCCACCGGCCACGCTCATCGACTATTTCCCCAAGGATTTCATCCTGTTCATGGATGAATCCCACATCAGCGTGCCCCAGGTGGGGGGCATGTACAACGGCGACCGCTCCCGTAAGTCCACCCTGGTGGATTACGGTTTCCGCCTGCCCTCGGCCTTGGACAACAGGCCATTGAATTTCCAGGAGTTTCTTACGCGCATCGGCCAGACGGTCTTCGTGTCTGCCACTCCCGGCCCCTGGGAGATGGAACGCTCCCAGGGCTTGGTGGTGGAGCAGATCATCCGCCCCACCGGACTCATCGACCCGGAAATCGAGGTGCGCCCGACCAAAGGCCAGGTGGACGACCTGCTCTCGGAATGCCGCGCCCGCCATCAGGCCGGGGAGGCCGTCCTGGTGACCACCCTGACCAAGCGCATGGCCGAAGAGTTAACGGACTACTTTAACAAATTCGGCGTCAGCGCCCGCTACCTGCACTCGGATATCGACACCCTGGAGCGGGTGGCCATCATCCAGGCCTTGCGGGCCGGGGAGTTCACTGTGCTGGTGGGCATCAACCTGCTGCGCGAGGGCCTGGATATCCCCGAGGTTTCCCTGGTGGCTATACTCGATGCGGATAAAGAAGGCTTTCTGCGCTCGGCCCGCTCCCTTATCCAGACTTTCGGCCGGGCCTCCCGCAACGCCTCGGGCCGGGTGGTGCTCTACGCAGACAACATCACCCGCTCCATGCGCGAGGCCATGGACGAAACCAGCCGCCGCCGGGAAAAGCAGATCGCCCACAACACGGCCCATGGCATCACCCCGACCACCATCCGCAAGGAAATGGACAACGTCCTTGAGGCCATTTACTCTCAGGCCAAGATTGCCAACGCGCCAAAGTCCAAAGGCAAAACGCTGGTGGATGAGCTGATGGACCAGGCCCTGGACAGTGAGACCATGGACAAAGTTTTGAAAAAATTGGAAAAAGAAATGCGCGACGCTGCCAAGGATTTGGCCTTTGAGCGCGCGGCGGAACTGCGCGACGCCATTGTCGCCTTCAAGGGAAAAAAGAGCCGGGGGGCTAACGAGTGATGCGCCGGAGAAAGCAAGGCCGTTTTTCGGTCATGCGGCAACGGGCCGGAGTGCTCTGGCCGGTGACGGCCGGTCTTTTGGCAGTGGTGTTGGTTTTTATCTTTGGCATCCTGGGCTTCATGTGGGTGGAAGGCTGGAACTATTTCGACAGCCTGTACATGGTGGTCATCACCCTCTCCACGGTGGGGTATGGCGAGGTCCACCCCCTGAGCCACGACGGCCGCATCGTGGCCATGCTGGTCATCCTCACCGGCGTGGGCAGCTTTTTCTACCTGGCCGGTGCCATGGTGCAGCTCATCGTTGAAGGACACATTCAAAACATTTTCGGGAGGCGTTGGATGCAGCGCGCCATAGTCAGACTTAAAGACCATACCATCGTCTGCGGTTACGGTCGCATCGGCGCCGTGGTGGCGCGCGAAATTCTCAACGAGGGGCAAGGCGTGGTGGTCATCGAGCAGGACCAGGCCCTGATCGACGAAATGGAACTGGCCGGCATCCTGCACGTTCGCGGTGACGCCACCAAAGACGAGGTGCTGCTCCTGGCCGGGCTTGGGCGGGCCAAGTCCCTGGTGACGGCCCTGACCCAGGAATCGGCCAACGTCTATGTTACCTTGACCGCCCGGCAACTCAACCCTGATATCTACATCGTGGCCCGGTGCGACTCCATGGAGCACACCCAGAAGCTGGAGCGGGCCGGGGCCAATCAGGTGCTCTTCCCCCACATGTACGGCGGCCTGCGTATGGCCCAGTCGGTGCTGCGGCCCTCGGTGGTCAACTTCATGGACCTGGCCATGCGCGGCGACAATGCCGACCTCCAGATGGAACAGCTCACCGTGGCCGCGGATTCCGAAGTGGCGGGCAAGGATCTCATCGACTCCCACATTCGTCAGCGTTTCAACGTCATTGTCATCGGCATCAGTAAGCCCGATGGCCAGATGCTCTTCAATCCCCAGCCGCGCGAGGTGCTCCAGCCCGGCGACACCCTGATTCTGGTGGGGGACAAGCAAAGCCTGGTGGCCATGCAGAAAGTACTGGCCTGAGCCGGAGGCGAAGGAGCCTCCGGCGGCCAGAGGGGGCGCTGCCCCCTCTGGACACCCCCGCTGGGGGTGCAGGGCACCCCCAGCCCCCCCCCATTATTTTTGAGCGACGACGCGCAGCTATATGGGGGGCCTGGGGGGCCATTGGCCCCCCAGCGGGGTCAAGGGGCAGCGCCCCTTGTCCTTGGTGCCGGGTAAACAGGAGGGCGTGTGCGCGTACAGGTGGTGGTGGCTAGGTATCTGGAGGACGTCTCCTGGCTGGCGGAGTTGGGGCTGCCGTGCGTGGTCTACGACAAGTCCGGCGCGCCGGGTCCCAATGCGTTGCCCAATTTGGGGCGCGAGACGCATACGTATCTGACGCATATTGTGGCCGCGTACCCTGACTTTGCGGATTTCACGGTGTTTGTGCAGGGGAGCCCGTTTTTTCATATGGGGCCGCAGGCCGGGCCGGATACGCTGAGAGCCGCGATTGAGCGCAATATTCGCCTTGGCGTGCAATTCACCGGCTTCGCCTGGTACAAATTGAAGTGCGATCGACTGGGCAGGCCACACGACATGGCCAGGCCGGAAAACCAGGGCAAATGGGCGGGCTGGGGCAAGGATATCCCCGTGGGCGAGGTGTATGGCAAGCTGTTTGCGGGCGATGCGCCTGAGTCCATCCTGGTAACGGCTCCGGCTGGATTGTTCTTCGCGGCGAGGAACCGCATCCTGGCCCGGCCGAAATATTTTTATCAAGTGGCACTTGAGCTTGTGGAGGCGGACCCCCAGGATGCACGGAATACGGGGCATGCCTTTGAGCGATTGTGGGGAATTATCTTTAACGGAAACAAGGCCTTGAATAAAGAGATGAGCATATGACCGCGCCAGACTCCGACTTCCGCAAGCGTGCGGCCGAACTGCGCGCCCAGCTTGAGCAGCATAATTACCGCTACTATGTCCAGGATGCGCCGGAGATCACCGATGCGCAGTACGACGCGTTGTTCCGGGAGCTTCAGGCCCTGGAGGCCGCTCACCCGGAGTTGGACGACCCCAACTCGCCTACCAGGCGCGTAGGCGGGAGCGTGGCTCCGGCCTTCGGTTCCAGGCCCCACCGACAGCGCATGTACAGCCTGGATAACGCCCTTTCCGTGGAGGAGTGGCGGGCTTTTCTGGAAAAGCTCGGCAGGGTGCTGCCGGAGCGGGAGCTCGATTTCTGGGTCGATCCCAAATTCGACGGGCTGGCCCTGGAAGTGATCTACGAGCACGGGCGGTTCGTCTCGGCGCTTACGCGCGGCGACGGCGAGACTGGCGAGGACGTCACGGCCAACATGCGCACGGTGCGCAACCTCCCCCTGGACCTGCGCGATCGCGCCCGGAAGGCGGGCATACCGGTGCCGGAACTGCTGGAGGTGCGTGGCGAGGTGGTCATCACCAAGGCGGATTTCCACGCCTTGAACGCCGCCCAGCAGGAGGCCGGTGACAAAGTGTTCGCCAACCCGCGCAACGCCGCCGCCGGTTCCGTGCGGCAGCTCGATTCGCGGGTTACGGCCACGCGGCCCCTCAAGTTCTTCGCTTATGGCGTGGGCGTCAGCCAATGGCCCATGGTGAACCCCTGGACCTCCCAGCAGGCCCTTATGCGCGGCCTGGAGGCACTGGGCTTCGCTGTAGCCGCTCAGGGCAGGGTTGCTGGCCCTGCGGCGGTGGAAACGCTGTACGTGGAACTGGAGGCCAAACGCGACGCCTTGCCTTTTGAAATCGACGGCATGGTGGCCAAGCTCAACCGGCTGGACTGGCAGGCCGAGGCCGGATTCACCGCACGGGCCCCGCGCTGGGCCATCGCCTTGAAATTTCCGGCCCATCAGGCCGAGACGAAGCTTGTGGCCATCACCATTCAGGTGGGGCGCACCGGGGTGCTTACTCCGGTGGCCAGGCTGGAGCCCGTCAGCCTGGCCGGGGTCACGGTTTCACGTGCCACCTTGCACAACGAGGACGAGATACGGCTCAAAGACGTGCGCGTGGGCGATACCGTGGTGGTGCAGCGGGCTGGCGACGTGATCCCCGAGGTGGTGCGGCCCGTGCTGGACAAGCGCCCGTCGGACGCGGAACCTTTCGCCTTCCCCACGGCCTGCCCCTCCTGCGGCGGCCCGGTGCTGCGGCTGCCCGGCGAGGCGGCTATACGCTGCCTCAATCTGGCCTGCCCGGCCATGCTCACGCAATCCATCATCTTTTTCGTTTCCAAGAACGGCCTGGATATCGAAGGCATGGGCAAAAAATGGATAGACATCCTGGTGGCCAAGGGCATGGTCCGCTCCCCGGCGGACCTGTTCGGCCTGACCATGGACGACCTGTTGCCCCTTGAGCGCATGGGGGAGAAACTGGCGGCGAATTTCGTGGCCTCCATCGACCAGGCCAAGCGGAAAGCCACGCTGCCCAAGCTGATAAACGCCCTGGGCATCCGTATGGTTGGGGCGGAATCAGCCAAGCTGCTGGCCCGCACTTTCGGCGATATGGACGCCCTGGCCGCCGCTGGAGAGGAAGCCCTTACTGCGGTCAAGGGCATCGGCCCGGAAATCGCGCGCTCGGTGCGGGCTTTTTTTGAAATTCCGGGCAACCGCGAGCTTCTGGAGCGTTTCCGCCAGATCGGCCTGTGGCCGGTGGAGGCACCTGCGGAAGCCGCGCAGGAAACATCCGGCCCCCTTGCCGGAAAGCGCTTCCTGTTCACCGGTTCCCTTTCCGGTCTCACACGGGGCAAGGCCGAGGAAATGGTGCGGGCCCAGGGCGGCGAGATCAGTGGTTCTGTTTCCAAAAAGCTGGATTATCTGGTAGTGGGGCAGGACCCCGGCTCCAAGTTGGATAAAGCCCGATCTTTGGGCATACGCATACTGACGCAGGAAGCCTTCGAGCGCATGGCGCGCGGCGAAACCTTATAACAGCGGAGAATTGCCATGAGCGTTTGCGACGTGATCATCATGGGCGCTGGCGGACGGATGGGAACAATCCTGGCCGGGCTGGTCCAGGCAGACCCCACCCTGCGCCTTGCAGGCGTGGTGGAGCGGCCCCAGAGCGAGGCGCTCCTGGAGAAATACGGCCATTTGGAGTGCGTGAAAGGTACTTCGGCTGAGGATGTCTTCGCCCGGCTGCCCGGCGCGGTGGTCATTGATTTTACAGCTCCTGCGGCTAGCCTGGCAGTGGCCAATCTGGCAGCCAAACTGGGCAACCCGGTCGTGATAGGCACCACGGGCTTGTCCCAGGAGCAGGCGGCGGAACTGGAAATGGCGGCCAAGTACGTGCCTCTGTTCTGGGCACCCAACATGAGCGTGGGCGTCAATGCCCTGTTGAGCGTGCTGCCCAAACTGGTAGAGGCCCTTGGCCCGTCGTACGACCTGGAGATCGTGGAAATCCACCACAATAAAAAGGCTGATTCCCCCAGCGGCACGGCCCTCAAGCTGGGCCAGTGCCTGGCCGAGGCGCGCGGGGAGAAGATCGACGAGGTGAAAAAGTGCTGCCGCGATGGCATCATCGGCCCCCGCACCCAGGGTGAAATCGGCCTGCTGGCCGTGCGCGGCGGCGATGTCGTGGGCGACCACACCGTGTACTTCTTCGGCGCGGGCGAACGCATTGAGGTCACCCATCGTGCCCATACCCGCGAGAACTTCGCCCAAGGCGCGTTGCGCGCCGCCAAGTGGCTCAGCGCCCAGAAGGCCGGCAAGCTCTACGGCATGGCAGACATGCTGCAATGAAAATCGGCCTGCTCCAGATCAACACCACCGTGGGCGACCTGACCGGCAATGCGGAAAGGATCGCCCAGGCGGTGCGTGCGGCCCAGCAGCGGGGAGCGGCCCTGTGCATAACGCCGGAACTGGCCCTGACGGGCTATCCGCCGCGCGACCTGCTGCTGACTCCGGCCTTTGCCCATCAGGCCTGGGTGGTGCTGGAAAGGCTTGCCCAGGAGCTGCGCGACGCCCCGCCGGTGCTGGTGGGCACTTCCGCGCCAACCAACCTCACCGGAGGCAAGCCCCTGTACAACGGCGCGGCCCTGCTGGTGCGCGGGGCTGTTGGCGTGGTGTTGCCCAAAAAGCTGTTGCCCACCTATGACGTCTTTGACGAAGACCGCTATTTCGAACCCGGCGCGTGCCTGGCATCGGTGGAGATCGAGGGCCTGCGCCTTGGCGTGACAATCTGCGAAGACATCTGGAACGACAAGGATTTCTGGAAATCCCGGCGCTACCCCACGGACCCGGTGGAAAAACTGGTGGAGGAGGGCGTGGACGCCATCCTGAATCTTTCCGCCTCGCCCTTCACCCTGGGCAAGCAGGCCATTCGCGAAAACATGCTGGGCAGCCTGGCCGGGAAATATGGTCTGCCCGTGCTCTATTGCAACCAGACCGGAGGCAATGACGACCTGCTCTTCGACGGTCGGTCCATGGCCTTCACCGCCTCAGGACAACTGGCTGCGCGCGCCGCCGCTTTTGCCGAAGACGTCCTGGTGGTGGATACGGTCGATCTGGCCGAGGGGAGCGCTGTCCTTCCCGGCGCAGTGGCGGATGACGATTTCAGCGAACCGTCCGAAGCCTGGCGCGCCCTGGTGCTGGGCGTTAAGGATTACGCCCGCAAGTGCGGCTTCACCAAGGTGTTGCTGGGGCTCTCCGGGGGGATCGACTCGGCCCTGACCGCCGCCATCGCCGCTACCGCTCTGGGACCCGCAAACGTGCTTGGCGTGCTGATGCCCAGCCCCTATTCCAGCCGGGGCAGCGTGGACGACTCCCTGGAACTGGCCACTCTTCTGGGCATCAGGAACATGACCATCCCCATCGCGGACATGATGGCCGCCTTCGACGCCGCCCTGGCCCCGGCCTTTGCCGGCCATGGATCCGACGCCACCGAAGAGAACATCCAGTCGCGCATCCGGGGCAATCTGCTTATGGCCATGTCCAACAAGTTCGGCTCGCTGCTCCTGACCACGGGCAACAAAAGCGAGTTGGCAGTTGGCTATTGCACCATCTACGGGGATATGTCCGGCGGGCTGGCGGTCATCTCCGACGTGCCCAAGACCATGGTCTACCGTCTGGCGGAATATGCCAATGCGATCCTGAACGGTGCAATCCCCCAAGCCATCATCGACAAGGCCCCGTCTGCGGAACTCCGGCCGGAACAGACCGACCAGGACAGCCTGCCCGCCTACGAAATATTAGACGCCATCCTGCACCTGCGGGTGGAGCGGCACAAATCCATTGACGAAATCATTGAAGCCGGGTTCGACGCCGAGGTGGTGAGAAAGGTGTGCCGATTGGTGAAATTCGCCGAATTCAAACGCCGCCAGGCCGCACCGGGCTTGAAGATAACCGACCGTGCCTTCGGAACGGGCTGGCGGATGCCCGTGGCGTGCGCCATCACGTATTAATTGCTCTTCGCAGCAAGCAGGCACTGTATTGATAGGGGATCCCAAAGACATTTCTTGCGCTTCTGCCCACAGCAGGGCCTGCTATCCCTGGACCGGGCAGGTGACTTGCTTCGACTCCTTTGGAAGCGAAATCACCTGCGACCAGACGGGGCAAGATGGACAATACCGCACCGGACGTCCCTGGCCGGAGCCGCGTTTTGAAATGTTGGATGAGACTTTGGTTTGCGACCGTCTGTCCGGGCTTGTCTGGCCCAGGAATACTTCAGCCACAGGCTGGCCAATGACCTGGGACCAATCGCGAGACTGGGTGGAAGAACGCAATCAAGAGGGATATCTGGGGCACAATGACTGGCGTCTCCCCGGCCGCAGGGAACTGCTCGCGCTCATAAGCCTGGCCCATTCCCGACCGGCCTTGCCGCCGAACCATCCCTTCCTTGGACTTTTCCAGCACTGGCATTGGACTGCCACCCCCTCGGCAAGCGCGCCGGGGCATTTTTGGCGAATTCATCTGGAAGGCGGACGGATGTTTCCTGGGCCACGAGAAGCGGGGCATATGGTCATACCGGTGCGCGGTGCGAGTTGGCTTCAACCTGAGGATCCCGGATTAGCGGCACAGAGGGGATGTCGTTGGCCGGAGCCGCGCTTTACAATTTCCACGGACCAAGTTCTTGACAGCGTAACTGGGCTCAAGTGGTTCCCCCGGACTCTGCCGGAGCAGGGCGAGACCAACTGGCAGGACGCCTTGGACATGGCTAACCGGATGGACGGCTGGCGAGTGCCCACCATATTGGAGTTGGAAAGCCTGGTGGACGTGTCACGGGCTTGGCCGGCATTGACGCAAGGGCATCCATTCGAGCAGGAGTTGGATGGTGTGTGGTCCTCCACCACGAGTGGCTACGATCCAGCCTGGGCCTGGGTGCTCTACTTTGGTAAGGGGTCTGTCGGAGTCGGACATAAACCTGGAAAGCACTTCAAAGTTCTGTTGGTACATGGAGATCATTCATGGGTGAGCTAATAGCGCTTTGCCATGGAGTGGGGAAAAGGCTCGTCTGAAAATCCAACACTGTTATGATTGAGCAGACCCTATTTGGGCCGCTTGAAGCGTCTCCCGCGATTCCCGTCAGCGTTCGATGAACCCACGCATGGCTTTGATGGCGTCGTCGAGGTCTTGGCCCATGGCGGTGAGTTCATGGTCGGCGGCGGTGGCGTCACCGGCTTTGGAGGCTTTTTCCAGGGCGTGGGCCCGGTCTTTAAGTATCTCTGCGCCCATGGTGGCGGCTCCGCCTTTGAGGGTGTGGGCCATGAAGGCCACTTCATTCAGGTCTCCTCCGTCGATGGCCTGGCGCATCTCCAGCAGTTTGAGGGGTTGCTGTTCAACAAACACACCGAAGAGCTTCTTCAGGAAGTCCCGGTTGCCACGGGCTTTTTCCAGCAACCAGGTTTCGTTCAACACCTGCGGTCCCGGCATGATGTTCATGCCTTTGAGGCCCCCGGCGCGGCCAAGCACCGCAGCCAGGGCTTCTTGAATCTCTTCGGAACCGACGGGTTTGGAAAGGTAGCCATTCATGCCGGAATCCAGGAAACGTTCCTTGTCGCCTTTGAGCGCATGGGCGGTCATGGCGATAATGGGCAGGTCCGTGCGCAGGCCGGGAACTTTGCCTTCTCGAATGCTCCGGGTGGCGGCCAGGCCGTCCATCTCGGGCATCTGAATATCCATGAGCACCACATCAACGCTCTGTTTAGCCAGCATCTCCAGGGCTTCCCGACCGTTGCCCACGGGGATGACCGTGTGGCCATCCTGCTCCAGGATTTCTGTGGCGAACATCTGGTTGATAAGGTTGTCCTCGGCCAGGAGGATGGTCAGTGGAGGCAGGGTGACAAGTGGGGAGGTTATGGGCTGTTCCTGCGTTGCTGCGGAGGGGTGTTCAAGGCCAAGCAGCACCTCGAAGGTGAAGACGCTGCCTTTGCCTTCCTGGCTCTCCACCCGGATATAGCCGTCCATGCGTTCCACCAGATGCTTGCAGATGGCCAAACCCAGGCCGGTGCCGTAATATTTGCGGGTGGTGGAATTATCGGCCTGGGTAAAGCTTTCGAAAATTTTTTCCAGTTTGGACGGGTGGATGCCCGGCCCCGTGTCGCTGACAGCCATGCGCAGCAGGGTGGTGGAGGCGTCTTCTTGGGGTATGCACTCGACCGTGAGCTGCACAGTGCCGGAGGTGGTGAATTTGACCGCATTGCCCACCAGGTTGACGATGATCTGGCGCAGGCGTCCGGGGTCGCCCACGGCCCGCAAGGGCACACTTTCGGCGATGGAGTACCCCAGCGCAAGACCTTTATTCTGGGCCAGTGCGGTGAAAATGCGGATGGAGTTGCGGATGGTGCCGTGCACGTTGAAGGTGGCTTTTTCCAGTTCCAGTTTTCCCGCCTCAATCTTGGAGAAATCGAGGATGTCGTTCAAAATCTCCATGAGTGAGGAGGCCGACTGCTGAACCATGTCCAGGTAATCGCGCTGCTTGCGGTTGAGTTCCGTGGTCAGAAGCAGTTCGGTCATGCCCAGGATGCCGTTCATGGGGGTGCGTATTTCATGGCTCATGTTGGCCAGGAACTGGCTTTTGGCCCTGTTGGCAGATTCCGCCGCTTCTTTGGTGGAGGTCAGTTCGAACTCCAGGCTCTTGCGGGTGGTGATGTCGCGCAACGAGGCCACATACACCAGCTCGCCGCCGTCCCAGCGACTTTGCACCACGCGCATTTCCACTGTTTTGGCGGTGCCGTTGCGCGAAACCAGAACAAGCTCCATGGATTGTCCAGGTATGAGGCTATAGCCGAAGGGACCGCCCACCAGCATGTCGCTTGAAGCTCCGAAGAGGTTCTCCGCGCTGGGATTGACGAAGCGGATGCAGCCATCCATGTCCATAACCACGATGCCGTCGGCGTTATGGTCGATGATGTTCTGGAAACGCTTTTCCGAGGAGATCAAGCCCGACTGGGCCTTTTCGAGGGTGTTGCACAGCTTGGACCTGGCCAGCCCCACGCGCAGTCCTTCTTCCAGCAGCGCGTTGTCCAGTTTGGTTTTCGGCAACACCAGCACGACATTGTCGGCCAGGGAGGGATGCAGGTAGGTGCGCGATCCCAGGTCGGAGAGGCCGAGCACCGGCAGGTTGGAAAATACGATGGCCAGTTCGGCAGGGTCGGCGTCATGGGGGGCTGGCAGGGGCAGGGAAGCGGCCAGCATGTCGAAGCCTTCCAGGCCGAGAATAGCCATGGCTTCGGAGGCGCTGGCGGCGTGACGCCAGCTGACTCGGTAGCGGCTGAGGCCTTGCAGGCGGTTGCTCAGCGTCAGGGCGAAATCTGTCGACGGCTCGATGATCAGCAGCCGGATGGGTATTTTAGGGGCGGTGTCGTGGTGTTTCATGTGGATAGCCGCCCATACCATATCCAAGGGCCAATGCAAACACTCTAGCCTTTGACACATACCAAGGGCCGCATTCTCGCCACCATGCGTGCCAGCCCGGCTCCGACCGTGGAAGCCGCCACCTGATCGATATCCTTGTAGGCTCCTGGCGCTTCTTCGCTGATGCCCTTATAGCCTTTGGCCCGCAATACGACGTCTTGGCGTTCCAGCGCCTCCATGACTGCCTGGCCCTTGAAGCGTTTGACCGCCTGGCTGCGCGACAGGGCGCGCCCGGCACCGTGGCAGGCGGAGCCGAACGAGCGCTCAAGCGATGCATCGGTCCCGGCCAGCACGTAGGAGGCCGTGCCCATACTGCCGCCCACCAGCATGGGCTGGCCCACGCCGCGCATCCATCCCGCCAGTCCTGGATGGTTTGATCCCCAGGCCCGTGTTGCTCCTTTACGGTGAACAAAGAGCTGGCGGGGCTTGGCGTCTACAGTGTGGACTTCCTCTTTACAGGTGTTGTGGGAGACGTCGTAGAGCAGTCGCAGACGGGCCGTGGGAAAGAATTCGGCAAAGACCTCCCGAACCAGATGGGTAAGCACCTGGCGATTGGCCAGAGCACAGTTGATGCCCGCCCGCATGGCCGCCAGATAGCGTTGTCCAAGGCTGGACTGGATGGGCGCGCAGGCCAGTTCCGGGTCCGGCAGGGTGAGGCCGTGCTTGGCGGCCTGCTTGTGCATGAGCGTGAGGTAATCCGTGGCGATCTGATGGCCCAGGCCGCGCGATCCGCAATGGATGCTGATTGCGGCGTCGTCTTTTCGCAGGCCGTACACCTGAGCGGCTGTGGGATCGAAGATTTCTTCCACGCGCTGCACTTCGAGGTAGTGGTTGCCGGAACCCAGTGTGCCGGTTTCGCCGGTCATGCGCTCCTTGGCGCGGGTCGACACCAGGCCGGGGTCGGCTCCGGCGGCCTGTCCGTCGTCCTCGATGTGGGCCAGGTCAGCCTGTTCGCCGAACCCCTGCTTGACGGCCCAGACCGCGCCTCCGGCGAGCATGGCGTCCATGGCTTTGCCTTTGAGCCGGATGGCCCCAATGCTGCCAACGCCCGAGGGGATGCGGCTGAACAGGGCGTCGGCCAGATTCAGGCGCAGAGGCACGAGGTCTTCCCAATGGATGTCCGTGGTCAGGGTGCGCACCCCGCAGGCGATGTCGTAGCCCACGCCCCCGGCGGAGACCACACCGCCTTCCGTAGCGTCGAAGGCGGCCACGCCGCCGATGGGAAACCCATAGCCCATGTGGGCGTCGGGCATGGTCAAGGCGGCCCGCACAATGCCAGGCAGGCGGGCCACGTTGGAAATCTGGCGGGCCACCGCGTCGTCCAGGCCCAGTATGATGGCCTCGGCCCCGAAGAACCGCGCCGGAACGAGCATGCCCTTGGCGCACGGCATTTCCCAGCAATTATCGTCGATTTGGGTGAGCGTGGCGATATCCATGTGCGCCTCCTGGAGGAAGCTAACACACCCCGGAAGCAATGGCATCACGCCGCACGGGTGGCGGGATGAACAGCCGTCAGTTCGAGAAGGTGAGGCCCTTGTGTCAGGAAGGAATGTCCTCAGGGACGCTCCAGCATTCAACCCGGTCGCGCCCTCCTGCTTTGGCCGCGTAGAGCGCGGTGTCGGCGCGGGTGAAAAGGCTTTCTGAGGTTTCGTTTGCTCCGGCTTCCCATTGGGCCACGCCGATGCTGACGGTCAAGGGGATGGTCGTCGGGTACATTCCAGCAGGCGAGGCTTCGACTGCCGCCCGGATACGTTCGGCCGCCTGGGCGGCTTCCCCCGCACCGGTTTGCGGCAGCAGAATGGCGAACTCCTCGCCGCCGATACGGCCAAGGAGATCCGTGGGGCGCAGCAGCGCCTGCACCGTGAAAACGAAATGGCGCAGGGCCTGATCGCCGCCAGGGTGGCCGAAGCGGTCGTTGATGTCTTTGAAGTGGTCGAGATCCATGCTGAGCAGGCTGAAAGGCGTTTCGTAGCGTGCGCCGCGCTGTCTTTCTGCATCAAGGGCCGCAAGAAAATGCCTTCGGTTGGCGCAGCCGGTCAAGGTGTCGGTGCTTGCCTGTCTTGCCAATTGCTCGTTGATGTCCATCAATACCCGGCGATGCTGCGCATTGCGGCGCACGTACGCCACCCCGCCGGAAACCAGTGCCACCAGCAGGAAACTCGTCAGGGTAAGCAGGGCGAACAGCCACAGGTGGTCCTGCCGGAAGTTTTCCATCTGCGCCAATTTGTGCGGCACAAAGACGCGCACAAGATCGCTCTGGCTGCCCATTTCGCCCAGCACGTAAGGCTCCGTGCTTCCGCGCCACCGGACAAGGCCGGACGCGCCCGCGAATTCGAATGGCGACATGTCCAGGGTTTCAAATGTTGTGCGTTTGTAGCGGCCTTCGCGCTCCGCCTCGGGCACACTGGTAATCCCCGCTCCGGGCAACGCGTGCATGAGGATTTCCGGGTTGTGTGCCAGGATCACCACCCCATTTTCATCGGTGACGAAAGCGTCCGGTTCCGCCAAGAGTCCGCTGAAATTCACCAAGTCGATCCTGACGGCGATAGCTCCGAGGAATCGTCCCTGCTCGGCTATCGGAGAAGCGAAGAACAGTCCGGGCATTCCAGTGACGCGGCCCACGGCGAATTGTCGGCCGTTGCGGCCCTCTCTCACGGCTTGGAAATATTCGCGGTCGGCATAGTTTACGCCGGTGAAACTTGCTGTTTTGGGAAAGGAGGCTTCCGCTATGCAGTCCCCGGCAGCGTTCATGACAAAGAGCGAATTGACACCGGCCTCAGCAATCAATTCTTCAAGATGGCTGGCCAACACGCTCAATTCGGTATCGGCAAGCCATCTGCTGTTGAGCTCGGCGAACGGCAGAGGCGAGGGTTTGGCTTCAGGGCCGAAGCGGGCCAGCAGCGGCACAAGAGCGGGCTCTTTAGAGAGTATTCTCGGGATGCTGCGCGTATAGGCCAAGCTGCGCCGCATGTCGTCGGCGATGGATTCGGCGCTCTGCTGCGCTTGCCGTCTTTCCCGGTCGATAAACTGCGCCTGGCGTTCATTGGTCAGGCTGCCGGTCAAGAACCACGCTCCTACGGACAGCAAAACGGACAGTACTGCCAAGGCGGCCAGGGTCCAGCCCGAACTCGGCAACAGGCTGCCGACCTGCGGACATGAAGAACTGGAAACGGTCTCCCGCCGTCGCTGGTCAGTATTGGGGCTGCATCTGCTCAATACACAGACCTCTTTGTAACTTATTTAACCAGAAGCGGCCTTGTCGACCGGTCGTTTAAGCGCGAATTACACAACGGAATGCCGACGGGGACTCATCTCCATGGCAAGCATCCCTCTTTAGAGAAATTTATTCCTTTTAACTGGTCATGAGGGCGGTGGCAATGCCTTCGCTGGCCATAACGCACACAACCCTTGACAAACAGGGCCACAGGCGGGGAATAGCGGCTGTTTCCGCATCAAGGAGCATACCATGAAGCGTCTGACCATAGTTCTACTCTTCCTTTTTTTATCCGGTTGCACCAGCCTGCCCCTGATGGGTGGCCCTTCCCGTGATGAGTTTCAGTCCCCGGACGGTTCCTATTCCCTGCGCCTGCCCGCCGGGTGGGTGGTCGAGGAGCGCGGGGCAAGGGGCGAAGGCAGCGGCAACACCGTTGCCGTGCTGGCCCGCAAGGAGCCCGGCGGCTCGGGCCGCAACTATCCCACCGTGGTGGTCAGCGTGTACCGCGACCACGCGCCCGAAGGCTATCTGGACCTGCTGGGCAAGGACAAGGGCCTTGAACTGGCCGAACTCTGGAACGTGAGCAAAGAAAAGTACCAACTCAAGCAGGTGCTTGTGGACGGCAAGGGCCGCCTGCTCTCCTACTGGCTGGCTCCCAGGGACGGGCAGGGCGTGGAATACTACGGGATGGTGCTGCTCACGCGCTATGGGCGTCTGGAATTGGTTGGGCTGTGCCCTGCCGGTTCGGCCCAGAAGTACCAAGGCGAGTTCAACGCCATGTTTACCTCTGTGACTCTTGATGAGCAGTCCCGGCCGCTTGCCGGCCAGTCCGGGGATATCGCCGCGTATCTGGGCGCACGCTATCAGGCGGCGCTGCTGCGCGAGATAGAGGGGCTGAAGCGCCAGGAGGGTGAAACCGCCGCCTGGGGTGCAAGCGGAACAGCCCTTGCCACAACCGACAAAGCCATTCTTGACGGCGCCTATCCCCGCGCCGTGTCCTCCTGCCTGGATGCGGCCACGGCGCTGGAGCGCCTTCTGGCCCAGGGCACGGCCAACGCCCGCGCCGGAGCCCCCTGGCAACGCCAGACCGAAGCCCTGGACGCGGGCGTCAATGCCCTGGAGACCATCGCCTTGAACATCCGTGACCGTAACGCCCGGCAATCCGTGGAAAAAACCGCTGCCAAGGCACGGAAATTGTCGTCGCTGGCGCGGGAGGTGGGGCGGCTGCCGTAGGGGGAGGATTTTGGGAGCGCCTCCGGCGGCCGGGGGGGCAGCGCCCCCCCGGACCCCTGCAATAGGGGGGCGGGCGACATTGCGCTATATGGGGGGCCGGGGGGACATTGTCCCCCCGGCGGGGTCAGGGGCAGAGCCCCTTCAGAATCCTTGCGTTCTTACAGATTGTACAGCGTCTCGCCCGGGATGACCTTCAGCTGGTTTTTGGCCAGCAGTTCGATGGCCTGGTCGGTTTTGTCGAAGCGGAAGATGATGATGGCCGTGTGCGAGGTCTGCTGCACAAAGGCGTACATGTACTCCACGTTGACCCCGCCCTTGGAGAGGATTTGCAGGATGGCGTAGAGGCCGCCGGGCCGGTCGTCCACTTCCACGGCCACCACGGAGGTGCGGCCCACGGTGAAGCCTTGTTCCTTGAGTACGGCCTTGGCTTTTTCGTGGTCCGTGACGATAAGGCGCAGGATGCCGAAATCCGAGGTGTCGGCAAGCGAGAGCGCCCGGATGCTGATCTGGTTTTCCGCCAGGATGCGGGTCACTTCTTCCAGGCGTCCGGCCCGGTTTTCCAGGAAAATGGAAATCTGCTCGACTTTCATGGGTTCCCCCTTCAGTTCTGCTTGCGTAAATCCAGAATCCGTTTGGCCTTGCCTTCCGAGCGCTGGATGGTTCTGGGTTCCACGAGTTTCACCGATGCGGTGACGCCCAGGTAATCCTTGATGTTGCGTATTATCTTGCCTTCAAGGCGTTGTAAAACCTTGATTTCGTCGGAGAAGAGTTTCTCGTCCACTTCCACCTGCACCTCAAGGGTATCCAGGTTGGCTTCGCGTTTGATCACCAGGAGGTAATGCGGGGTGAGGCCCTCGGTCTCCAGGAGGATGGATTCGATCTGCGAGGGGAACACGTTGACCCCGCGAATGATGAGCATGTCGTCGCTTCTGCCCATCATGCGGTGCATGCGGGCGAAAGTGCGTCCGCAGCGGCAGGGCACCTTGTCGAGAATGGTTATGTCGCGGGTGCGGTAGCGGATCAGCGGCTGGGCCTCTTTGGTGAGGGTGGTAATCACCAGCTCGCCAACTTCTCCGGGAGGCAGCACCTCGCCGGTATCGGGGTCGATGACCTCCACCAGGAAGTGGTCTTCCATGATGTGCAGGCCGTGCTGCGCCTCGTGGCATTCGATGCCCACGCCAGGCCCCATGATTTCCGAGAGGCCGTAGATGTCGATGGCAGTGATGTCCATCTTGGATTCGATGTCGCGGCGCATCTCGTCAGTCCAGGGTTCGGCCCCGAAGACGCCGATCTTGAGGTCGAGCTTCTTGAAGTCGATGCCTGCTTCCAGGGCGGTTTCGTAGAGCACAAGGGCGTAGGACGGGGTGGAGCAGATGATGGTGGGGGCGAAATCCTTCAAAAGCATCACCTGGCGTTTGGTGCCGCCGCCGGATACCGGCACGATGGTGGCTCCCAGCTCTTCCGCGCCGTAGTGCGCGCCAAGTCCGCCGGTGAACAGGCCGTAGCCGTAGGCGTTGTGGATGATGTCCCTGGAGGTGCCGCCAGCAGCCACGAAGCAGCGGGCCATCATCTTGGCCCAATTGCGCACGTCGCGGCGGGTGTAGCCCACCACGGTGGATTTGCCCGTGGTGCCGGACGAGGCATGGATGCGCACCACGTTGTCCTTGGGCACGGCAAAAAGCCCGAAGGGGTAATGATTGCGCATGTCCTGCTTTTCGGTGAAGGGCAGGAGCTTCAGGTCGGCCAGGGATCGGATGTCCGAGGGCTTGATGCCCATCTCATCGAACTTCTGGCGGTAGAAGGCCACATTGGCGTATACCCGCTCCACCAGAGACTGGAGCCTGCGCAGTTGCAGGGCTTCCAGATCTTCGCGGGGCAGGGTTTCCAACTCGACATCATGGATCATCGACATACCCTCCGAAATCATGACCGGCTTGGTTTCACTGCCCGAAATCCAGGCTTGGCGTCAACAGTCGGTGGTGAAATTGGCGTTTGCCGGATGCGGGGAATTTCTTTACAGCAATACTGATTAATCGGATGGAGTGTATGCAAAACAAAAAATCGATCATGCCCACCCACGACAAAGTGCTGCTTATCGCTGGTTGGCTTCACGAAAAGAAGGCCCGGAATGTCACCGCACTGGATGTCAGCAGGGTCTGCTCCGTAACCGACGTTATGGTGGTGGCCACCGCCGGCAGCGTCCGGCAGGCCCAGAGCCTGGCGGACCACGTGCTCACGCGCTGCGGCGAGCACGACATCAAATTCCTGGGCATGGATGGCTACAAGTCCGGCCAGTGGGTGCTTGTGGATTTAAACGACGTCATCGTGCACATATTCCTGGAGGAATCGCGCGATTTCTACAACATCGAAGGCCTGTGGAGCGAAGGCGTGGCGGTTTTTCTGCCTGCAGCCCCGCCTGTCGTGGCCAGCGACGACGACGAAGAAGACGAATGAGCGCCGCCTCTACCACAGTTCTCCTTATCCTGGACGGTTGGGGCATCGCCCCGGCCGGGCCTGGTAACGCCGTCACCAGCGCCTGCCCTGCCAACCTTGAAGGGCTGGCGGCTGAGTATCCCCATGCCCGCCTGCAATGCTCAGGTCGTGCCGTGGGCCTGCCTGCGGGCTTCATGGGCAACTCCGAGGTAGGGCATATGAACATCGGCGCGGGCCGGGTGATCTACCAGGACATGACCCGCATCGATCTGGCCATTGAAGAGCACACGCTGGGGCAAAACCCCACCGTGGAGGCTCTGGCCTCGGCCGTAAAGGCCACCGGCGGCAAAATACACCTGATGGGCCTGCTCTCCGACGGCGGAGTGCACAGTCATCAGGCACATGTTGAAGCGTTGCTTGAAGTATTGCGCGACAAAGGCGCAGACCAAATTTTCGTCCACGCCTTCATGGATGGCCGCGATACCCCGCCCATGAGCGGCGCAGGCTATGTGGACAGCCTCATCCAGGCCATGGAGCGCATCGGTGCGGGCAAACTTGCCTCATGCACAGGACGTTTCTACGCCATGGACCGCGACAACCGCTGGGAGCGCGTGGCCGAGGCCTATGCCGCCCTCACCGGCGGTCAGGGCCAGGTGGTCGCGGATATGGGCCAAGCCCTTCGCCAGGCCTACGTTGCGGGGGAAACCGACGAATTCATCAAGCCGCGGCTTATGGCCGGGCCAGCCGGAATGGGCGGCAAGCCCCTGGCCCTTATCGAGGATGGCGACGCGGTGTTCTTCTTCAACTTCCGCGCCGACCGTGCCCGCGAAATCACCAAGGCCTTCATCCAGTCGGAATTTAACGCCTTCCCCCGTGCCAAGACTCCCAAACTTGCCTGCTTTGCCACCATGACCGAATACGAATCCACCTTCGGCGTGCCCGTGGCCTTTGCCCCCGTATCCATTGCCAACACTCTGGGGCAGATCTATTCAGACGCCGGACGCAAACAGCTGCGGCTGGCCGAGACCGAAAAATACGCCCACGTCACCTATTTTTTAAACGGCGGACGCGAAGAGCCCTTTCCCGGCGAAGACCGCGCCATGGTGCCCTCGCCCCGCGAAGTGGCCACCTACGACCTCAAGCCCCAGATGAGCGTCTTTGAGGTTACGGATATCTTTGTGGAGCGCTTCGCGCAGGGCTACGACCTGATGGTCTGCAACCTGGCCAACCTGGACATGGTGGGCCATACCGGCATCATGGAGGCCGCCATGGCCGCCTGCCGGGCCGTGGACGCCTGCGTCAAACGCATCGTCGACACCGTGCTGGCCTCGGGCGGTCGCCTGGTCATCATCGCCGACCACGGCAACGCTGAAGAAATGATCGACGCCACCGGCGGCAAAATGACCTCCCATACCCTCAACGACGTACCCATCATCCTGGTGGACTCGGCCCGGCGCGGCGCGCGGCTGCGCGACGGCAAGCTCGGCGACGTGGCCCCCACCATCCTCCAACTGGCCGGACTGCCTCAGCCCGCCGACATGACGGGCCACAGCCTGATAGAGGACTAGACCATGTCCGAAAAGAAGAAACCCCTCACGCCCGTAAAACCGTCAGGCCTTGAAATCGTTTTTATGTATCCTTGTCCGTTCTGCGTGCGCGAAGTGCCTCTTATCGCTCCCACCAAGCCTACCATGGCCCAGTGCGACGCTTGCCACCAGCGCTTCCCCGTGGTGCCTGCCGACGAAAAAACCGTGCGTTTCATCAAACTCATGACCGCCAACGCCCGCGCCGGTATTGATCCGGATTTTTTGTAGAAGAGAAGAATAAGAGAGAGAAGAGTGGGGGTGCTACCCCCACGCCCCCGCTGGGGGTGGTAGCCCCCCCCAGCCCCCCCTGGTAGGGGGGCATTCCAGTGGGGAGAATCACATGGGCTATGTTGCCAAGAGCCTGAACCGCACTCTTCAGAGTGCTGTTTTCGTCACGCCGTTGTTGCGCCCTTCGCCAGGGCGACGGCCACTGCGACGGAAGCTCCAACCATGGGGTTGTTGCCCATACCGATGAAACCCATCATCTCCACATGTGCCGGAACGGAAGACGACCCGGCGAACTGCGCATCGGAATGCATCCTGCCCATGGTGTCGGTCATGCCGTAGGACGCCGGCCCGGCCCCCATGTTGTCTGGATGGAGGGTGCGTCCTGTTCCGCCGCCCGAGGCCACGGAGAAGTAGGGTTTCCCCTGCTCCAGGCGTTCCTTCTTGTAGACGCCGGCCACAGGGTGCTGAAAGCGGGTGGGGTTGGTGGAATTGCCGGTGATGGAGACGTCCACGCCCTCAAAGTGGTTGATGGCGACGCCTTCCCGCACGTCGTCGGCCCCGTAGCACCGCACCTTGGCTTTGTCGCCTGCGGAGTAGACGCGCTCCTCCACCACTTCCAGGTTGCCGGTGGCGTAATCGAACCGGGTCTGGACGTAGGTAAAACCGTTGATGCGGGAAATGATCTGGGCGGCATCTTTTCCCAGTCCATTCAGAATGACCCGTAAAGGAGCGCGGCGAACCGTATTGGCCGACCTGGCCAAGCCGATGGCTCCTTCTGCGGCGGCAAAGGACTCGTGGCCCGCAAGGAAGGCGAAGCACTGGGTCTCTTCCGACAGGAGCATCGCGGCCAGGTTGCCGTGGCCGATGCCGACCTTGCGGTCTTCCGCCACAGAGCCGGGGATGCAGAAGGCCTGAAGCCCTTCACCCAGTGTTCGGGCGATGTCCACGGCCAGGGTCTGTCCTTTCTTGATGGCCATGGCTGCGCCGAGCATGTAGGCCCAGCAAGCGTTCTCGAAACAAATCGGCTGAATCCCCCGCACTATGGCGTACACATCCACCCCGTGGTCCTCACACACGGAGCGGGTTTCCTCGAAAGAAGCAAAGCCAAGCCCGGAAAGAACAGGGGAGAGCTTTTCGATCCTGCGCTCATATCCTTCAAAGAGGGGCATGTGGTGTTTTCTCCCGGTATTTACGCGTGTCGCGGGTTGATCGTGCTGGCGGCTTCGTCGAAACGCCCGTAGCTGCCGGTGGCTTTGGCCATAGCCTCATCGGCGGACATGCCCTTGGTGTGGATCATTTCCATCATTTTGCCCAGGTGCACGAATTTGTAGCCGATGATCTCGCCGTTTCCGTCAAGGGCCACATCCGTTACATACCCCTCCGCCAACTCCAGGTAGCGCGCCCCCTTGGCCTTGGTCCCGTATGTTGTTCCCACCTGGCTGCGCATTCCTTTGCCCAGGTCCTCAAGGCCCGCGCCGATGGGCAGGCCTCCTTCGGAAAATGCTGTTTGCGTACGCCCATAGGCAATTTGCAAGAAGAGTTCACGCATTGCGACGTTTATGGCATCGCATACCAGGTCGGTATTCAGGGCTTCGAGGATGGTTTTGCCCGGCAGTATCTCTGCGGCCATTGCGGCAGAATGGGTCATGCCCGAGCAGCCGAGGGTCTCCACCAGCGCCTCTTCGATAATGCCCCCCTTAACGTTCAGGGTCAGCTTACAGGCACCTTGTTGCGGCGCACACCAGCCCACCCCATGGGTTAGGCCGAAGATATCCGTGATCTCTTTGGCCCGGACCCATTTGCCTTCCTGGGGAATCGGCGATGGACCGTGATTTGGCCCCTTGGCTACGCAGGTCATATGCTCGATTTCAGCAGAGTAGAGCATTGGGACCTCCTTTTAGTACGAAAAGTTAGCGCGTTCACAAAAATATTGTCAATATGGCTAGTTGCAGCTTGCGTAAATGACCAGTTTGGGGAGACGCCCCCCCGTCGTGGCTAATCCACAATAAATAACTTGGCACCGCTTTCTGTCGACGACCTGTGCGGGTTGGCCCCGTCGGCCACCTGATAGCTCACGCCGGGAGTCATGACGAATTTCCGGCCGTCACTGAGTTCGGTTACCATTTCACCCTCCAGAACCAGCAGGACGTGGCCTCGGTCGCACCAGTGGTCGGCCAGGTAACCTGGCGTATACTCCACCATCCGCACCCGTATGTTGCCCATTTCGAAGGTGCGCCACAGCGCTTTTCCGGTGACGCCGGGATGCTCTGTGGGCGTAACCGCGCTCCAATCAATGGTGCAGAAGGGAACGTCTTGTATGTTCATGATCTTGCTCCTGAACGGCTGGAGGTTTGCCTGCCTGTGCGGGCATGGAATCGCAAAAGGATCTCTCAGAGATAGTCAGTGATTCATAGCTGTTGCACCCTCAAGATGAGAGTGTGGAAGCGACGCTAACGGCCAAGTCGTGGAATGGCAAGAGAGCGATCCCCGCATCCAGGCCACAGTTACAAAAGCATGACACTGTGCCGCCAGAATGTTATGAATTTGAAAAATTCAGCTTCCTGGCGAACACGGTGGAAGGATCTATGAACGGCAAGTTTGCGCTTCTCACAGCGTCCTGGTGGATTTCAGGCTTGTGCCTGGTTCTGCTGGCGTTTCCCAGTCCGGGAGCGGCCAAGCCTGTTATCCTGGTTATCGAAAGTTACCACGCGAACTATCCTTGGGACCTCAGCTATAAGCGGGGGCTGGAGAGGGAACTCGGAACCGATTTCGAGTTGCATTATTTTCAGATGGACACCAAGAATTTGCCGCCTCAGGAGCATGCCAATCGGGCGGACATGGCCTGGAAGGTATACCAGGAAATCAAACCGGTGCTGGTGGTTCTCGGCGACGACGCGGCGCTGAAATTTCTGGGGCCTCGGTTCATGGAAACGCAAACACCATGCGTCTATCTGGGCATCAACGGCAACCCCCGCCAGTACATTACAACCGGACTTAACCTGACTGGTGTACTGGAGCGCCCGCTGTTTCTGCGCAATATCAGCCTGCTCAAAAGTATCCTCCCTCAGGATTTCCACAAGGCGCTCGTGCTTTTGGATACCGACACCACATCCAGGGTCTCGAAGGAAACACCTTTTCAAGGGCGAGACTCCATAAATATCTCCAATATTCAAGTGGACTTGCGGATGATCGGGGAACTCGAGCAGTGGAAAAAGGCTGTTGAGCAAGCCAAGGCGGATGGCTACAATGTCATCATCTTGGGGCTGTACCACACCGTCAGCGACAGCAGCGGCAAGCACGTGGATTCAGAGGAAATTCTGCATTGGACATCGGCCAACTCCCCTGTCCCGCTGTTTTGTTTCTGGGATTTCGCGGTGGGGGCCCAGGCTGCGGCCGGGGGGATGGTGCTCTTTGGCGAAGTCCAGGGCGTGATGGCCGGGGATATTGCGCGCACGATACTTTCCGGTACGCCGCCTAGCCATATCCTCCCGGTGACGGCGGAGCAGGGCAGGTTCATCTTCAGCCGAACCCAGCTTGCCAAGTGGGGCCTCACCCTGCCCAAGGATATTGCTGAGCAAGCCGAAATTGTGGAGTGAATTCTTGTCTTCGGCCTTGTCTTATGACGCGGCATCCCCTACCACCGCCGCATGAAGAACATCGTACTCACCTGTGCGCTCGTAGCCGTTTTGAGCGGTACAAGCGCAACACCGGCCAAGGCACAGTCAACCGATTACCTTGAATGCGCTGCCTGCCAGCTGATGCTCAGGCTGGTGGAGAGCTCGGCCGACGGGGCCGCAGGCCAAAATATCGTCGTGGACGCCTCGCGCCAGTGCGTCATTCTGGAGCCTGCGGACCGGCAGGCCTGTGAGCGCTTTTACGCAACCTTCGGCCCCAAGTTTATCAAGGCTCTCAAGGAGCGCCGCGCCAAAGGCCAGAGCCTGGATCAGATCTGCCGTGAAATGGGGACGTGCCAGTAGGAGTCGGCGGATTTCGGATTGATCGCGAAAGAGAGTCTTATGACGGCGTGGCGCTGGCCTGGGCGTCAGGCAGGGCAAGGCGGGACAGGATTCCGGCGGTCCTCGTCCGATGTGATTCCTCGGAGGCTTCGCCTCCTGCGGCGCATCGGCCTGCGGTCCGGCGGAACCCCGTCCCGCCCAAACGTGGCCTGTCGGTTTCGAAAAAAAACCCGATCTCTTCGCCCGAAGGTCTGGCGGGGGTTCCTGGAGCATTGTCACACAGGAATCGGCCCTCACCCCCCCAAAAAACAACTCCCTATAAGGGATTCTAAAGGGCCATTGGCCCTTTAGCCGCCGGAGGCATCTCTTCGTTTAACGGCGTTTGCCCGGCGTGAAGCGTTTGGGGTCGATGCCGTGTTTTTTCACCTTGTAGTTGATGATCCGGTAGCTTTCCCGAAGGTCTTTGGCGGCCTGGAACATGTTGCCCCGGGCTTTTTTGAGGGCTTCGGTGAGCAGCTCTTTCTCGAACTGGTCAACAGCCTCGCCGAAAGAGAGCGACGATTCGGTGTCAGAGCTTTCTGCGGTCTGGAGCGTGGGCGGCAGGTGGTAGGCGCGGATGACGCCCTCTTCGCACTGCTCGAAGGCCCGCTCCATGCAGGCCCGCAACTCGCTGACGTTGTCGGGCCAGTGATACTGGTTGATCAGGTCGATGGCCGGGGTGGAGATGCGTTTGAAGGGTCTGCCTTGGGCCAGGGCAAATTCTTGCAGAAAATATTCCGCCAGGGGCAGCACGTCGCTGGAACGGTCGCGCAGGGGCGGCACGTGGATGGGCAGCACGTTGAGGGCGTAATAGAGGTCTTCCATGAAGGCCCCGGAGGTCATGAGGTCTTCGATGTTGGCGCTGCTGGAGGCGATGATGCGCACATCCAGGTGGATGGGGCCTTCGCCGCCGATGCGCTCCATCACGCCTTCCTGGATGAATCGCAGGAGGTTCTGCTGGGCGGACGGGGAGAGGTAATCCACGTCTTCGATGTACAGGGTGCCGCCCTGAGCCAACTCCATCACCCCGCGTTTGGACTGGGTGGATTTGGAGGACTCTCCTTTCTGAACGCCTTGAAGCGAGCGCTCGACGGCCTCAGGCGGCTCGGCAGCGCAGTCCAGGTGGGCAAAGGGGCGTTTGCGTCTGGCGCTCTGGTTGTGCAGGGCCTGGGCCAGATGCTCTTTGCCGGTGCCTTCTTCGCCCCTGAGCAGCACCGGGGTGTCGGCGTGGGCGGCCTGCTCGATCTGGCGCATCACCAGTCGCATGCTCTTGGAAACCGCAACCACCCTGAATTTTGACGTTTCTCCGTTGGAATGCACCGGAATTTCGACTTCGGCTTCCGGCTGGGCTTTGGGTCGGGGCCGGGCCAGTTCCTCGTGCAAGCGTGTCGCGGCGATGGCTACCACGGCAGCGGCGGCTTCCAGAAAATCGCGCTGACGTTCCAGAAATACAGGCGGGGCTTTGGCCAGGTCCACGCAGAGCACGCCCATGGCCAGGCGCTGACCATCCGGGCCGGTCTTCGCATCGAGGACAGGCACGCCGATGAAGGACAGATTTTCCTGGTCCTGGGCCGAGCGGCCATAGAAATCGGGGTGGTCTTTGATGTTTTCGAGCACCAGCGGGTAGCGTGTGGTCATAATCTGGCCGGTGACCATGGGGCCGGGGCCTTGCAGATGCCCGAAGAAGGCCTGGCGGCCTTGGGACAGTGAGATCTGCTGGTTTTTCATGGGCAGATCATGCAGGTCAAGGTAGCATCTGTTATAGTTCAGGGTGCTGACCAGTCGACCGAGCATGGCCTCAAGGCACTCCCTGGCGGGACGCCCGGAAGCGGCGTCCGCCATGAGGCTCTTGAGAGCGGTGAGAAATTGCCCGGAAAGGGTTTTTCCTGGAGAAAAGACGTTCATGGCGAGCGTGTTCTCCTTACCGCGCGGCGTTGGCGCCGAGTTCCAGGGCGCGCAGGTTCACTTCAGCCAGGGCGGGTTTAAGGTATTTGCGCACGGAGCGCTCCAGGCTGTCCATGCCAAAGGGGAAGGCCCCGGCGGCAACGGCTGCACCCAAAAGCACCGTGTTGGCGCTCTGGCCTGCTCCGGCCTTTTCGGCCAGACTGCGGCAGGGGACGAAAATGGCCTGGGAAGCCTCGGCCAGCGCCTTTTCCCGCACGGATTCAAGGCTAGGGTATTCGGCCTTGCCCACGGCCACGGCAAGAGGCGGCAGAGCCTGGGAATTGGAGACCACGCGCCCGCCGGGGCGCAGATAACACAGGGCTCTCAGGGTTTCGAGAAGCTCGAACCCCAACAGCAGGTCGGCCTCGCCATAGGTGATTTTGGGGCTCATGAGCCCGATGTTCACCGTGGATTCCACCACGCCGCCGCGCTGGGCCATGCCGTGGATTTCACCCGAGGTGACGGCCAGGCCTTCGTCAAGAGCGGTGAGGGCCACGAGTTTGGTGGCGGTCAGGGTGCCCTGGCCGCCCACGCCGGTCAAGAAGATGCGTGCGCGCTGCATTAGGCCCCCCTTTTCCTGGCCTTGAAGGACTTGTCGAGTTGCAGGCAGAACATGCAGCCGGTGCACAACTCCTCGTCCACGCGGACGCGATTGCCCTCTTTGAGGAAGGCCGGGCAAGCCAGGGAGTTGAGAACCGAAAGGCAATCGCCTGCATCCGCATCCACTGTGGCCACCTGGGACTTACCCTTGCCGGTGACGCGTTTCTGATGGATTGGGCAGCCTTCACGGAAGATGATGACCCTGGGGCCGGTGGCGGCTTTCATTTCCTCAAGAGCCTTTTTGGCGGCCTTGTGGTTGAGCGGGTTCACGGTGAGCACATTGGCCACGCCGCAGGCCCGCACCAGGGGTTCGATCTCCACCACGCGCTCGTTGGGGCCGATGAAGGTGTCGTCGACGCCCGGATGAGGCTGATGCCCGGTCATGGCCGTGGTGCGGTTGTCCAGGATGATCAGCAATATATTGTGGTTGTTGTAGACTGCGTTGATCAGGCCGGTGATGCCGGAATGGAAGAAGGTGGAATCGCCGATAAAGGCGATGACGGTCTTGCCGCTGGCCGTGGCGAAGCCGGACCCGGCGGAGACGCTCGACCCCATGCACAGCAGGAAATCCGCAGCGGAGAAGGGCGGCAGAAAACCCAGCGTGTAACAGCCGATATCCGAGGAGAAGTAGGCCTGGTCGCCGAAGACCTCGCGCACGGTGTAGTAGGAGGCCCGGTGGGGGCAGCCCGCGCAGAGGTTGGGCGGGCGCACGGGAAGGCCGCCTTCCGGGGTGCAATGGGCCGGGGCCGGGGCGGTTTTGCCCAGGGCTTCGGCCAGGGCCTGACGCACCATATGGGTGGAGTATTCGCCGTAAACCGGCAGGGTGGAACTTTTGCCGAGCACGGCAGTGGCCACGCCGTGGCGCTGGAAGAGCGCCCGGAGGTGTTCCTCCACCAGGGGATCGAGTTCTTCAAGAATCAGCACGGTCGAAAGGCCCTTGCAGAAATCGAGGAGAAGCTGATCCGGCAGGGGATAGCTCATGCCCAGGTCGAGCACCTTGACGGAGCTCTCAAGGGAATCTTCGGTGATGGCGTCGCTGAGATAGGCCCGGCAGATGCCCGAGGCCACAACACCCAGCGAGCCCGAACCGGACACGCGGTTCCAGGGGGAGACCTCTGCCTCTGCCTGGAGGCTTTTGAGCCGTTCGAGCAGCAGGGTGTGTTGCACCCTGGCGTGGGCAGGCAGGGGCACATACTGCTGGGGCTTGCGCACAAAGGGCTTGAAGGGCTTTTCTTTGGGCATTGCTCCCAGTGTCACCGGGCCGCGCACGTGGTTGACCCGTGTGGTGGTGCGCAGGAGAACCGGTTGCCCGGTCCTGGCGGCCAGACCAAGGGCGTCGCGGGTCATATCCTTGCATTCCTGGGCCGAGGCGGGCTCGAAACAGGGCAGCCCGGCCAGCCGGGCGTAGTGGCGGTTGTCCTGCTCGTTCTGGCTGGAATGGCAGCCGGGGTCGTCGGCCGAGAGCAGCACCAGTCCGCCCGGAGCGGTAATATACGTGAGGGTGAGCAAGGGGTCGGCAGCAACGTTGACGCCCACGTGCTTCATGGTCACCAGTGTGGCCATGCCCGCAAGGGCGGCTCCGGCGCCGACTTCCAGGGCCACTTTCTCGTTGGTGGAATATTCAAAAAGGAAGTCGCCTTCGCGGCTGAGCCTGAAAAACGTATCAGGGACCTCGGAGGAAGGCGTACCGGGGTAACAGCTCACGAACCCGACGCCCCCTTCAAGGGCGCCGCGAACAATAGCTTCGTTCCCCAACAACAACAACGTCTCGCCTGGTGTGTTGGCCAGGAGGGGGCTAGACATCGGTGGAAAACCTCGCGGTTATTTTGTCTTGGATTTCAGGTCGGCGATCTTATTGTCGTAGAACGACTTGTTGCCGGCGTTGCCTGCTGCTTCCTTCAAGCGTTCGTAGGCGGCAATGGCCTCGGGGTACTTTCCGGCGTCTTCGGCCAGAGAGGCCAACTGGCGGGCCACGGGGATCTGGAGAGCCTGGGGAGCTTTGGGCAGCAGGGCGGCCAGCAGGGTGACGGCTTTGTCTTTGTTGCCAGCCTGGGCCAGAGTGGTGGCCTGGCCGATGGCGGCCACGGTGCTCATGCCTTCGGGAGCGGTGAGGGCCACGTCTCCCCAGGCCTGGGCGGCTCTTTCGAAGTTGTTCTGGTCCATGCTGGTGCGGGCGATCTCCAGAAGGACGGCGTCCTTGATGGAGGAGGGCGCGGTCTTGAGGAAGGCCTCCAGGGAGTTCAGGCGCTCGGGACCGGTTTTGTTGGCGATGATGAGGCCCAGGGCGTTTTCAGCCTGGACTCTGGCCTGCTGGTGAACGTGCTGGTAGTAGGAATACCCTGCCACGGCCAGGAGGACTGCCACGACCAGGGCGGTCAGAACCCGCCACTGGGTAAGAATGAAATGCTGGAAGGTGTTCTGGCCGTCATTGTAGCGGGGAATGTGGATGTCTTGCATGGGTGTCTGTATGTTTGGTGTTACAAGTTGTTGGGAAGCGCCCGGAAATAAGGCCAAAGGCCTCCGGCGGCCTAAAGGCGTTTCATCTATACCCAAGTGCGCTCCCGTGTCAAAAGACTCTGCGGCCTGTTGGCAATTCTCCCGAGCCCGATTCGCCGTACGGGCTGCGTCGCCGTTGACGAAAGCTTGTCCGGCAGACTATCTCAAACGCGACTCCCTATCCGCCTTGGAGGAATCATGAGTATACAATCCCAGATGCAGGCCCTGGCCCAAGCGGCAAAAACGGCTTCCCGCCATATGGCCAAAGCGCCCAGCCGGGTCAAGGATCAGGCCCTGACGATTCTGGCCGGTTTGCTGGAATCCGAGACCCAGGCCATTGCCGTGGCCAACGAAAAAGATATTGAAGCCGCCAAGGCCCAGGGCATGGCCGGAGCCAAACTCGACCGTCTGCGCCTGACGCCCGCTGTGCTGGCCTCCATGGCCGGAGCCTGTAGGGCCGTGGCCGCCCAGACCGACCCCGTGGGAACCGTGGAATCCATGGTGCAGCGCCCCAACGGCCTGATGGTGGGCAGGATGCGCATTCCGCTTGGCGTGGTGGCCATGATTTACGAATCGCGCCCCAACGTCACTGTGGATTCCGCCATTTTGTGCCTGAAAGCAGGCAACGCCGTTATTTTGCGCGGCGGCTCCGAGGCCTTCCATTCCAACCAGGCCTTGGCCCTGTTGCTTGGCCGGGCGCTGGAGCAGGCCGGGTTGCCCGCCGGGGCCGTGCAGCTCGTCCCCACTACGGATCGCGCAGCCGTGCCTGCGCTGTGCAGGCTCGACGAATATATCGACGTCATGATCCCCCGTGGCGGCGAAGGGCTGATCCGCTCGGTGGTGGAAGCGGCCACCATGCCGGTGCTCAAGCACTACAAGGGCGTCTGCCATATCTATGTGGATAAGGGCGCGGACCTGGAACAGGCCGTCGCCATCGTCGAAAACGCCAAGTGCCAGCGGCCCGGCGTGTGCAACGCCCTTGAAGGCCTCCTGGTGCACAAGGACGAGGCCGCAGCTTTCCTGCCGTTGCTGGCCAAGGGGCTTCAGGCCGCCGGAGCGGACAAGACCGGCGTGGCCTACTGCGCCTGTCCGGCCTCGCTTCCTCTTTTGGGTGCCAAGGCCAAGCCCGCCACGGACGCCGACTGGGGGAACGAATTCTTGGATTACATCCTGGCCGTGCGCGTAGTTGAGGATATGGACGCCGCCCTGGAGCACATCGCGGCCTACGGCTCCAACCATACCGAGTGCATTCTCACCAACGACCACGGCCGGGCCATGCGCTTCCTGCGCGAGGCCGACGCCTCCATGGTGGGCATCAACTGCTCCACCCGCTTCAATGACGGCGGCGAACTGGGCCTCGGCGCGGAAATAGGGATCAGCACTTCCAAGCTGCACGCTTACGGCCCCATGGGGGTGACGGAGCTCACCAGCGCCAAGTTCGTGGTTTTGGGCCAGGGGCAGATCCGGTCGTAACCCCATGAGCCGTGTAGGCATTCTGGGGGGCACCTTCAACCCCGTGCATATCGGGCACCTGCGCCTGGCCATGGAGATGTGGCAGGCGCTGGAACTCGACGGGGTGGAGCTTGTTCCGGCAGCCTGGCCCCCCCATAAGCCGGGCCTGGGCATGCTGGATTTCGCCCGGCGCTTGGAGCTTCTCCAGATGGCGGTCGACGGCCTGCCCATGCTGACTGTCAACGGTTTGGAGGCCCTGCGTCCCGGACCGTCCTACACCATCGACACCCTGGCGGAACTTTCCCGTCTGCGGCCCCGGACGGAGTTCTTCTTTCTGATGGGCGCGGGTGACCTTCTGAGCCTCCATTTGTGGCATCGCGGGTTTGAACTGGAACGCTACGCGTATATGGCCGTGGCCTCCAGGGACCATCTGGGCGAGGCCGAAGTTTCGGCCTACGCGGCAGCCCATCCTGAAATGGGCTGCGTCCCCGACGGGCCGCGCCGCTGGAGGACCCTCTCGGGCCGCAGCCTGACCCTGGTGAACATCCCCCGGCTTGACATCAGCGCCTCCTTTATACGAGAGCGCTTCCGGCGTGGAGCCAACCTGCGCTTTCTGTTGCCCGCTTCCGTGGAAGAAGCCTTGCTTGGCAGCCGGGATGCCGTCTTGTCCGCATGGTTCAAGGAGACTTCGTGAAGGACGCCTTCAAGGGCCGCCATACGGTGGCTCTGTTCACAGCAATCCTCTTCATGGCGGCCATTTGCCTGCCGTTATCCGCCCGGATCTTGAAGTTCGAGCCTCAGCGCATGGTTGCCGAGAGTAAAGGCCAGCCGTTGCCGGGCTTTTCCTTGGAGTGGAAGTCCCTCTATATGATAGGCCACACCCTGGCCGAGGGCTGGCTGGAAAAAAATTTCGCCTACCGGGGCGAGCTTATCCGCTGGTCCAATTACGCCTCGTCCAAGGCCTTCGGCGCAATGTCTTCCAGTTCTCCGGTGGTGGTGGGCAAGGATGGCTGGCTCTTTCTGGCCAAGGATCGCGGCCGGGTCATCCTGGTAGAGGACCAGCCGCCCAGGCCCTTCACCGAGCCCCAGATGGCCAAGGTGGCAGCCATTTACGAAGAGCGGCGCAACTGGCTGGCCCAGCGCGGCATCAGTTACCGCGTGGCTATCGCTCCCAACAAGGATAGCGTCTATCCCGAATATCTGCCCAAATCCTTCCGGCATGCGGGTGGCACGTCGCGCCTGGACCAGCTGCTGGAGTATCTTGCCGCACACTCCGCCGTGGAGTTTCTCGATTTGCGGCAACAGCTTCTGGAAGCCAAGAAAAGCCGACAGGTGTTCTTCTCCACCGACAGCCACTGGAACGTGCTGGGTGCCTTTCCGTGTTACCAGGCCATCATCGCAAGCCTTGCCAAGGATTTTCCGGCCCTCGCCCCCATGCGCATCTCCGATTTCACCCTGGAAAATTACTCCTGCGTGGGCGGCGATCTTTCCTTTCTGCTGGGCATGGAGGATCTGGTCACCGAGGATAAACTCTATCTGATGCCCAAACGCCCCCTGAGGGGCAGAGGGATCAGCACCGGGTACTTCGGGCCGGGCTACGTGCAGCCCGCCCAGGGGGCGCAGGTGGATGCCCCGGAACTTCCCAGGGCCGTGTTCTTCCACGATTCCTATTTCTGGGAGATCCTGCCGTTTCTGGGCGAGCATTTCAGTCGGGCCGTCTTTGTGTGGGTGAAGCCCGGAACCCAGGACGAACCTCAGGTGTTCGACAAGGAACTCATCGAGGCCGAAAAACCGCAGTTCGTCGTGGATGAAATCGCCGAACGTTTCTTCGTCCCCATGCCCGAAGCCGTCGGCCCGGAAGCCTCGCATGCCCAATAGGAAGCCATGATGTTTCGTCCGGTTTATATTGTTATGTGCGCCCTGTGTGCCATGGCGTCAGCTGCAAACCTTCGGGCCGCAGAGCCGGACCCGTTTCAAGGCCTTTCCGGCGAGCTGCGCATAGCGGGCAGCGAGGCCGGCCTTCCAGCCGTACTTCAGGCCGCGCGGCTCATCATGGAAGCCAATCCTGCTGTAACCGTCACCGTGTGGCCCACCGGCACCGGCATTGCGGTAAAGCAGGTGAAGAACCGGCAGGCGGCCATCGCCCTGGCCGACCGGGAGTTCGACCTCGCCGCCCTGGCCTCCCAGGGGCTTGAAGTTGTTCACTATGCCATCGACCCGGTGGCGGTGGTGGTCAATCCGGTCAACACGGTCATGGGGCTCACCCTGGCGCAGGCCAAATCTGTTTTCGGCGGGCGCATCAAGCTGTGGGGCGAGCTGGGCGGTCGCCAGGACGCCGTCCTGCCCCTGTACCTCCAGGCCAGCGAAGCTGAAGACAAACCCTTGACGCAACCCGGAACCATGAGCGTCGCCACGCAGCCTGCCGCCAAATGGGCCGTGTCGCACAACAAGGACATCGTTGGCTGCCTGAGCCTGCGCGACCTGGACGCCTCTGTGAAACCCCTTCTCCTGGATGGTTCGGCCCCCACCTATGAGAACGTCTCGGCTGGTTCCTGGAAGGTGTTCCGCAAATTGTATCTGGTGCTCGACAAGGAGCCCAAGGGGCTGGCCAAGGCTTTTGTGGAGTATATGCTTGGCCCTGGCGGTCAGGCGTTGTTGGCCGAGGCCGGGTACGTTCCTCTGGCGGCCAAACCCGCACGGGAAAGCGTGCTGGCCGTGGGCAATCCCGAAGAGCTGTTGTCCGGGAACTAGGCCAACGCACCAGGTGAATGCCCCCGCCTGTTTTTGGGGGGCAAGGAAACCGTTGACTGAGCCGGTCAGGTGACCGATATAAAGAAGTTGGCGCGGACGTGGCGGGGCATTTTGCCGCTGCGGCATCCACCGCGCGGGGGAAATAATGGCTGGCAAGAAAAACAAGAGTCTTTATCTGGCGGCCCTGGCCCTTTTTCTGGGCGGGCTTGGCTGGCTGGTGTTTTCTGGACTGGACGAAGGATCGGTCTACTTCCTCAACGTAGGTGAGGCTCTGGACATGAAGCCTGCCCAGCTCAATCAGGCCAGGCTGTTCGGCCTGGTGGCCGAGGAAAATCTGGAGATGGCCCCCGGCGGTCTTGGGGTGCGCTTTTCTCTCACCGACAAGGATGACGCCCGCAAGGTGATCACCGTTGAATACGCCGGAGCCGTTCCCGACACCTTCAAACCCGGCGTCGAGGTCATTGTTGAAGGCGGCCTGAATGCGTCCAAGAATGTATTCGGGGCGCAGAATCTCATGACCAAGTGCCCGTCCAAGTATCAGAAACAGAACCGGGGCTGATCCCGTCAACGCGTTCAACACCCTGGAGAGGACACGCGCATGCACTTGGCTGCCCATTGGGCGCTTTTGTTGTCTTTGTTAGGCACCGTTTTCCTGGCCGGTATGGCCGCCTGGAATCTTTATAACCGCGACACGGGGAAACTGGCAGTTTTTGAAAACGGCCAATCCGTCCTGTTCTCCATATTCAGCGCCGTATCCATCGTGCTGTTTATCGCCTTTGTGAAGCGGGACTTCAGTTTTGAATATGTGCAGCAGTATTCCGACAAGGTGCTGCCTCTGTTCTACACCATTACCGCCTTCTGGGCCGGGCAGGCCGGGTCGCTGCTGTTCTGGGCCTGGATGACCACTCTGTGCGGGTTCGGCTTCTCCCTGACCAAGGCCTACATGCGCACTTCGCCGGAGACCAAACTCTGGTTCTGGCTGTTCTTTTTGACCATCGAGGCTTTCTTCCTGCTGCTGCTCACCGGCCCCAACAATCCCTTCACGCGGGTGAGCCCGATTCCTATGGACGGCAAGGGGTTGAACCCTCTCTTGCAGAATCCGGGTATGATCTTCCATCCGCCGCTGCTCTTTCTGGGCTACGCCGGGTTCACCATTCCGGCCTGTCTGGCTCTGGCTTCCTGGATGTCCGGCCAGGGTGGGACGTGGCTGAAGGCCACCCGTTCCATATCCATACTTTCCTGGATATTCCTCACGGCGGGCATCATCCTGGGCGGCTGGTGGTCCTACATGGAGCTGGGCTGGGGAGGTTATTGGGCCTGGGACCCGGTTGAAAACGCCTCGCTCATCCCCTGGCTCACCTGCACGGCCTTTTTGCACACCGCTGTGGTGCAATCACGGCGCGGCGCACTGGCCAAGACCAACGTCTTCCTGATCTCCTTGACCCTCTTGCTCTGCTTTTTTGGCACCTATTTGGTGCGCAGCGGGGTTGTGGAGTCGCTGCATGCCTTTGGCGAGGGCGGAGTGGGGCGGCCGCTTCTGACCTTCATCCTCTCCGGCATGGCTCTGACTTTGGTCATTTTGGCCGTGGGCGTTCCCGCCTCCAAGCCCAAGCCCCTTTCCGGGCTGTACAGCCTTCCGGGCTTCCTGGTGGTGCTGGCCTGGTTGCTGCTCGCCCTGGCCGTGGTGGTCTTCATGGGCACCATGTGGCCGGTGTTTTCCAAACTTTGGAGCCAGAATTCCGTTGGGCTCGACCAGAGCTTCTACAACCGGGTGTGCAATCCGCTGTTTGTGTTCATTGCCGTGCTGCTGGTGCTGTGTCCCTGGATGTCCTGGAAAGAGGGGCTTCGCGAGCCGCGCCGGGCCATGGCGGCTTTGGCTGTCACTGTTGCAGCAGCCGGGGTTTTCTTCGCCATGGGCTATCACAAACCCGTGCCTCTGGTGGGCGCGTCCGCCGGTGTGGGCAGCCTGGCCAGCCTGACCATGCTCACTTTTTCCGGCAGGGGGTATCGTACCCTGCGCGGCGGCCTGGGCGCGTGGCTTCTGCATGGCGGCCTGGCCATGGTTTTTGTGGGTGTGGCCATTTCCGGGCCGTACCAGTTGGCCAAGGAAGCCATCCTTTCCCCTGGCCAGACCCTGACGCTTGGCGCGTATGAGCTGGAGTACACAGACCTGGCCGAGGTCTCCAACGAACGCTTCTCGGGCGGGCGGGCCAGCCTGACAGCCCGCAAGGATGGCCGTGAGGTGGGCGTGCTCACCCCTGAGCGCCGGGTCTACAAGAACTTCCCCCAGCCCTTTGCCGAGGTGTCGGTCATCCCTTCCCTGGGCGACGAGCTGTACGCCACGCTGCTGGCCTATTCCGACACCAAAAGCGCCAGCATCAAGGTGAGCGTCAATCCGCTGGTGAACTGGGTCTGGATCGGCGGCACCATCATGTGTCTGGCTGGTTTTCTGTGTCTGCGCCGCAATTCGGATAAGGATGCATGAGCACGAGCCTGATCAGCCTGCGCGGCGTCGCCAAATTCTACGGTGAGCGCCTGGTTTTCAAAGGCCTGGAAATGGATATCCCGGCCGGACGGGTACTTATGGTCGTGGGAGTCAACGGCGCGGGTAAATCCACTCTGCTGCGGGTGCTGGCCGGGCTGGCCTCCCCTTCGGCTGGAGTTGTGGAACACGCCGTCGACAAAACCCGTATGGCCTATCTGGGGCATCAGACGTTTCTGTACGCCGAGGCCACGGCCAGGGAGAACCTGCGTTTCTGGACCAGGCTCCACGGCCTCAATCTGGATGATGCGGCCCTTGACGCAGCCCTTAACCGGGTTGGGCTGGCCCGCTACGCCGAGGAGCAGGCCGGGATATTTTCCCGTGGCATGGCCCAGCGCCTGAATCTGGCTCGGGTGTTCTGCCTGTCGCCGGAACTGCTGTTTCTCGATGAACCCGACACCGGCCTTGATGAGCGCTCAAAGGGCTTTCTGCTCCGCCAGATCGAGGAGCTTCGTTCTGCCGGAGGCACGGTGGTCTGGGTGAGCCACCATCTGGAGCGCGACCTGCCCGGCGCTGACGACGTGCTGCATCTGGACAAGGGGCGGGCCGCCTATTTTGGCCCCACAGCCGGTTTCGACCCCACGGTCATGACCGGGGCGGGCACATGCTGAACACTCCAGCCCGCGGACGGCGCGGCCAGGGCATGCCGGGCGCGTCTCTGCCAGCAGCCGGAGCATGGTCATGCTGAAGGCGTCCTGGCTCATTGCAGCCAAGGATCTGCGCCTGAGCCTGCGCGGGTCGCAGGGGCTGGCCCAGACCGTGCTCATGGGGCTGCTGTTGATTTTCGTCTTCAGCCTGTCGCGCAACCCCGGCGAGCCCGTGCCGGCCCTGTCGGCGGCGGCAATTTTCTGGCTGTCTTCCATGTTCGCCCAGGTGCTGGTGTACAACTCCCTCTACGGCCTGGAGGAGCACTCCGGCGCGCGTCTCGGGCTGGTGATGGCCCCAAGTCCGCCCCAGAGCGTCTGGCTGGGCAAGGCTCTGGCCGGAACGGCCCTGCTGCTCATCTGCCAGGCGGTTTTTGCCGTGGCGGTGGTGGCATTTCTGGGGCAGAATATTGCGGGCAGCCTTCTGCTTGCCGCCGGGTTTATCCTGGTGGTGGATGTGGGGCTGGCTGCCATGGGGTCGCTCATGGGGGCCTTGGCTTCTGGAAAGTCCTCGCGGGAATCGCTTTTGACGGTGGTGCTTTTTCCCTTGCTCATCCCGGTGCTGCTGGCGGGCATCCGCTTGCTGGAGGCCGTGATTCTGGGCAAGGAGGGGGCCGTTTCGGACTGGCTGGGCCTGGCGACCGCCTTTGGGGCGGTGTTCGCGGCCTCGGCCCTGGTGTTGTTTCCCCACCTCTACACGGGAGAGCAGTAAGATGGGCGCTCTGTTGTCCGTTTGTGCCGCCCTGGCCCTGGCTGTAAGCCAGTATTTCATCTGGGTGTACGCCCCGGTGGAAGAGACCATGGGGCAGGTGCAGAAGATTTTCTACATCCATCTGCCCATGGCCTGGTGGGCCTTGATGAGCTTTTTCGTGGTCTTTGTGGCCTCGATACTCCTGCTGGCCAAAAAAGATCCCTTTTGGGACCGTCTGGCCGGAGCGTCGGCGGAGATCGGCGTGCTCTTTTCCACCCTGGCCCTGATCACCGGCTCCCTGTGGGGCAAACCCATCTGGGGCGTCTGGTGGACCTGGGACCCCAGGCTCACCACAACCCTGATAATGTGGTTCGTCTACGCCTCCTACCTGCTGCTGCGCCAGGCCGGGGCAGGGGGGGAGCGCGGTCCGGTGGTGCGCGCGGCACTCGGCATTGTGGCTTTTCTGGATGTCCCCCTGGTGTTCATCTCCGCCCGCAAGTGGCGCAGTATCCATCCCACGGTTTTCGGCTCCCAGGGGGGCGGGCTTGAACCGGAAATGCTGGTCACCGTGATCGTGAGCGTTGCGGCCATGGGGCTTTTATGGGCGGCGCTCTTGACCGTGCGCTCCCGGCAGTTGGCCCAGGCGGCCAGAATCCGGCATCAGTTTTTGCAAAACTCCGATTGAGGAAAGCATGAGCAAAGAACAGTATCTCTTGGCTGCCAATGTGGTGGTGTGGCTTGGTCTGTGCGGGTATCTGGCCTTCGTGTCCGCCCGCCAGAAACACTTGGAACGTCGCTTGAAACAACTGGAAACACTGCGCAATGACTAATTTTTCCTTTGGACGGACTTTGGTGCTCGGGCTTGTGACCCTTGGCCTGCTTGGCATGTTTGCCTGGAGCCTGGCCTACCGGGCACAGAATCCCTCCCTGACGGTTCCCTTGCAGCGGCAGGCCATGGAGCAGGGTGCGCAGGGCATGCCCGCCTCCATGCAGGGTGGCGAGGCCATGAACACCATCATGGCAGCCATGAACGCCCTGAAGCAGAACCCCGATGACCTCCACGCCATGGTGGATGCCATCGAAGCACTGATGGCCGGGGAGCTGTGGGACAAGGCCGCCAGCCTGCTGGAGAAGGCCTCCGCCAAAGCCCCGGACGACCCTATCCTGCTCAACTATTCGGGGGTGGTCCTCTTCCGCATGGAACAGCCCGCCGAGGCGGCCAAAAAATTCGAGCGCATGCTCGAACTGGATTCTGGAAACTACCGCGCCCAATATAATCTGGCCGTGGCCTTGAAGCATGGTCTTAATGACCCGGCCAAGGCCGCGGTCTACTATCAGAAAGTTCTCGACAACCCGAAAACCGATCCCGATATACGGCAGCAGGCCAAGGAAGAGCTTTCCCCCGGACAGTGACGGCACTTGGCACGTTGATTATTTTGCCGGTTCGGATACAGTTACCCATTCGTTGCAAATCCGGGGATTTTCCTCGTTGAGGGAGCAGCGGAAGAGACAGAGGCCCTGCGCCTTTGGGCGCGATGACACACTGCTTGTGGAGGTTTTGTCGGCATGAAGTTTAAACACGGCCTGGTAGTGGCTCTGGTCGCGACCGCATTTCTGGCTCTTGGTTCCCTGGCCTTCGCAGCGGATACCATCAAGATCGCTGTTCCTTCTCCCTTTACCGGCCCTGCCGCTGGCTACGGCGATAACGTCAAGGCCGGCGTCGCCATGAAGGTTGAGGAAATCAACGCCAAAGGCGGCGTGAACGGAAAGATGATCGAGGCGGTGTATTTCGACGAGCAGTGCGATCCCAAGGAAGCCGCCACCGTGGGCTCCAAGATCGCTGGTGACAAGAGCCTTGTGGCCATCGTCGGCCACCTGTGCTCCGGCGCGCATCTGGCCGCTCTGCCCAAATACCTGGATGCTGGCGTGGCCGCCTTGTCCCCCACCGCCACCACTGTGAGCATCTCCAATGAAAACAAGGACGCCAAGGGCCTTGTCTGGAGCTTCCGCAACGTGTTCCGCGACGACTTCCAAGGCACCTTCCTGGCCGACTACATGTACAAAGTTCTGGGAATCAAGAAGGTCGCCGTGTTTTTCGCCACCTCCGACTATGGCATCGGCCTCAAGGACGCTTTCGACAAAGAAGCCAAGGCCATCGGCCTGAAGGTCGTCGGCGAGGAGGCCTACAAGGAAGGCAGCCAGGACTTCACCCCCCAGCTTACCAAATTCAAGGAAGCCGCGCCCGAAGCCATTTTCATCTCCGGCTACTACAACGAAGGCGCGCTCATCGCCGACCAGGCCAAGAAACTGGGGCTTAACGTTCCCAAGTTCGGTGCCGACGGCATGGATAACCCCGAATACGTCAAGCTGGCCGGACCCGCCGCCGACAATACCTACCTGACCGCCCCCTTCCTGGCCGAAACCGCCGGGCAGGACGCCAAGGCCTTCATCGAGGCCTACAAAGCCAAATTCAAGCGCGATGTTGACTGGATGAGCGCCAACGCGTACGACGCCGCCGGGATGGTCATTGAGGCGATTTCCAAGGTCGGCCCTGATCGCGCCAAGATCCGCGAGTACCTGGCTTCCATCGATTCCAAGGAAAAAGCCTATAAGGGCATCACCGGCCTGACCTACTTCGACAAGAACGGCGACAGTTTCAAGCCCGCCTATGTGAAGTTTGTCAAGGACGGAAAGTTTGTTCCCGCTGAGAAGCAGATGACGAACTAGCCTGTACCGGCTCGATATATCTTGAAACAGGCTGGATACACGTCCAGCCTGTTTCGTTTCCACTTCGGAGCGCCTGCCGCCTTGTCTGGCATGGCGTTTCGGAACGCCAAGGCCACTTGCGGAAGGGGCGCATGCGGGAAGGCCCTCTGCGCCCAGACCGCGCCCAAAATCACTCGGTTCGGAGAACGTCGTGTTCGAACAACAACTTTTCAATGGGTTGACCTTGGGGCTCATCTACGCGCTTATCGCCGTGGGCTACACCATGGTTTACGGCGTCATCGAACTTATCAACTTCGCCCATGGCGAAGTGTACATGTTCGGAGCCTTTCTCTGCGTCACCTTTATCACCATCATGGGCATCCCCCTGTTTCCGGCCATGGCCCTTTCCGTGGCCTGCTGCGCAGTGCTGGGCATGGCCATCGACCGCATCGCCTATAAGCCCCTGCGCAAGGCCCCGCGCCTGGCAGCCCTCATCACGGCCATCGGCGTCTCCATCTTTCTGCAGAACCTGGCCATGATCATCCCTACCTGGGGCTCCAGGCCGCTGCCTTTTCCTCGCGCCGCCGTTCCCCATGCCTTCAGCGAGACCGCCTTCACTTTGGGATCGGTCAGCGTTTCCGGGCTGCAACTGTTTATTTATTGCATCACCAGCGCCATGATGATCGGGCTGACCCTGATCATCAACAAGACCCGCATCGGTACAGCCATGCGTGCCCTGGCCCAGAACCAGACCAGCGCGGCCCTCATGGGCATCAATGTGGACCGGGTGATTTCCTTCACTTTCGCTCTGGGATCGGGTCTGGGCGCTGTGGCGGGCATCCTGGTGGCCATGTATTACAACACCCTCTCCGCCACCATGGGCTATAACGCCGGGGTCAAGGCCTTCGCGGCAGCGGTGCTTGGCGGCATCGGCTCCGTGCCCGGAGCCATGCTCGGCGGCGTGGTGCTGGGCATCGCTGAAACCCTGGGCGCAGGCTATGTTTCCTCCCAATACCGCGACGGCCTGGGCTACGCCGTGATGATCGCGGTGATTCTGCTTCGGCCCTCGGGGCTCTTGGGCAAGTCTGTGGCGCAGAAGGCTTAGGGACGAACATGAAAAACAACACAACCGCAATCAAACTGCTAGCCCTGGCCGCCCTCCTGGCCTTTCCGTTCATGCCCTTCAGCAGCGAATACGTGCTGCACGTGGCCGTGCTCATCATGGTCTACGCGGTGCTGGCCATGGGCCTGAACGTGCTGCCGGGCTTCTGCGGCCTGCTGGACCTGGGCTATGTGGGCTTCTACGGCGTCGGTGCCTACACTGCCGGAATACTCTCGTTGCAGCACGGGGTGAGCTTCTGGCTCATCGTGCCCATGGCCGTGGGCCTGGGAGCGCTGTGCGGCCTGTTGCGCGGTGCGCCCACGCTGCGGCTTTCGGGTGACTATTTCGCCATCGTCACCTTCGGGTTCACCGAACTGGTGGTGCTCTTCCTCACCAACGAAATATGGCTCACGCGCGGGCCGCTGGGCATGCCCCGCATCCCTGCCATCGGCCTGAGCCTCGACTGGCTGGGCATCGACTGGCGCTACAAATTCGCCAGCGAGACGCCGTACTTTTACCTGGGGCTGGCCATGGTGGCCCTTGTGTACGCCGTGATGGGCCGCGTTGAGGACTCCCGCCTGGGCCGCGCCTGGCTGGCCATCAAGGAAGACCCCCTGGCTGCGGCCAGTTGCGGCGTCAATCTGATGACCCTCAAATCCGTGGCCTTCGCTTTCTCGGCAGGGATTGGCGCGTCGGCGGGATGCTTCATGGCCCAGTGGTCGCGGTTTTTGTCCCCAGATATATTCAAGTTCTGGGAATCGTTCCTTATTTTGTGCATGATCGTGCTGGGCGGGCTTGGCAACATCAAGGGAGCCATCGTCGGCTCGGTGGTGCTGGTGGCGCTCGGCGAAATTCTGCGGGTGGTGCTCCCCCAGCTTGGCCTGCCGGCGGAGACGCGCTTTCTGATCTACGGCCTGATTATGATTCTCATCATGCGCTTCAAACCCGGCGGATTCTTCCCCACAATTGCCGCAACCAGCAAAAAGAGCAGGCTGATTCTCGACCTCAAGGCCAGGCTTGAGCAGGAGCAAACAGGATAACGTATGGACGCTATTCTCAAAATAGACGGCGTGAGCAAACGCTTCGGCGGCTTGATGGCCCTCTCCGACGTGAGTTTCGAGGTCCGCCCTGGCCGCATCATGGGGCTCATCGGCCCCAACGGCGCGGGCAAGACCACCATGTTCAACTGCATCGCGGGCATCTACATGCCCACGACCGGGAAGGTGCTTTTGAGCACAGAGGGCCGTACCATCGAAGTGAACGGCTCCAAACCAGAGCGTATGACCCAGTTGGGAGTGGCCCGCACCTTCCAGAACATCCGGCTGTTTGGTTCGCTCACGGTGCTCGACAACGTGCGCATCGGACGCCATTGCTGCACCAATCAGGGATTCTGGGGTGCCGTGCTGCGCACCAGGGCCCAGAAGGCCGAAGAGGCCCGGCTCATTGACGAGTGCCTGGAATACCTCGATTTCGTGGGTCTTAAGCACAAAGCGCTGGATATCGCCACCGCGCTGTCCTACGGCGACCAGCGCCGCCTGGAGATCGCCCGGGCCATGGCTTCCGGCCCAAGGCTCCTGCTGCTGGACGAACCAGCCGCAGGCATGAACCCTCAGGAAACCGCCTCCCTGGTGGACCTCATCCACGCCATCCTCGAAAAGGACATCACCGTGGTGCTCATCGAACACGACATGAAACTGGTGATGAACATTTGCGAACATCTGGTAGTGCTCGACCACGGGGTTATGATCGCTCAGGGCGGCCCCCGCGAAATCCGCGAGAATCCGCAGGTCATTGAAGCCTATCTGGGCAGGGGGGCGGCCCATGCTTGAGCTTCACGGCGTCCATACGTATTATGGCTCCATCCACGCCCTCAAAGGCGTGAGCCTGACCGTGGCCCAGGGCGAAATCGTCACCCTTATCGGGGCCAACGGCGCTGGCAAGACCACCACGCTCATGAGTATTTCCGGGGTCACCCGGCCCAGAGAGGGGCAGGTGATCTTTGAGGGAACCGACATCACCCGACTGCCCACGGAAAAGATCGTGGCCACGGGCGTAACCCAGGTTCCCGAAGGCCGCATGATCTTCCCGCGCCTGACCGTGCGCGAGAATCTGCTCATGGGGGCGTACCTGCGCCGCGACGCCCAGGGCATCAGGGAGGACGAGGAAAAAGCTTACGAACTGTTCCCCGTGCTCAAGGAACGTGTGAAGCAATACGGCGGCACCCTCTCGGGGGGCGAGCAGCAGATGCTTGCTATAGGCCGTGCTCTCATGGCAAGACCCCGGTTGCTGCTGCTTGACGAACCGTCGTTAGGCTTGGCTCCCATTGTGGTGGAAAACATTTTCGAGATCATCGTGCGCATCAACCGGGAAGGGACCACCATCCTGCTGGTTGAACAGAACGCGCAGATGGCCCTGCATATCGCCCACCGGGCCTACGTGCTGGAAACAGGCGTGGTCACCCTGGAAGGGCCTGCGTCGCAGTTGTTGGAAAACCCAAAAGTACGCTCGGCGTATCTGGGATTGGATTAAGCATACTCGCGCCTGGAGGCTGCATGGACAGAATCAACGGCCTGGGCCTTACGTTTGACGACGTTCTGCTCATCCCTGCCTACTCCGATATCCTGCCGGACATGGTGGACGTTTCCACGTTCCTCACCCCCGGCATCCGTTTGAACATTCCCTTGATCTCGGCGGCCATGGATACGGTCACCGAGGCCCGCATGGCCATCTCCATGGCCCGCAACGGCGGCGTGGGCGTGGTGCACAAGAACATGTCCGTGGACAAGCAGAAGCTTGAGATCGAAAAGGTCAAGAAGAGCGAATCCGGCATGATCATCGACCCGGTGACCGTCGCCCCGGACATGACCGTGAAAGAAGCCCTCAGGATAATGGCCGAATTTTCCATCTCCGGTCTTCCGGTGGTGGAAAACGACACGCTGGTGGGCATCGTCACCAACCGCGACGTGCGTTTCGTCACCGACGACGTCACCAAGGTCAGTGAGGTGATGACCAGCAATAATCTGGTTACAGTTGATGTTGGCACCCCGCTGGAACTGGCCAAGGAGCACCTGCACCGCTACCGCATCGAAAAGCTGCTGGTGGTGGACGAGTACAAGAAGCTCAAGGGCCTCATCACCATCAAGGACATCGACAAGATTCAAAAATATCCCAACGCCTGCAAGGACGAGCACGGACGCCTGCGCGTTGGCGGGGCCGTAGGCGTTGGCCAGGACCGCGACGCCCGGGTGGAAGCTCTGCTCGATGCCGGCTGCGACTTTATCGTACTCGATTCGGCTCATGGGCACACCAAAAACATCCTCGAGGCCGTGCAGGCCATCAAGAGCCAGTTCCCCAACTGCCAGCTCATCGCGGGCAACGTGGGCACCTACGAAGGGGCCAAAGCCCTGATCGGGGCGGGCGTTGATACCGTCAAGGTGGGCATCGGCCCCGGCTCCATCTGCACCACCCGCATCGTGGCCGGTGTGGGCGTGCCTCAGATGACGGCCATCATGGAGGCCGTGCGCGCCTGCCGCGAGAAGGGCAAGTGCTGCATCGCCGACGGCGGCGTGAAATTCTCTGGAGACGTGGTCAAGGCCATTGCCGCCGGAGCGGATTCGGTCATGCTGGGCTCACTGTTCGCAGGCACCCAGGAAAGCCCGGGCGAAACCATTCTGTACCAGGGCCGCACCTACAAGATCTACCGGGGTATGGGCTCCATCGACGCCATGCGCGAAGGCAGCGCCGACCGTTATTCCCAGGACGCCAAGTCCTCCAAGATGGTGCCGGAGGGCATCGTCGGCCGCGTACCCTTCAAGGGGCCGGTCATCGAATCCGTCCATCAGTTGGTGGGCGGCTTGCGCTCGGGCATGGGCTACGTGGGCGTCTCCACCATTGCCGAGCTTCAGGTAAAGCCCACGTTCACACGCATCTCTCCGGCCGGTCTGCGCGAAAGCCATGTCCACGACGTGATCATCACCAAGGAAGCTCCCAACTACAGGGTGGAGAACTACTAGATGGAACATAAAGACACCGTCGTCATCCTGGACTACGGTTCCCAGTACACCCAGCTCATCGCGCGGCGCGTGCGTGAAGCCGGGGTCTACTCGGAAATCCACCCCTGCACTCTTTCAGCCGCCCAACTGACCGCCATCAATCCCAAGGCGGTCATCCTCTCCGGCGGCCCGGCCAGCGTGGGCGACGACGATTCGCCCCAGCTCGACCCGGCTATCCTAACCCTGGGCGTGCCGGTGCTGGGCATCTGCTACGGCATGCAGCTCTTGGCCCACACCATGGAGGGCGGCAAGATTGCCGCTGCCAAGGAGCGCGAGTATGGCCGGGCGGAGCTCTCCATCACCGCCCCCTGCGTGCTCTTCGAGGGCCTTGAGGGCGACGGGCCGCACACGGTGTGGATGAGCCATGGCGACCATGTGCTTTCGCCGCCCGACGGCTTCACGGTCATCGGCCGCACCGGCAGTGTGGATGTCGCGGCCATGGCCGATGCCAAGCGCAAGATCTTCGCCTTGCAGTTCCACCCCGAAGTGGCCCATACCGAAGACGGCGAAACCATTCTGCGCAACTTCCTGTTCAAAGTGGCCGGAGTGAAAACCGGCTGGACCATGGCCAACTTCGTGGAGGCCGAAATCGCGGCCCTGCGCGAGAGGATCGGCACCGACCATGTGGTCTGCGCCCTTTCCGGCGGCGTCGATTCCACCGTGGTGGCCGTGCTGCTGCACAAAGCCATCGGGCATCAATTGCACTGCATCTTCGTGGATAACGGCGTACTGCGCCAGCATGAGGGCGAAGAAGTGGTGGCCTACCTGCGCGAACACTTCAATCTCAATCTCAAATACGTCCAGGCCCAGGATCTTTTCCTGGATCGTCTGGCCGGTGTGGCCGACCCCGAGCAGAAGCGCAAGATCATCGGCTACGGCTTTATCGAGGTCTTCGAGCGCGAAGCCAAGGCCATTCCCGGCGTGAAATGGCTGGCTCAGGGCACGTTGTATCCAGATGTCATCGAATCCGTGTCCTTCAAGGGCGGCCCTTCGGTGGTCATCAAGAGCCACCATAACGTGGGCGGCCTGCCGGAAAAGATGGACCTCAAACTGGTGGAGCCCCTGCGCGAACTCTTCAAGGACGAAGTGCGCAAGCTGGCCTACGAACTGGGCATGCCCGAATCCATCATCTGGAGGCATCCCTTCCCCGGCCCCGGCTTGGCCATCCGCATCATCGGCGAGGTGACCCGCGAGCGGCTGGACATCCTGCGCAAGGCCGACAAGATCGTGCAGAGCGAACTCATCGCCGCCGACTGGTACCGCAAAATCTGGCAGGGCTTCGCTGTGTTGCTGCCCTTGAAGACCGTGGGAGTCATGGGGGACGGCCGCACCTATGAAAATGTTTGCGCCCTGCGCATGGTGGACAGCCTGGACGCCATGACTGCGGACTGGTCGCGCGTGCCCACGGATATCCTGGCCCGCATCTCCAACCGCATCATCAACGAGGTGAAGGGCATCAACAGGGTGGTCCTGGACGTCTCTTCCAAACCGCCCGCCACCATCGAGTGGGAATAGCCGGAGGCTGTCTATGTTCGGCATCGGATCCACGGAACTTCTGATCATCATGGTTGTGGCCTTGGTGCTGCTGGGGCCTTCCAAGCTGCCTGAGATCATGAAGACCATCGGCAAGGGCATCAACGAGTTCCGGCGCATGAGTTCGGATGTGAAATCCACTCTTGAGCGCGAGATCGAACGTGCTGAAGAGGTCAAACGCGTCGAGGAAATCCGTAAGGAACTCTTTGACGACCAGCCTGTCCACGCCGAGTTGGATCAGGAGGCCGCCGAAGCTGCCGAAGCGGCCAAGAAGCTGGCGGACAGTGACCCCGCGTCGGTGGAGGCCGTCAAAACCGCCGTCCAGGCACCGGACGAGGCAGCCCAGGCCGAGGCCATGAAGCTTGTGGACGCCGCCAAAGCCGAAGCCGCCCGGTTGATCGCCAATGCCCAGGCCGAGGCCAACAAACTGCTCGAAGCCTCTCAAACGGCTGAGGCTGCCAAAGCGACCGAACCCTCCGCCACGCCGGAAGAGGCCACGAAGTCGGCTGACGCAGCCAAAACGGGCGTTGCAGTTCCGGGGGAAGCCCATGCGTAAGGCCACTGTTTCCCGCACCACCAAGGAAACCGACATCCGGCTGGAACTCGTTCTGGACGGACAAGGGACCGCCCAGGTGGACACCGGTGTGGGTTTTGCCGACCACATGCTCACGCTTCTGGCCTTCTGGGCCGGGTTTGACCTCACAGTCTCCTGCAAGGGGGACCTGCACATCGATTCCCACCACACTCTGGAAGACATCGGGCTTTGCCTGGGCCAGGCCTTGGCCGAGGCGTTAGGTGGCAAACAGGGCATAAACCGCGTAGGTTTTGCCCGTTTCCCTCTGGATGAAGCCCTTTCAGAAGTGGTGGTCGATCTTTCCGGCAGGCCGTATCTTGTCTATGAGGACGCGGTTCTGCCCGATGTGGTGGCTGGTGAAGAAAAAGATGTCTGGCGGGAGTTTTTCAAGTCCCTGGCCAACAAATGTCAGATGAACCTGCATGTGCGCATGCTGTATGGAAAAAACGGACACCACCTGCTGGAGTCGGCTTTCAAGGCGCTGGGCGTTGCCCTGCGTCAAGCCGTCAGCCTGCAACGCAGCGGTGTTCCTAGCACCAAAGGGAGCCTTGGATGAACCGCTACCTCCGCCTGAGCCTTGTCGTCGCCCTGGTCTTGGTGGCTGCCGCCGGTTGCCGGTACCGCCAGCAGTCCCCGGAATCCAAAATGAGTCCCCAGATGAGGCTGGCCGTGGCCCCCTTCACCGTTCCCAAGGAGCCTTTCGACCTTCTGGCCGGCTACCTGCCCGAGCGTGTCAGCAATCCGGCTCCCGAAACTTTGGCCGAGATGGACTACATGCTTTCCCAGTCTTTAAATGCCAAGCCGGATCGCAGCCTGATCGGTGCGCCCAAGGTGAAAATCTGTATGGATTCCACCAAGCGCCCCGAGACCGCATCGCGCCTGGGGACGCTGCAATACTGGCAGGCCGTGGGCAAATGCCTGGACGTGCAGTATCTGCTGATTCCCATGTCCGTGCATTGGAGTGAGCGCCAAGGCTCCGCCGCCGGGTCCACAAGCCCGGCCTGGGTCATCATGGATCTGTACCTGCTCAACGTGAAAACCGGCGGGCTGGTCAACCATTTCCACTACGATTACCAGCAACAGGCTCTGGCCGACAATATCCTCGACGCCGGGAAGTTCCTCAAGCGCCACGGCCAGTGGGTTACCGCTTCCGCACTGGCCAAGGAAGCCATGGATCAAGGGCTCAAGGAGCTTGGCCTGTGATTCTTTTTCCAGCCATCGATATCAAGGACGGCCAGGCTGTCCGCCTGAAGCAGGGCCTGGCCGACCAGGTGACCGTCTTTTCGCCGGACCCGGTGGCCGCTGCCGCCCACTGGCTCGATCTGGGGGCAAAGGCCCTGCATGTGGTGGACCTGGACGGAGCTTTCAGCGGTCTGCCCGTCAACAAGGACCTCATCGCCCGGATATGCACCCGCGCCGGGGTGCCGGTGCAGCTCGGCGGCGGCATCCGCGACTTGGCTACGGCCGAGGCCTATATTCAGGCCGGGGTTTCCCGGCTGCTTATCGGCACCATGGCCCTGGCCGATCCCGACACCTTCGGTGCGCTCTGCCAGGCTTTGCCCGGCAAGATAGGGGTTTCCCTTGACGCCGATGGCGGCAAGCTCAAGACCAAAGGCTGGGTTGAGGATTCCGGGCTTACCGTGGGCGACGTTCTGCCCCGGCTTGAGGCTCAAGGCGCAGCCTTCCTGGTGTACACTGACATCAGCCGCGACGGCATGCAGACCGGCGTGAACATCGAAGCCATGGAGGCGCTGCTCTCCAAGACCAAACTCCCGGTCATGGCTGCCGGAGGCGTGGCCGTGCTTGACGACCTCAAGGCGCTGTACCCCTTGCACGCCAAAGGCCTGGAGGGTGTCATCACCGGCAGGGCGATCTATACGGGCACGCTGGATTTCGCCGAGGCCAACGCCTGGTTGGAGAGCCGTTAAAATAGTCGCCACCGCAGCAATCACAACGGTTGAGCCGCTTAAACGGCGGGGAATCGTTTTATTTAACCCTTGCGGGTGTCTCGCCGAATGGCTGGGGCACCCGCTTTTTCGTTTGCCGCGCAAAGAAAACGTGAGCCTGTACTTGACATCCCTTTTGATCCCAGTTTACTGAATTTTCAATGTATTTGCTATTTATAGAGGGGAAGTATGAAACCTTTCGTGAGGATTGCCTGCGTCATATGCGCAGCCGCTTTTCTATCCGCCTGTGGAATGCAAAAACCACAGTCATTGAATCATCAGGTTATTGATGTTCCTGATGGCAAAGGCACGAAAACCATTGCTCTTGATAAAGTTGTCGTAAAAATCCCTCGTGGAACGGAGATTGGAAAAATTAAAGAGGGATTTGCCTGCATCACATATGGTAAATTAGTAAGGACTTCGGGTGGTAAACGATTTGCTACCGATGAAGACTTTACCTCTGTATTTAATGATGAGCTTAAAGGCGCAAATTATAATGTTCTTGGCGATACGTCGAATCTGTTTGAAGACAAAACTGGAAATGCTGAAATACGTATAGGGTGTCTTGTGACATCAATTACCATTTCTGTCCGGTTAACAAATGGCTTGACACCAGAATGCGCCAATGGGCTTGAGCGTCTGGGGCTTCACTGATTTGGAGATGCATTTCAAAAAATAGAGTTCGGTTGTCATGACATTAAACTCAAAAACACTTGCACG
>JBBRUD010000020.1:0-55443 GCA_038248065.1 Desulfovibrionales bacterium | reverse complement strand
TGGGGGTGTTGCGGGGGCGCCGTCGCCCACTTTGTCGTGGCGCCGGCCCCACGGCAAGAGTAGGTTTAGTCGCGGCTGCCGCCGAAAAAGCGCAGCATGAGCAGGAAGAGGTTGATGAAATCGAGGTACAGGGTCAGCGCGCCCAGGATGGAGCCCCTGCGCAGGGCGGTGGCATCGTGCATGGGAGCATACTCGCCCATGTCCTTCAGCTTCTGGGTGTCGTAGGCGGTGAGGCCGGTGAACACCAGCACGCCGACGCAGTTGATGATGAAGCCCATGACCCCGCTTTGCAGGAAGATATTCACCACCGAGGCTATAATGACGCCGAAGAGGCCCATCATCATGAAACTGCCCATGCTGGTGAGGTCGCGCTTGGTGATCAAGCCATACAGACTCATGGCCAGGAAGGTGCCCGCCGTAACGGCAAACGCCGAGGCGATGCTGTTGCCGGTGTACACCTGGAATATAATGGAGAGCGTCAGGCCGTTCAACCCGGCGTAGACAAGGAACATGGCCGTTGCCGCCCCGGCGGAAAGACGGTTGATGGCAGCCGAAAGGCCAATCACCAAACCCAATTCGGCCAGCATCAGCACGATAAGGACCCCAGACGAGAGTACCACTCCCGAGGAGGCGATCATTACCGCCACCACAGCAGTCAGGGCCAGTCCGCCGGCCATCCATCCGTAGACGCCGCGCATGAAGGCGTTGACAGTCTCGGCTCGCGATGAGGTCTGTTGGGCATTGTAGGCATTATACATCGGAAGAATCCTCCTTGATGGTGCACGATACTTGCTGAAATATAGCCTGCCAGCAGAGGATTGGCAAGGGGGGGGGCTGTCGGATGGAGCGCCGCAAGCGCCACTTATACCGATTTCTACCGATGCTGACGAGCCTCCGGGAGGAGGTGTGGACGTAGATCGAGTGGGCTACTCACGAGGTCAAACGCATGCGTGTGGAACCGGCGGTCTCCGGCTCGGCATTCACCCCTTTGATCGGCCAGAATCGTTCCGACATCCTTATGTGCAATTGAAATCACCTTGGAAGAAGGCAATGCTACATCATCTATACGCCGATTCAAGGCGCAATTTATGTATAGCTACAGCAAGTTTTCGCGGTTCATTTCGTGCAAAATATTCTTGCAAACCGTTCCATTGAGAATAGCAAACTTCTAGGATATTGATTCCCTCACCGCAGCTAAAATCAACTTTTATAGTACTGTTGGATTCTGACAACGCGCTACTCACTCGCCCAGATTCCGCAATTACACTGCCATTTAACCTGATACTCACGACTTGATCGTCAAGTGGAGAACCATATTCCATCAGTAGCCGCATCTTTTTATCTGGAGGTGAATCGAAAACTATGGTCCCGACCGGCCCTTCACCCCATCGAAACGACACTTGTTTTCGTTCGTCATGCTCAATAGGACCAAACCCAACATACTTAGTATTTAAATGAGCCTGGTCATTGAAAATATCAAAATACACTGGTGGGTACAACTTGTCTGGGAGCACTTGAATCAATGACACAAGCACAATGATACACACTCCTCCACCAACAACTTTCGCGTTAAACAATGGTGATGCCGCCGTTTCAAATAAGCGAAGTGTACGGCTCATAGCAATAGACATCTTCTGCACAAGGAAACTCGTCGCTGTGCCATCAGCAATCGCACGCCTGAAAACCTCTACTGGACTCTGAATGTATCGTATTAATATGATTGAAAGTAGGACCGACAAGAGTACGGAAGTCGCACCGCCTAAAGAACGATCCCAGAGATACGGGCCGCTGCTACGGACAACATTAATAACAAGGGTATGAACAATGTAAACTGGATACGACAACTCGCCTATTGATTTATCAAATTTATTCTTATGAGAACAGTGGAATGAAAAAGGCAGACAAACAAAAAGTACAGTGAAAAATATCAACTCGGAAAGTGTCTTATCCATGGTGAAACGTGTGAGCAGCACCGAGATGAATATGATGGACACAGATGCGACAATAGATTGCCATTGCAATCTAGGGGAATCAACCGTCGCGAATCTTTTATACATTCTAAAGCAAATCCCCCCTATAACAAAAAACATTAATTCTGACGGAAAGAATCTGTACGTCCAAGGGTCGTTCCTGTACATCATATTCCAAAGCAAGAAGCGAATTGCCAAGGACAATGTCACCACAACAAGCAGGTATTTTGTCCGAAACTTTACAAGAAAGGGGACAAGAAGGTAAAAATATATCTCCAACCCCAGCGTCCATGCCTGTGGAATGAAAATAAATGTCCATGCAATTGGGTCAGACTGGCTAAATTTCGTTGTAAAGTAGATACATCCATTGCCTAAATTTACACGCATGAAATTGCTTAAGTCAATCAAGAGCATTGAAAAGTTCGAGCACAGAAAATATATTTTTGATACTACGTCAAGCTTACTCCAGTTCATGCTGAACAACTTTGTCGTTTCTTCACCTACTCCAAACACAAAATACACATATATTGTCAATATGACCGTTACTAAATATATTGGATATAATCTTAAAAATCTATTTATGTAAAAAACACTTTCTTTTTATACTTGCTGTCTAAAATCATAAACATATAAAACCCTGAGATTGCATAGAAGCTTTCAACCGCTGTTTCACCCCCTATGAAATGAAACCCAGGTATTCCTTGCGAATGTCCAAGCAGCACTGCGACAGCGAGTAAGAATCGTAATACACCAATTCCTACGGGGAAATCCCCTGGAGAGAAAAATTTCATGACGTTACTTCTCCAACAATACCCTTTGCTACGTTTCTAACAAAAATTGTGTCATAATTATGCATTAAAAACTCAACTCAGCGAATATACATAAGGAGCACCTGTCCAGCACACCCCGCGCCACCACACCAGGGCGCGGATAGTAGTCGAGGCTGAAATGAGGTCAAGTCACAACGAGCAATGCCCTTTAAGCGCCATGCCATGAAAAAGGCCGCCCCTTTCGGGGCGGCCTGTCTTTTCGATCGGCAGCAGTTGCCTCATCCTAGCGGATGAACAGCATCTCCTGGTAGCTGGGCAGAGCCCACAGGTCGTCGGCGACAACCATTTCCAGCTCGTCGGCGAAACCGCGCAGCTCGCTCATGGCGGGCAGGATGGTGCCGCACATGTACTGGGCTTCTTCCTGGGCGTCGCCGCCCTCGTGTTCGGCCAGCTTCTCCAACTTGGCCGTGCATTCCTGCAGGGAGCGCAGCTTGCTGGTGAGGTCATGCAGGGTGTCCATCTTGAATTCCTGGCCGATGGCCTTCAGGGTGGCGCAGGTTTCGGCCAGTTCCTTCTGGTAGCGCACGGCGGCGGGGAAGATGATGGTTCTGGCCATGCGGACCATCAGGGCAGCCTCGGTCTTGATGGTCTTGACGTACTGCTCAAGGTAGATTTCCTTGCGCGAGTGCAGTTCGGCAGCGGAGAGCACGCCGTACTTGGAGAACATGTCCACCACTTCTTTGGAGGTGAGCACGGGCAGGGCGTCGGGGGTGGTCTTCAGGTTGGGCAGGCCGCGCTTTTCAGCTTCCTGGTGCCAGGCGTCGGAGTAGCCGTCGCCGTTGAAGATGACCGCGTCGTGCTTCTTCATGATGCCCTGGAGCACCTTGGCAACGGCGTCGTTCAGCTTGGTGGAGTCGCCCTTGGTGATCTTTTCGATCTCAGTGGCGATGAAGTCCAGGGATTCGGTCATCATGGTGTTCAGGGCCACCTGGGAGCCGGCGATGGACTGGGAAGAGCCCACGGCGCGGAACTCGAAGCGGTTGCCGGTGAAGGCGAAGGGGCTGGTGCGGTTGCGGTCGCCGGCATCCAGGGGCAGCGGGGGCAGGGTATCCACGCCCACATTCATGACGCCCTTCTGCTTGGAGCCCTTCACTTTGCCCTTCTTGATCTGTTCGAACACGTCGGCCAGCTGTTCGCCCAGATAGATGCTCATGATGGCCGGGGGAGCTTCGTTGGCGCCCAGGCGGTGATCGTTGGAGGCAGTGGCCACGGTGGCGCGCAGCAGAGCGCCGAATTTGTGCACGGCGCGGATGGCGGCGGCGCAGAACACCAGGAACTTGGCGTTGTCGTGGGGGGTGTCGCCCGGATCGAACAGGCTGCCCAGTTCGGCGTTGCCAAGCGAATAGTTGAGGTGCTTGCCGGAGCCGTTGATGCCCGCGAAGGGTTTCTCGTGCAGCAGGCAATGCAGGCCGTAGCGTTTGGCCACAGAGCGCAGCACGGTCATGACCATCTGGTTGTGGTCGGTGGCCATGTTGGCGCTTTCATAGATGGGGGCGATTTCGTACTGGCTGGGAGCCACTTCGTTGTGGCGGGTCTTCACCGGCACGCCGAGCTTGAACAGCTCGCGCTCCACTTCCATCATGAAGGAGAGCACCCGGCGGGGAATCACGCCGAAGTACTGGTCTTCGAATTCCTGGCCCTTGGCGGGCTTGGCGCCGAACAGCGAGCGTCCGGCGATAAGCAGATCCTGGCGGGAGAACACGAAGTTGCGGTCGATGAGGAAGTATTCCTGCTCCGGTCCGGCATAGGAAACCACGGGCATGGCGGTTTCTTCGCCGAAGATCTTGAGCACGCGCTGGGCCTGCTTGTTCAGGGCCTGGTTGGAGCGCAGCAGCGGGGTCTTTTTGTCGAGGGCTTCGCCGGTCCAGGAGACGAAGGCCGTGGGGATGCACAGGAAGGTGCCGTTGGGATTCTCAAGGATGTAGGCCGGGTTGGTCACGTCCCAGGCGGTGTAGCCGCGGGCTTCGAAGGTGGTGCGCAGGCCGCCGGAGGGGAAGCTGGAGGCGTCGGGCTCGCCCTGGATGAGCAGCTTGCCGGAGAACTCGGCCATGGCTCCGCCTTCGCCGTCGGGCACCAGGAAGGAGTCGTGCTTTTCGGCGGTCAGGCCGGTCAGGGGGTAGAAAACGTGGGTGAAGTGGGTGGCCCCGCGCTCAATGGCCCAATCCTTCATGGCCGTGGCGACGATGTCGGCCACGGAGGGATCGAGCTTTTCGCCCATGTCGATGGTCTTCTTCAAGGACTTGAAGACCGCCTTGGGCAAGCGCTCGCGCATGACCTTCTGGTTGAAGACGTTGCAGCCGAAAGTGTCGGTGAACTTGGTCATGTCGAGCGGGGCGTGGCCCGGCTTGTGGGTGATGACCGCCGAAATGGCATTGAGACGTGCCTGGATTCCACTCATGGAGCATCCCTCCGCTAAAAAAACTGTGGTTGGTAATGTGCTTTCCCCTGGCGGCGATCAGCCTGTGGCCCGGTCCGCATGGTTGCGAAGGGGAGGGCCAGGATGCGTACTCTGCCGTTCCTGAAGGGTCGCCAGGCATGTCTGTATCTGGATTTACCAATTTGTCAATGTTGTGCCGAAGGAGGTCGCCCTTTTCACGCAACCCCTTGAATCCCCCTCAGAAACCATGTAACTGGCTGGGAATGTCACTCCAGCCCCAATCGGGCTTTACTCTATCCCGTTGATTTCCAGGGAGGAAATTATGGCGGTATTCAAGTGCAAAAACGCCGACGACGTGCTCAAGGCAGTCAAGGATTACAATGTCTCCTTTGTCCAGTTCTGGTTCATCGACATTCTGGGCATACTCAAAAGTTTTCAGATAACCCCGCGCGAACTGGAGGCCGCCTTTGACGAGGGCATGGGCTTCGACGGTTCGTCCATCACCGGTTTCACCAAGATTCATGAATCCGACATGGTGGCCTTCCCGGACCCCAGCACCTTCCAACTGGTGGCCTGGCGGCCCAGCGACCGTCCCGTGGCCCGGCTGTTCTGCGACATCCGCAACCCCGACGGCACCCCCTTTGCCGCCGACTCCCGCTATGTGCTCAAGAAGATGCTCGCCCGGGCCGCTGACAAGGGCTACACCTACTTCGTGGGCCCTGAGCTGGAATTCTTCCTGTTCGCCAACTCCTCGGAACCCAAAATCCTCGATCGCGGCGGCTACTTCGACGCCCCGCCGCTCGATCTTGGCAACGACGTGCGCCGCGACATCAACTTCGCGCTGGAATCCATGGGCATCGCTGTGGAATATTCCCACCACGAGGTGGCCCCCTCCCAGCACGAGATCGACCTGCGCTACAACGAAGCCCTGGCCATGGCCGATACCGCCATGACCTACCGCGTGGTGGTGAAGGAAGTTGCCCGCAAGCACGGCTGCTACGCCACCTTCATGCCCAAGCCCCTGTTCGGCGAGAACGGCTCGGGCATGCACGTGCACCAGTCGCTGTTCAAAGGCTCCAAAAACGCCTTCTACGACGCATCTTCGCCCAACCACCTCTCCATTGAAGCCCAAGCCTTCATCGCGGGCCTCCTCAAGCACGCCCCGGAGTTCACCCTGATCACCAACCAATGGGTCAACTCCTACAAGCGCCTGGTGCCCGGCTACGAGGCACCAGTGTACATCGCCTGGGCCCAGCGCAACCGCTCGGCGCTTATCCGCGTGCCCATGTACAAGCCCGGCAAGGAAGCCGCCACCCGCATCGAACTGCGCAGTCCCGACCCGGCCGCAAACCCCTACCTGGCCTTCGCGGCCATGCTGGGCGCGGGCCTGAAGGGCATTGAGGACGGCTACAAGCTGGCCAAGCCCGTGGAAGACAACATCTTCGGCATGTCCGGCCCCGAAATGCACGCCCACGGCATCGAAGCCCTGCCCGGAAGCCTCTTCGAAGCCGTGGCCAACATGGAACACTCCGAACTGATGAAAGACGTGCTGGGCGACCACCTGCACGCCGCACTCATCGCCTACAAAAAGAACGAGTGGGACCAGTACCGCATGCAGATTACAGAATACGAACTGGAGAAGTATTTGCCCATGCTGTAGCCGCCAGGGGGGCGCCGCCCCCCTGGACCCCCCGCTGGGGGTGCAGGGCACCCCCAGACCCCCCCATTATTTTGTGCGCCGACACGTCGATGCCCGACGACGCGAAGCTGTATGGGGGGTCCGGGGGGGCATTGCCCCCCCGGCTGGAGGGGTCCAGGGGAGGCAGCGCCTCCCCTGGTGAACCATATTCCACGAGGAGCCCTCATGATCCCTTGCCAGCGTGAGCTGTTTGATATTCCAAGCGATGTTGTCTACCTCAACTGCGCCTACACTTCGCCCCTGCCCCTGGCTGTGGAGCGGGCCGGGCAGGAGGCTTTGGCGCTCAAGCGCACCCCGTGGAAGATGTCCACGGAGCTATTCTTCTCCGGCCTGGAGGGCGCGCGCGGGGCCTTTGCCGCGCTGCTTGGCGCGGATGCCGACGGCGTAGCCGTGACCACCTCGGCCTCCTATGGGCTGGCCGTGGCTGCACGCAATTTGCCTCTGCCCGAAGGCAAGTCTGTGCTGGTCATCCAGGACCAGTTCCCCTCCAATGTGTACCCTTGGCGCAGAAAGGCCGGGGCGGCCATCAAGACCGTTGCCCGCCCGGCGGAAGGAACTTGGTCCGAAGCCGTGGTCGCGGCCATTGGCGATGACGTGGGCATCGTGGCCCTGCCGCACTGCCATTGGGCCGACGGCACGGTGTTCGACCTTGCGGCCGTGCGCACGGCCTGCGACGCCGTGGGCGCGTATCTGGTGGTGGACGGCACGCAATCCATCGGAGCCATGCCCTTCGACATGGCGGCCATCCGGCCCGATTTTCTGGCTGTAGCCGGACACAAATGGTTGTTCACCCCGTACAGCGTCGGGTTTTTGTATGTAGCGGAGCGCTGGCGCGAGGGCGAACCCCTGGAAGAAAACTGGCTCAACCGCCAGGACAGCGAAAATTTCGCCCGCCTGACCGACTACCGCGACGGCTATCGCCCCGGCGCTCGGCGCTACGACGCCGGAGAAGCCAGCAACTTTGCGCTGATGCCTATGGCAGAAGCCGCCCTGAAGATGGTGGCGGGTTGGGGCGTGGAAAACATCGCCGCCACTTTGTCGCAATTTGTGCGGCGCATGGCCACGGCCGGCCAGGCCTTCGGCATGGAGCCCACCGCCCTTGCGGAGCGCGCGCCCCATATGGTGGGCCTGCGCAAACCCCCCAGAAACAGCGTCGCGGATCTGGCGGCCATCCTGGGCAGGGAACGGATTTTCACCAGCACGCGCGGCGACACCCTGCGCCTGGCCCCGCACCTCTACGTCTCCACTGCGGATATGGACAGGTTCCTGGGCATGCTGGCGCGGGGGCTGTCGACGTAGCGTGCGCGCTCTACCCGGCAGCGCCATCCCCTCTTCCATCAACTTCGCATAAGGAGAACTGAACGTGATTATTCTCACCGCCGCCATGAAGGCCAAAGCCGGAAAAGAGCAGGAACTGGAAGCGGCTCTTTCGGCCCTGGTGCCCGAAACCGCCAAGGAAGAAGGCGTCTTGGAATATCGCCTGCACAGGTCCGAGGCCGATGCGGGAGCGTTTCTCTTCGTCGAGAAATTCCGCGATCAGGGCGTGTTGGACCGCCACATGGAAATGCCACACATCAAAACCTGCTTCGCCCGTTTCGACACCCTGCTGGAGGGGCCGGCGGTTGTGGGAAAGTATACGCTCCTGGACGCCATCCCGGAATAAAGCGCTTCCCTCAAAGTGCATGGGGCGGCCTACGCCCCTTTACAACCTCTGCTTGACGCGCCGCTCACACGCAGCCGCGCCGCACCAGCGGCAGCCGCTCGCCCAGGTCTATCCCCCCCTCGCTGACCAGCGCCCGATAAGGCCAGATTTCCACCCCCGCGTCCACAGCTTGCCAAAAAAGTCTTGCATACTCGGGATCGATCATGTCCGCCGGACCGAAACAGCCGCCGTCCGGGCGCTGCACCAGAAAAAACAACGCCGCCCGGACGCCCGTCCCTGCCAGACGGATAAGCTCCAACAAATGCTTGCGCCCCCGCTCGGTGGCCGCGTCGGGAAAAATAGCCGCGCCATCCTCCACCAGTGTGACATTCTTGGCCTCGATGAAGAGATCATTTGAAGCCTCCGGCGGCCGGGGGGCCAATGGCCCCCCGGACCCCCCATATAGCTGCGCGTCGTCGTGCAAAATTATTGCGGGGGTCCGGGGGGGCGCTGCCCCCCCGGCGGGGTCAAGGGGCAGCGCCCCTTGTTCCTGCGGTCTCCTCAGCCTGGCGTCCAGGCGGCCGCCGGGGAAGGGCGGTTCGGGGATGAAGGTGTCGTATCCTTCCAGTTCGGGCATGCGTTTGGCCAGCCAGGCGGCTTTGAGCATGCGGTTGGGCGTTGCGGTGTTCACCCCGGCCCAGGGGGCGTCGGGTTCTAGCCCCAGCCGCAGGAGTTCCACAGTGCAGGCCAATTTGCGTTTGGGGTTGTCACTCACGGAGAGCAGCGCTTCCGTACCGGGCCGCACCAGACCGAGCATGGCCCCGGTGTTGTTGGTATGAGCCATAAAGCGGCCCGAGGTGTCTTCCACTTCCATGAGAAAACGCTGCCGCCGCGAGATGAAACGGGCGGTGCGCACGGCAGTTGTAAACGGCAGCAAGGGGCCTTGTGAATTTACTGTTTCCAAATTTTCCTCTACAAGCACAGCGGAACTCCCCGCACACTGAACCGCCATAAGCGAGACCGTCATGCGCACTTCACTTCGCCTCTCCCGTATCCAACCGTCGGCCACTCTGGCAATGAACGCCAAGGCCCAGGAACTCAAAGCCCAGGGCAAGGCCGTCATCAGCCTGGCCGTAGGCGAACCGGACTTCCCCACCCCCCAGCACGTCAAGGACGCGGCCAAGGCCGCCATCGACGCCAACTTTACCCGTTATACGGCGGTGCCGGGCATCCCGGAACTGCGCGACGCCGTGGCCGGATACTTCAAACGCTTTTATGGCGTGGAAGCCCCCCGCGAGGCGGTCATCGTCTCCAACGGCGGCAAACAGGCGCTGTACAACCTGTTCATGTCCCTGCTCAACACCGGGGAGGAAGTGCTCATCCCGGCTCCCTACTGGGTCAGCTACCCGGACATGGTGCTTCTGGCCGGAGGCGTGCCCGTGCCCGTGCCCACGGCCATCGAGGACGACTTCCTGGTGACCGTTGAGGCACTGGACAAGGCTTGTACGCCCTACAGCCGCATCCTGGTGCTCAACTCGCCCTCCAACCCCACGGGGTGCTGCTACACCCAGGCACAGCTGGACGCCATCATGGAGTGGGCCATCGGGCGCAACATCTTCGTTATCTCCGATGAAATTTACGACCAGTTGGTCTACGCTCCGGCTGTAAAAGCCTCCTGCTCGGGCTGGTGGGCCAAGCATCCCGAGAACGTGGCCGTGGTCAACGGCCTGGCCAAGAGCTTCGCCATGACCGGCTGGCGCGTGGGCTACGCCCTGACCCACCCCGATCTGGTAAAGGCCCAATCGAAGATTCAGGGGCAATCCACCTCCAACATCTGCTCCATAGCCCAGAAGGCGGCAGTGGCCGCGCTCACCGGCGGATTCGAGCAGGTGGAGGTGATGCGCCAGGCCTTTGAGCGCCGCCGCGACCTGGCCATGGATATCGTCTCCACCTGGCCCGGCGTGGTTTGCCCCAAACCCGGTGGAGCCTTTTATCTGTTCCCCAGCGTGGCCGCGTGCTATACGAGCGCTGTCCCGGACTCGGTAGCCATGTGCACCCGTATCCTCGAAGAAGCCCAGGTGGCCCTGGTGCCTGGAAGCGCCTTCGGCGACGATCGGTGCATTCGCTTCTCCTACGCTCTGGACGACGAGACGCTCATCCGCGCCCTGACGGCAGTGGGCAAGGTGCTCAAAAGCTAAATCCAAAGGAACGCACGCATGTCCAACAACACCATCGACTGGACCAACGCCTTTCCCAAGGGCGTTTCGCCCAGCGCCGGACAGGCCCTCCTGGGTGCATTCGTGGAGAGGCTGGCCACCGACCTTTCCGGGCCGGAGGGCGGCAGGCTGCCGTTCATCAACATGCCCCATTGGCCAGCCCTCAAGGCGCAACTGGCGGAGCTCAAACCCAGGCTCAAACAGTACGACCACATGCTGGTGCTGGGCATCGGCGGTTCGGCTCTCGGCGCCCACGCCCTGCGCAAGGCCTTCTTTCCCCAACAGGACCAGCCCGGCCATGAAGGTCCCTGGCTGTGGATAGCCGACAACGTCGACGTGCCCACCCTGATGGCCTACTTCACCCGGTTGCCCCCCAAGAAGACCATCGTGGTGGCCATCAGCAAGTCCGGCGGCACCATCGAGACCGCCAGCCAGTATTTTCTGGCCTGCCAGTGGCTCAAGGATTCCCTTGGCCCCAGTTGGAAAGACCACCTGCTGATGGTCACCGGCTCCGAGGGGTTTTTCCGCCAGGAGGCCGACCGCCACGGCTTCACCACCCTGCCCGTGCCCACCTACCTGGGAGGGCGCTATTCGGTGCTCTCGGCTGTGGGCCTGGTTCCGGCAGCCTTTTTAGGCATTGATTACGAAGCCCTGGTGGAAGGTGCCCTGGCCGTCACCACGCCGCTGTACGAAACCATTCTCTCGCCCAAGATACTGGCCGCCCATCCGGCCTGGCAACTGGCCACCTGGAACTGGTCCATCATCGACTCGGGCTTCAGCCAGCTGATCTTCTTCTGCTACGTCCCCCAGTTGGCGTCCTTCGGCCCCTGGTTCGGCCAGTTGTGGGCCGAGAGCCTGGGCAAGGACGGCAAGGGCAGCATGCCCCTGCCTGCGGTGGGGGTGACCGACCAGCACTCCTTGCAGCAGATGTTCCTGGGCGGCCCCAGAGACAAGGGCTGCCTGTTCATCACCTGTGAAAACCTGCCCGAAGGTCAGGCCTTTCCGACAGATATTCCCATGGAATTCGGCTATCTGCGCGGCAAGATGATGGGCGAACTGCTGGCCGCCGAGGCCCTGGGCAGCCAGATGGCCATGGCCCAGACCGGCATCCCGCTGGTGGAGATACGCCTGGGCGAGTGCAACGAATTCGAGGCCGGACGCCTGATGGCCCTGCTTGAGCTGACCACGGTGTTCACCGGCTGGCTGCTGGCCATCGACCCCCTGAACCAGCCCGCTGTGGAACTGGGCAAGCGCCTGGCCAAGGCCCGCCTGGGCGCGGAGGGACTGGCCGAAGAAAAGGCAGACCTGCAAACCTTCCTCTCCGCCTCCAGGCGCACTACGGAGTTTTAACGCGTGACATCTCCGGCGCCCCAGGCCACATATACCGACCGGTCCTTCGGGCTGGTGAAGTTCGTGTCCTGGGGCACCCTGGTGCTGTTGCTGCTCAGCAACCTGTTCCTGGGCATCTTTCTGGCCAACTATTCCAAGCAGATTCTGCTCACCAAGCAGCAGGAATACGCCCAGTTGCTTTCGCAAACCCTCAACCACCTGATATTCAGGCGTTTCGTATTGCCCACAGCCCTTGAATTCGGCGAGGTGGACCTGGCCGACCAGGAGCAATACAAGCGCCTCGACGGCGTGGTGCAGGAAAGCCTCAAGGATTTCCCCCTGCTCGCCCTGCGCATGTACGATCCGCAACACGTGCTGGTCTTCTCGCTGGAAAAGGAACTCGTGGGGCAGAAAGGCCTTTCGGGCGAGGCCGTGGAGCAGGCCCTGACGGGCGGCAAAAACACCTACGAGATCCTTTATAAAACCGGCCCTCTCGGCGGCCTCTTCTCCGCCGGGATGGAGTCCCAAAGCGTGGTCATGCGCACCACCTCGCCCCTGCGCTCCCAGATGGGCGACAAAGAGATCATCGGCGTCCTGGAATTTTCCATGGACATCACTTCCGATTACGAAAAGCTGGTCACCTTCCAGCGCATCATCATCCTGCTGGCCGTGGGCACGTCCCTGGTGGTCTTTCTGATCCTGCGCATGCTCATCCACCGGGCGGACCGCATCAACGCACAGCGCCTAGGCGAGCGCGAGTCCTATGAGCGCGAGCTCATACAGCACGAGAAGCTGGCCAGCATGGGCCGCATGGTGGCGGGCATCGCCCACGAAATACGCAATCCCCTGGGCATCATCCGCTCCAGCGCAGAGCTGCTGACCACCCGCCTCAAGGATAAGGACGCCCTGACCGCAAGAATTCTCACCGCCATCCACGAAGAATCCGTGCGCCTCTCCAAAACCGTCGGAGACTTCCTCGATTACGCCCGGCCCAAGCCCCCCAAGCTCGACCCCGTGGACCTGGCTCAGGTGCTGGAGCAGGCCCTGGCCTTCCTGGAACAGAAATGCCAGGAACAGGGCGTGGAGGTGGTGCGCGACTACCCGACCGGCCTCATGGTCAAGGGCGACAAGGACCTGCTGTACCGGGCCGTCTACAACATTCTGGTCAATGCCCTGGAAGCCATGGTGGCCCAGTCCATCAGCGAAGGCGGTCGTTTCGGCGACTCGGTCCGTTGCGCGGGAGCGCAGGTGATCGCCGAAGCTGGCGCAGAACCGGATGAAGAGGCCGTGCGCGGCCAGATCGTCATCCAGGGCGGCGTTGACGACGGCGAGGCCTGGCTGACCATCATGGATACCGGTCCGGGAATCGCTCCTGAGGTCAAGGACAAGCTGCTCGACCCCTTCTTCACCACCAAGGATACCGGCACGGGCCTTGGTCTGGCCATTGTGGCCAACATCCTGACCAGCCACGGAGCCACCATCGCCCTGGGCGGCAACCCCGACGGCGGGGCCAGGGTGGACATGCGCTTCGCCAAGCCCTAAGATGAACACCACTATGTCCATGCACATTCTCGTACTCGACGACGAACGCAACTACCTGCTCATCCTGGAAGCCCTGCTTTCCGACGCTGGCTATACCGTAACCGCCCTGGATGACCCGGAAATGGGCCTGGCCTATCTGGAAGAATCCGAGGTGGATCTGGTCATCACCGACATGAAAATGCCCAAGATGACCGGCAGACAGGTAATGGAGCACGTCAAGAAGGCCTATCCCTACGTCCCGGTGATCATCATGACCGCCTTCGGTTCCATCGAGGCAGCGGTTGAAGCCATGAAATCCGGGGCCTTCGATTACGTCACCAAGCCCTTTGCCAACGACGAGCTCATGCTCACCGTGGGCAAAGCCGCCCAGTTCGCCAAGACCCAGCAGGAAAACATCATGCTGCGCCAGAACCTGGAGGAACGCTTTGCGGTCCACAAGGTCATCGGCCGCTCCAAGGCCATGAGCAGCGTGCTGGCCCTGGTGGAGCGGGCCGCGCCCTCGCGCTCCACGGTGCTCATCACCGGCGAATCCGGCACGGGCAAGGAGCTGGTGGCCAAGGCCATCCACTTCGCCTCGCCCCGCAAGGACGGGCCGTTCATCACCGTGAACTGCATGGCCTTGAGTTCCGGCGTGCTGGAAAGCGAGCTGTTCGGCCACGAGAAAGGCTCATTCACCGGCGCGGTGGCCAAGCGCCGGGGCCGCTTCGAGCTGGCCCATGGCGGCACCCTGTTCCTGGATGAAATCGGCGAGCTTTCTGCAGAATTGCAGGTGAAACTGCTGCGTGTGTTGCAGGAGCGCGTGTTCGAGCGCGTGGGCGGCACGGAATCCGTGGAAGTGGACATCCGGGTGGTGGCTGCCACCAACAAGATTCTCGAAGAGGCCGTTGCCGCCGGAACCTTCCGGGAGGACCTGTTCTACCGCCTGAACGTGGTGCGCATCGACATGCCCGCCCTGCGGGAGCGGCGCGAGGACATCCCCTTTCTGGCGGGCCACTTCCTGGCCAAGTACGGCCAGGAAAACGAAAAGAGCGCCAAGAATTTCTCCCCCGAGGCCATGGACGCGCTCATCGGCTACGAATGGCCGGGCAACGTGCGCCAGTTGCAGAACGTGGTGGAACGCTGCGTGGTGCTGGCTGGCGGCGACACCATCTCCCTGGCCGAACTGCCCGCCGAGATCCGCGACGAGGAAACCCAGTACAAAAGCGCCGTGGACCTCCTGCCCGTACGCATCAACCTGGGGGAAACCCTGGAGAAGATCGAAGCAGCACTGGTGCGCCGCGCCCTGGCCCGCACCGACTTCGTCCAGGTGAAAGCCGCTGATATGCTAGGCGTTTCCAAAAGCCTTTTGCAGTACAAGCTCAAGAAGTACAATATCGCCGGGCATTGACCCCCATGGACCAACCCACCGGCGATGTGGCCGAATACGTCGCCGCCCTCAAGGCCTCACCCAGGCTCAAGGACCGCATCTGCCACCACCGGGTCATCCCCGGCAGGCAAGCCCTGTACGGCGAACCGACGCGGCCCTTCAGCCTGCCAGTTCGCGAGCTGCTGGCCGCGCGCGGGCTGACCTCCCTCTACAGCCACCAGGCCCTGGCCTGCTCCCTGGCCAGAGCCGGGCGCAACGTGGTGGTGGCCACGCCCACTGCCAGCGGCAAGACCCTGTGCTACACCCTGCCCGTGCTGGAACAGCTCATCAACGACCCGGCCAGCCGCGCCTTGTTTCTTTTCCCCCTGAAGGCCCTGGCCCAGGACCAGCTGCGCGCCCTGGCCGAACTCACAGCGTCCCTGCCCGCCTCGGCAAGGCCCACGGCAGCCATCTACGACGGGGATACAGCCCCCTACCAGCGCAAGAAACTGCGCCAAAAGCCGCCCAACATCCTGCTCACCAACCCGGAGATGCTCCACCTGTCGCTTTTGCCCCACCACGAGACCTGGGCCACCTTTCTGGCCGGGCTCACCCACGTGGTGGTGGACGAGGTGCATACCTACCGGGGGGTCATGGGCTCGCACATGGCCCATGTGTTCCGCCGCCTGGCCAGGGTCTGCGCCCGCTTCGGGGTAAATCCCACCTATCTGTTCTGCTCGGCCACCATCGGCAATCCGGCGGCCCTGGCGGGCATGCTCACCGGGCTGCCCGTAGACCTGGTGGAGCACTCCGGCGCGCCTTCGGGCAAGCGCCACTTTCTGTTCCTCAACCCCCTGGAGGGCGCGGCCCATACGGCCATCCTGCTGCTCAAGGCCGCCCTGGCCAGGGGCCTGCGCACCATCATCTACGCCCAGTCGCGCAAGATGGTGGAGCTCATCGCCCTGTGGGCCGCTCAGAAGGCCGGCCCCATGGGGACCAAGATCAGCGCCTACCGCTCAGGGTTCCTGCCTGAGGAGCGCCGGGATATCGAAGCCCGGCTGTCTTCGGGGGAGCTTCTGGCCGTGGTGACCACCTCGGCCCTGGAGTTGGGCATCGATATCGGCGGCCTGGATCTGTGCATCCTGGTGGGTTACCCCGGAACCGTGATGTCCACCTGGCAGCGCGGGGGCCGGGTGGGGCGAAGCACCAGGGAATCGGCTGTGGTGCTGGTGGCTGGCGAGGACGCTCTGGACCAATATTTCATGCGCCACCCGGAAGATTTTTTCGAGCGCCCGCCCGAAGACGCCGTGATCAACCCGGACAACCCGGTGATCATGGGTCGCCACCTGCAATGCGCCGCTGCCGAACTTCCACTGGCTCTGGACGAACCCTACCTGGCCTCCCCAGCCGTGCGCCGCGAGGCCGACCGCCTGACCGCAGCGGGCAAGCTGCTGCTGGACGCCGAGGGCCGCAAGCTCCACAGCGCGCGCAAATCCCCCCATCGGGACGTGGACCTGCGCGGCGCCGGGGGCCGCTACCACATCGAGAACCAGGCCGGAGAGAGCGTGGGGTTCGTGGACGAGCACCGCGCCTTCCGCGAGACCCATCCCGGAGCCGTATATCTGCACCGGGGCCGTTCCTACGTCATCGAGAGCCTGTCGCTCTCCCAGCGGGTAGCCAAGGCCGTGGACCAGCGCGTGGACTATTACACCAAGGCCAGAGGCAACAAGACTACGGAAATTCTGGAAGTCACGGCCCAAAACCGGGCCTATGGCGCGCGCCTGGGACTGGGGAGGCTGAAGGTCACCGAGCAGGTCACGGGGTATGAGCGACGCAAAACACGCGGCGGACAGCTCTTGAACATCGTGCCCCTGGACCTGCCGCCCCTCACCTTCGAGACCGAAGGGCTGTGGTTCGAGATTCCCCGCGCGGCCCAGGACGAAGCCGAACGCCGCCTGTTCCACTTCATGGGCGGCATCCACGCCGTGGAACACGCCGCCATCGGCATCCTGCCCTTGCTGGTGATGACCGACCGCAACGACCTGGGCGGCATCTCCACCCCGCTGCATCCCCAACTGAGCCGGGCAGCCGTGTTCATCTACGACGGCGTGCCCGGCGGCGTGGGACTCACCCGCCAGGCTTTCGCCCGGGCCCCGGAACTGCTGGAACGCGCTCTGGCGGCCATCGCCGCCTGCGGCTGCGAAAATGGCTGCCCCTCCTGCGTGCATTCGCCCAAATGCGGCTCCGGCAACCGGCCCATCGATAAAATCGCCGCCCAGTTCCTGCTGGAGACCATCATCAAAAGCCCGCCGGATACGGAAGAACGTGCGCCCATTATCGTGGCCGCGCCCCAGGAACCGGACAAGGCCTCCCTCCCGGCGGCAGGCCCGGAACATGCGGCTGGGCTTGAGCCGGAACGCGAACCGTATACAGGCCCGGGGCATACGCCGGGCGCAACTCTCCCACGGCCCAGCCGCTTCGCCGTGTTCGACCTGGAGACCCAGCTCTCGGCCCAGGATGTGGGCGGCTGGCACAACGCCCACCGCATGAAGGTGAGCGCCGGAGTGGTCTACGATTCCGGCCTGGACGAGTATCTGGAGTTCGGCCCCGGCGACGTTGCGGCGCTGGTGGAAGTGTTGAAAGGCGCGGAGCTTGTGGTGGGTTTCAACTGCAAGCGCTTCGACTACGCCGTGCTTTCCGGCTATTCGGATTTCGATTTCGCCAGCCTCCCCACCCTGGACATGCTGGAGCGCGTCAAAGACCATCTGGGCGTGCGCCTTTCCCTGGACAGCCTGGCCTCGGCCACTCTGGGGGCCTCCAAAAGCGCTGACGGCTTGCAGGCACTGGCATGGTGGAAACAGGGCAAAACCCTCGAGATCATGCGCTATTGCCGCCACGACGTGGAAATCACCCGCGACCTGTACCTCTTCGGCCGCGACAACGGCTATCTGCTCTACCGCAACAAGGCCCAGAAGATTGTCCGCTGTCCCGTTGCTTGGGGATAACACTGCCGCGCCAGGGTTGTCAGCCGTATTCAGAAAGCGTAGATAATACATGCAGGCCAAGGGAAACCCTGATACTCCAGGCCAGCATATCCATTCGTATCCAGTCTGAGAGGCAGTAATGAAATTGACGACCCGCAGCCGCTACGGCACGCGTATGCTTCTGGATCTGGCGCTCAACGGCTCCGAGGGTCCGGTCCGGGTAAACGAAATCGCCACCCGACAGGGAGTTTCCGTCAAATACCTGGAAAAGCTTTCGAGAACCTTGAAGAAGGCCGGGCTGATCCGCAGCCTGCGCGGCTCCAAGGGCGGCCACATGCTGGCCAAGCCCCCCGAAGAGATCACCATGGGCGAAATCGTGCGCGCGCTGGAGGGCGATCTCAATCTGGTCACCTGCTGGACGGAACGCACCAGTTGTCCCAGGCTCAAAAATTGCCCCACCAGCTACCTGTGGCAGGAAGTGAGCAAGGCCCTCCTGGAGAAGCTCGACTCCATGCGCCTTGGCGACCTCATCCACAGCGCGGGCTGCTGCAACGAAGTCCCCCCGCCGCCCTGCCCAGACAAGAAAATGCTGTAACAACGGGAACACCAAGCCCAGCAGCGGGCGCAGGACCCACCATCGTCGGCAGGCCCTGCCCCGCGCGTCTTTTCGCGGCTCCGGGGCCAACCCCTCGCAGGCGCTCCAAACAGTGGCCCGACCCCATAGCGTTAAAAAATTCACAAGATTTTCCGCCTGCCCGTTCCTGCCCCATCCCAGCGCGTTGCACGCCGGGTTCTCTAACTGCCTGCCCGCACAAGCTCCACCACAGAACTTGTAAACGCCTTGGCACGAAAGGGCTGCGACCATATCACACTTTTTTGGTAGCATATCCACTGCTCACCTCTAGGCGCGCGACAGCAAAGGATATCATGCCTTGTTTTGCCAGACGTCTCGGGCTATGGGTTCTCCCGGTCGGAAAGAGAGCTGTTGCATCGCTTCACAAACAGCTGTAAGTGGCGAAAAATTAGAGCATTGGGATGGATGTCCCAGCTAATGGTCGAAAGCGTGTGCGGCAGTATGGCTCTCGACGCTGTTCTGCTGACGTATACGTTGTGGTAATACCTCCGAAGAAGGACAGGCCCGTCCGTATTCGGGGAGAGTGTGAGGGGTTTTTCTGTATTCGGCAAGGAACCGGAGTCCGGCTTCTTTTGCCATCACTTCAAAGGAGGCGCCATGTTCGCTTTCGTCAATGGTCCATTGGTATGGATTGCATTCGCCGTGTTCATTCTGGGAAGTATCTGGCAGATTAATTCTCTGCTGGCCGCTTCGCGCCAGACGGACAAGGTCTTTTACAATCATGCCAACTCCGGTGCGGCCTTCGCATCCATCCTTGCCTGGCTGACGCCCTTCGGGTCGCGCAGCTGGCGTGAGCAGCCCGGCATCACCGTGCTGACCTACGCATTTCACCTCCCTCTGGTCCTGGTCCCGCTGTTCGCCTTGGGCCACACGGTCACCCTGGAGTACAACCTTGGCATCAAGTGGCCGAGCTTTTCCGACGGCGTCACCGACACCCTGACTCTGGTGTTCCTGGCCGCCGCCCTGGGTCTGCTCATCCGCCGCTTCGTGGTGCCCTCCGTGAAGATCGTGACCACTTGCAAGGACTACGCGGTGTGGCTGATCACCGTGCTGCCCTTCGCCACCGGCTACATGGCAGCCCACAAGATGGTGGCCGATCCCGACACCATGCTCCTGCTGCACGCCCTCTCGGGCTGCCTGATGCTCATCCTGGTGCCGTTCACCAAGCTGGCCCACGCGTTCTTGTTCTTCCTGACCCGCGCCAACATTGGCAGCGAATTCGCCCGCCGCGGCACCAAGACCTGGTAGGAGGCTCTCCATGTCCGAGAATACGCCCGTGGACGCCCAAAAAATCCGCGACGTCCTGGAAAGAAACAATTCGGCCCGTCTGCACGCCTGGTTGAAAACCTGCACCTCATGCGGCATGTGCGCGGAGTCCTGCTTCTTCTACCTGGCCAACGACAAAAACCCCGAGTTCATGCCCCAGTACAAGGTCCGCAAGACCCTGGGTGAGATCATGGACAAGAAGGGCGAAGTGACCAGGGAATTCCTGGAAGAAGCCAAGGAAATCGCCTGGGGCCGCTGCACCATGTGCCGCCGTTGCGCCCAGTATTGCCCCTTCGGCATCGACATCGCCATCATGATCCAGATCTCCCGCCAGTGCATGCGCTCCCAGGACGTCTGCCCCGAGCGGCTGATGACCATCGACCAGAGCTACATCGACTTCGGCAACCAGATGTCCATCGATGACGAAGAATTCGTCGAGACCTGCGAGTGGATGGCCGAGGAAGGCCAGGAAACCATCAAGGACCTGGAAATCCCCATCGACAAGGAAGACACCAACATCATGTTCGTGGTGAACTCCCGCGAACCCAAATACTACCCGCAGGACATCCAGCAGGCAGCCATCGTCATGCACGTGGCCGGCGAAAACTGGACCATGCCCTCCCACGGTTGGGAAGCCACCAACCTCTCCATGTTCTCCGGCAACATGCCTGTGGCCGCCATGCTGGCCCAGAACCTGTACGACGCCGCCAAGAAGCTCAACGCCAAAGAAATCTGCATCACCGAGTGCGGCCACGCCTACCGCGCAGCCAAGTACGAAGGCCCCTACTGGACCAAGCAGCCCAACGGCCAGGCCCCCGTGCCCGTCACCCACGCCGTGGAGCTGTTCTGGAAATACATGAAGGAAGGCCGCATCAAGCTGCGCCACAAGTTCAAGGAACCCATCACCCTGCAGCACCCCTGCAACCTGTCGCGCAGCGGCAACCTGGGTGAACAAGCCGAAGAACTGCTGCTGATGATCGCCGATGACGTGCGCTTCATGGAGCCCCACAAGGAATGGAGCCACTGCTGCTGCGGCGGCGGCGGATTCATCCCCATGGGCGCAGACTACAAGCAGCGCCGCATGATCGCCGGCAAGGTCAAGGCCGACCAGATCAAGGCCACCGGCGCAACCTACGCCCTGGTGCCCTGCCACAACTGCACCGACCAGATCAACGATCTGAACAAAGAATACGACCTGGGCATCAAGGTCGTGTCGTTCAAGGAATTGCTCTGTGAACTCATGATCGTCCCCGACCACATGCAGCCCGACGAGGAGGCAGAGTAATGCGCCGCGTAAACATTGCCCTGGCCGCCTTCGCGGTGGTCATCCTGTGTTCCTTCGCGCTGACCAGCCAGGCCCAGAGCCCCAAGATGGTCCTCAGCCAGGCCAAGGACTTCCCCGGCGGCCTGAAGCGCGGCCCGGTGACCTTCACCCACGACCAGCACACCGAAAAGTACAAACTGGAGTGCACCAGCTGCCACCACAAGTACGACCCCAAGCAGCCCGGCAAGAACCTGTGGGAAATGGGCGACGAGACATCCTGCGCCGCCTGCCACGGCGGAGCCAAACCCACGGCCAAGCTGAACTTGCAGGACGCCTTCCACAAAGAATGCATCTCCTGCCATCAGGCCCCCAAGGGCAAGCTGGGCAACGGCCCGCGCTCCTGCGCCGGTTGTCATGAAGTGAAATAGCCCGGCCTTCCGGTTGACGCCTTCAAGCCCCCGGCCCCTCCCTTTGGAAGGTGCCGGGGGCTTTTTGCGTGCAGCACCTCGGGCATCGGCAGCTCCCCTGCCCGTGGAGCACCGCTCCTTTGGACGCGTACGCTTCGCGCAGGAATAACGGCCTGTTGCGCTACCAGCCCACCCCGGCGCGCCAAAACCCGTCACCTGCACGGGCTTCGACTTGAACCCGGCGCAAAATCCGCGCTTGCACCAAAGTGTTACAAACTTTCCAGCTTCTCAGCGAGCCGGTCTGCCCGTCCGTTCTCCCCGGCCCGCCGAGCGGCAGAAGCCTCCTGTGGGCCGCCATGCCGTCCCAGGCAACCAAGCGGCAATCTGGCGGCAAACGGGCGGATTTATGCGGAATAAAATTCTTTCGTGCGATGGCGGACGCTTATGCGCAACTTGCCTCCCACGCCGGTAGGAAAATCGCCTTTCACCTTGTCATTCCTTTCACGAGCCGCTTGACGAAAGTCTGGACTGTGGTCTACCAGCGGGGGGAAATTTGTTTCTGGCCAGCTGTTTACCTACAGCTTCGCGCCGCAGAGGGCAGGTGGGGGCCCGGGCGTGGCCCCTATGGGGCATTCAACTTCAGGCAAGGACGGGTGCGTATGGTGAGACGTCTTCCTCAAACACGACGGGGCAGAGTGTGTTTCTTTGCCTTGTCTCTCACGCTGGCGGCGGCCCTTTTGGCCGGTTTCGGCGTGGGCATGAACAAAACCGCCAACGCCCAGGAGCCGCAGATGGTTCTGAGCGGCACGGCGGTTGGCGGAAAGGCCGGGGCAAGTCCCCTGTCCAAGGCTCCTTTCAATCATCAAAAGCATGAAGCAGCTGTTACCAACTGCGAAACATGCCACCATGCATCCATGGACGCCTGCTCCTCCTGCCACACCAGCGCCGGAGCCCCTGAAGGCGGCAATGTGCAGCTTTCACAGGCCATGCACAACGCCAGCTCCAAGATGAGCTGCGTCGGCTGCCACCAGCAGGCCACCAAGAAACAGGAATGCGCCGGTTGCCATCAGTCCATCGCGCCCGGTCCCCAGCCCTCTTCTTGCGTCAACTGCCACAAGGACCCCAAGGCCGCCGCCTCCGGCAAGGCCGCCCCCGCCGCTCCCGACACCGTGGTCATCGGTTCGCTCTCCAAAAAGTATGAGCCCACCGAGTTCAACCACTCCAATCACGTGGAGGCGTTGCTCGCCGCCACCAAGAAGTCCTCGCTGGCCCAGGCGTTCCACTCCCCGGCTGGCATTGTGTGCCAGGGCTGCCACCATCACACTCCGGCCGACATGGCTCCCCCCAAGTGCGCCACCTGCCACGGGCAGGCGTTCTCGGGCGACCAGCGTCCCGGCTTGATGGCCGCTTACCATATTCAGTGCAATCAGTGTCATAAAGCCATGGGCATCGACTCGCCCAAGGCTACCGATTGCCAGACCTGCCATACGGCCAAGAAATAGAGGTGCCTATGAAGCGTAGAACCTTTTTGGGCCTCCTCGGCGCGGCAGGAGCCACGGCTGTGGCCGGTCCGGCTGCGGCCGCCGGTGGCCATACGTTTGAGGGATATCCCAATTCCATGGGCGTGCTGTTCGATTCCACCCGCTGCATCGGCTGCCGCCAGTGCGAGTTGGGCTGCAACACCATCAACGGCCTGGAAAAACCCGAACAGCCCTTCTCCGACCTGAAAGTGCTCGACACCAAACGGCGCACCCACGCCGAAGTCTACACCGTGGTCAACAAGTTCAACCCGGAAGCCATTGGCGGCAAATCCCCGGTGTTCAGCAAGACCCAGTGCATGCACTGCAAAGAACCCGCCTGCGCCTCGGCCTGCTTCGTCAAGGCCTTCACCAAGACCCCCGAGGGCGCGGTGGTGTACGACGGCTCCGTGTGCGTCGGCTGCCGCTATTGCATGGTGGCCTGCCAGTGGAGCATGCCCACTTATGAGTTCAAGAAGCTCATTCCCTATGTGCGCAAGTGCCACATGTGCCACCCGCACATCAAAGCCGGTAAAGTTCAGCTGCCCGGCTGCGTGAAGGCCTGCCCCATGGAAGCCCTCACCTGGGGCAAGCGCGAAGACCTGGTGAAAGAAGCCTGGGCCCGCATGTCCGCCATCCCCGGCAAGTACGTACAGCACCTCTACGGGCAGTACGAGATGGGCGGCACCAACTGGATGTACATCTCCGGCGTGCCCTTCAAGCAGATCGGCATGGCCGAAGACCTGGGCACCATCTCCGGCCCGGCTCTGACCTCCGGCGCTCTGGGCCTCGTGCCCCTGGTGGCCGCGTTGTGGCCCGTGCTGCTCGGCGGCATCTACCAGATCACCAAGAATCGCGACCGGGAAGCCGACGAGGCCAAGGACGCTGCAATCAAGAAAGCCGTGAGCGTGGCCGTTGCTGAAGAGCGCGCCAAAGCCGGCAAGGGTTAGGAGGCCACCCTATGAGTAATCATCACGCTGGCGGCCAGCCCGCCATTGGCACACCGGCTGAAGCCCAGAAGGTTCTGTGGAGCCTGCTCTCCCCGAAGACGTTCTTCAACTTCTTCAAAGAGCATCCCATCATGGTGCTTATCATCCTGATGGGCGGCGTGGTCACGGTCAACCGCTTCCTTATCAGCGGATTCGCCGGCACCACCAACCTTGACGACAACAACCCCTGGGGCATCTGGATCAGCTTCGACCTGCTCTGCGGCGTCGCTCTGGCCGCCGGTGGTTACACCACCACCTGCGCCGCGCTGATTTTCAACATCAAGAGCTTCAGGCCCGCAGTGAAGCCCGCCATCCTCACGGCCTTCCTGGGCTACTCCTTCGTCGTGTTCGCCCTGCTGTACGACGTGGGCCAGCCTTGGCGCCTGCCCTACCCGGTGTTCTGGTCGCCCGGCACCAGCTCCGTGCTCTTTGAAGTGGGCTTGTGCGTCATGCTCTACGTCACCGTGTTGGCAGTGGAATGGCTGCCCAACTTCACCGACTGGGTAGGCATGGCCTGGATCAGCAAGCTCATCCACAAAGCCACTATCGCCCTGACCATCATGGGCATCGTGCTCTCCACCATGCACCAGTCCTCGCTGGGCATGCTGTACCTGATCGCCCCGGCCAAAATGCACCCGCTGTGGTACACGTACTACCTGCCCTTGCAGTTCTTCGTGTCCTCCATGGCTGCGGGCATGTCCATGGTCATCTTCGAAGGCTCCATCTCGCACCGCTTCATGCATGGCCGCATGGGCCCCGACTACCTGCGCGAGCATGACAACGTGGCTTTCAAGTTCGCCAAGGCCTGCTCCATCGTGCTCTATGGCTACTTCATGATGAAGCTGCTGGCCATCGCGGGCGACGACAAGTGGGCCCTGCTCTTCCAGGGCAAGTACGCGCTGATGTGGTGGGTTGAAGTGCTCGGCTTCGTGCTCTTCCCGGCCTTCCTCTACGCTGTGGGCTACCGCAACAAGAGCACCGGCACCATCAAGGCCGCCGCCGCCATCACTGTGCTGGGCATCGTGCTCAACCGCTTCAACGTCTCATGGTTCGCCTTCAACGTGAACCTGCCCGACTCCGAGCGGTACATGCCTTCGTTCCAGGAAATCATCATCTCCGTGTTCGTGGTGACCCTGATTGTCGTGTGCTTCCGCTTCATCGCCAAGTACATGGCCATCTTCTCCGACCACCCGGCGTACTCGGACGACCACTAAGAGGGGAACCAGCATGGAATATCACGTCTACCACGACTTCATGGTGCACACCAAAGGCGTCGCCTATGTCATGATGGGCCTCATCCTCTGCGGCGCAGTGGGCTGGTGGCTCTTCCTGACCGGCAAGGAACCCAAGGACAAGGGCCACCACTAGCCCCTGACCCTGCCAAGTAACAAAGGCCGCAGATGCGAAAGCATCTGCGGCCTTTTCTTATGGAATCACCGGGACGCGTACTGAACCCACAACAGGAGGGGCCGGGGGTTACGAATGCTTACCTCATAGAGGCTTAGCAGCCCGTTTCGAACGCAGTGCAGCGCCCCGCTCTTAACTTTTCCCCACCTTCATCCCCTCAAGCATCTCCTTCACGCTGCCTACAGCGCCCAGGACGCCGGTAGCTTCGTAGGGCACGTAGACCACCTTGTTGTCCTTGCCTGAGACCATCTCTTTCAGGGCGTCGATGTATTTGACCGCCACCAGATACTGCACGGCCTGGTCCATGTGGTCGCCGAAGGCGGCGGAGACCCGGCGCACGGCCTCGGCTTCGGCCTCGGCAGTAAGCACCCTGGCTTCGGCCTGGCCCTCGGCCACCTTGATGTTGGCGCTGCGTTGGCCTTCGGCCTGGTTGATGAAGGATTCCCGCGCGCCTTCGGAGTTCAGAATCTGCGCGGTCTTGGCGCCTTCGGCTTCCAGAATCTGGGCGCGGCGGTCGCGCTCGGCCCGCATCTGTTTTTCCAATGCTGCCTTCACGTCGTCGGGCGGGGTGATGTCCTGAAGCTCCGTGCGGTTCACCTTGACGCCCCATTTTTCCGTGGCGTCGTCCAGGATAACCTGCAGGGTGCGGTTGATCTCGTCGCGGGCGGTGAGCACCTTGTCGAGTTCCATGCCGCCGATGACGTTCCTGAGCGAGGTCTGGGTAAGCTTCTCGATGGCGTCTGGCAGGTTGGCGATCTCGTAGACCGCCCGCTTGGCGTCCACGATCTGGTAGTAGAGCAGGGCGTTGATTTCGGTGATGACGTTATCCTTGGTGATCACCTTCTGTTTGGGAAAATCGTAGACCACCTCGCGCAGGTCGATGCGGCTCACCAGCCGCCGCTGCACGTATTTTCGGCCTTCGGGGTCTTCAAAGGGAGCCTTCCATTCGATTTGCCGTACCTGATCGACCATGGGCCAGATGATGTGCACCCCGGATTCAAGGGCGCGATGGAAACGACCCAGACGCTCGATGACCATGGTTTCGCTCTGTTTGACGATGATGACGCCCTTGAACACCATAACAATGACAAAGGCTGCCAGAAGCATGAACACCAACAAGCCCGGATTATACGCTATGTCCATTAGGCCCTTCCTGAGTGTTGAGTTTGCGTACCCGTAGGGTGAGCCCGGAAACTGCGTCTACCAGCACCCGCTCGCCCGGTGCGATGGTCTCGCCGCTGGAGGGGTCTGCGTTCCATATCTCGCCGCCCAGTTTCACCTTGCCCTGCTGCTCCGGGGAGACTGCATCGATGACCGTCGCCTCGCGGCCCTGATAAGCGTCGATGTTGGTTTTGGGTGCGGGCACGCGCCGCAGGAAAATCGGGCGGATGGCGATAAACCCGACCATGGTGGCCAGACAGAACACCGCAATCTGCCAGATCGCGGACGCAGTCACCAGCGAGGCCACTGCGCTGGCCACTGCACCTACCCCGAAGCAGGCCAGAAAAAAGCCCGAGGTGAACACCTCGGCGATGAACAGAACCACGGCCGCAATCAACCAGATGTGCCAGCCCATAGGGTGCTCCTTGCGCGCGGCGCGATACGAATGGCGAATCGTTCAGAAAATACAGGCCCTGAAAGTTTTTGTACAGGGGAAAGCGCCCGGACCAGGGAAGGAGCATGATCCGCCTTGCCCTGCGGCGCTTCCAACAGTAGATTCGAGGCGCGCCCGCGCACCGTAACCCTCCGGCGTCCAGCGCCCCTAGGAGCACCCATGCCAAGCAGCAATCCCATCCAGGATTTGAAGGATATCTTCACGGCGGCGCTCAGCCGTATCGACCCTTACAAGATGATCAAGAACCATGTCCGCCTGGAGGGCGACACCCTGGTGGTGGCTATGGAAGGTACGCGGCGCGAGGTGGATCTGCGCCCCTATCCGCGCATCCTGGCGCTGGGCGGCGGCAAAGCCTCGGCCCGCATGGCCAGGGCCTTCGAGGAAGTTCTGGGGGACAGGATTAGCGGCGGGCTGGTGTGCGTGAAATACGGCCACACCGACCTGCTCACGCGCATCGAGCAGCGGGAGTCCGGCCACCCGGTGCCTGATGAAAACGGCGTGAACGCGGCCCGCGAACTGGCCGAGCTGGCGCAATCCGCAGGAGCGGACACCCTGGTCATTTCTTGCATCTCCGGCGGGGGGTCGGCCCTGCTGCCTTCGCCGCTGGTGTGCGAGGCCGCCGGGGAATCCATCCGCCTCACTCTGGAAGACAAGCAGCTCACCACCAAGGCGCTCCTGGCCTGCGGGGCGGACATCGGCGAGATCAACTGCCTGCGCAAGCATCTCTCCGGGCTCAAGGGCGGGCGTTTTCTCAAGCGCATCGCCCCGGCCCGCAGCCTCAATTTCATTCTCTCGGACGTGGTGGGCGATTGCCTGCAAACCATCGCCTCAGGCATCACCAGCGTGGACGAGACCACCTTTGCCGACGCCATGGCCATTGTTACCCGCTACGGACTTACCGATAAGCTGCCGTCCAAGGTGATGCGGGTGCTGACGCTTGGCGAGCAAGGGGTCATAGAGGAAACCGTCAAACCCGGCGACCCCGTGCTGGAACTGGCCGACAATATCCTTATCGGCACCAACCACGCAGCGCTCATGGCCGCCTGCGACCAGGCCCGCACGCTCGGCTACAACGTGGCTCCGCTGACCTGCCTGCTCACCGGCGAGGCCAGGGAAGCGGCCAAATTCCAGGCGGGCATCGCCCTGGATATCCGCAAGACCGGCATGCTGGCCGCCAAACCCGCCTGCGTGCTCCTGGGCGGCGAGACCGTGGTCACCCTGACCGGCACCGGCAAAGGCGGCCGCAACCAGGAGATGGCCCTGGCTTTCCTGGCAGAAATGGAAAAGGACGCCCTGGGGGGGAAAGGCATCTACTACCTGTCGGCCTCCACCGACGGCTCCGACGGGCCAACCGACGCCGCCGGGGCCTTCGCCAGCGCATGCCTGCTGGAGCGGGTAGCCGCCAAAGGCCTCTCCATGGCCCAGACCCTGGCAGACAACGACTCCTACCACTTCTTCGAAGAGATTGACGGCCTGTACAAAACCGGCCCCACCATGACCAATGTATGCGACCTGCACTGCATTGTAGTCATTTAGGATGTATCGACAAGCGCCGTGAAAGTCCGTAACCTTTACAAAAGTATGTTTTGAACAGGCAGTTCAAATCGACAGAATTGGCAGAATCTACGCAAGCCGACGGGCCGGCCCCAGCCCCCCGGAGACGCTCCTTTCTAAGGAAACATCTCTGGAGCCATGGGCATTTCCGCAAGGCTAATGCAAAAAAACGGGGTTGTTCATGGATATGATGGTCTATTGGGCGCTGTATGCAGTGGCTGGCGCGGTTGCCGGTGTTCTGGCCGGGCTCCTGGGTGTGGGTGGAGGCATCGTCATCGTGCCGGTGCTGACGATACTTTTCGCCTGGCAGAATCTTCCCCCTGAATACCTGATGCAGATGGCCTTGGGCACTTCCCTGGCCAGCATTATGTTCACCTCACTTTCCAGTATGCGCGCCCACCACCGACACGGCGCGGTGCGCTGGAACCTGGTCAAGGCCATAACGCCGGGCATACTCGTCGGCACGCTGGCCGGAAGCTATGTCGCCTCCATCCTGTCCACCGGATTTCTTAAAGGATTCTTCGTCTGCTTTCTCTACTACGTTTCCGTGCAGATGTTTTTGAACTTCAAGCCCAAGCCCAGCCGTGAAATGCCCGCCACAGCGGGTATGTTCGGCGCTGGCGGCTTCATCGGGGTCATTTCCGCGCTGGTGGGAATCGGCGGCGGCACGCTTTCAGTGCCGTTCATGGCCTGGTGCAACATTCCCCTGCACCAGGCGGTGGGCACTTCGGCGGCCATCGGCTTCCCCATCGCCCTGGCAGGAACCGTGGGGTTTATTCTCAACGGCCTGGGCAAGCCCGGCCTGCCCCCGGACACCCTGGGCTACATCTATCTGCCCGCCCTGGCCGGTCTGGTGGTCATGAGCATGCTCACCGCCCCCACCGGAGCCAAAATCGCCCACAAACTGCCGGTGGCCAAGCTCAAGCGCGTGTTTTCGGTGTTCCTGTTCCTTATGGCCACCCGCATGCTGGTGAAACTTCTGTAGCGGTCTGCCCATGTCCTCCAAAACGCCCGACCTCCCGCTGCACGATGTCTTCGGCCTGACGCCGCAGACAGCTGGACGGGTATTGCGAACCTTGCTGCGCATCTGCCAGGAAGGCATCGCCGTGACCGGGCCGGACGCCCGCATCGAGATGGTCAACCCGGCCTTCACGGCCATCACCGGGTACACGGCGGACGAAGTGCTAGGCCAGCCCATGAACATCCTCAAGTCCGACCGCCACGATGAAGCCTTCTACAATGCCATGTGGCGGCGGCTGGGCGAAACGGGGCATTGGGAAGGGGAGATCTGGAACCGCCGCAAAAACGGCGAGGCCTACCCGGAATGGCTCACCATAGCCTCCATCCATAACGATAACGGCGCGGTTATCAATTATCTGGGTGTGTTCAGCGATCTCACCGGCCTCAAGCGCAGCCAGGACATCATCCACCAGCATACCTACCAGGACAGCCTGACCAGCCTGCCCAACCGGCACCTTTTCCTCGACAGGCTGAGCGTGGCCCTGCGCCAGACCTTGACGGAGGGCACGGCCCTTGCGGTCATCTGCCTTGATCTCGACCGTTTCAAGCTGATCAACGACAGCCTGGGCCATGTGGCCGGCGACGTCATCCTCTCGGAAGTGGGAGCCCGTTTGGCGACCCTGATGCGCCAGGCCGACACGCTGTCGCGTTTCAGCGGCGACGCCTTCTCCATGCTCCTGGCCGACCTTCGCGACCCGGAAGACGCGGCACATGTGGCCGGACGGGTGCTCACCAGCCTGGCAGCGCCCTTCACGGTTCATGACCAGGAGGTGTACATCTCCGCCAGCCTGGGTATCACCATCGCTCCTACGGATGGCACGATTCCGGCGCAATTGCTGCAAAACGCCGAGATGGCCATGTACCGGGCCAAGGAAGCCGGGCGCAACAACTTCCATTTCTTCACCGAAGACCTGGGCAACCGCGTGCTTGGACGCCTTCGCATGGAAAACGACCTGCGCAAGGCCCTGGCCAAGTCCGAATTCGTGCTGCACTATCAGCCCAAGGTGAACTTGACCACCGGCCAGGTGACCGGCATGGAGGCCCTGGTCCGATGGGTCAGCCCCAGCGGCCGCATGGTGCCGCCGGTGGAATTTATCCCACTGGCCGAGGAGACCGGCCTCATTCTGCCCTTGGGCGAATGGATACTCGAAGAGGCCTGCCGCGCGACCAGGCGTTTGAACGCATCCCGGCTCAACCCCCTCAAGGTCGCCGTGAATTTCTCACCCCGCCAGTTGGAACAGCCTGGCCTGACCGCCAAAGTCCTGGAGATCCTCGCCCGCACCGGTCTGCCCTCCTCTCAATTGGAGGTGGAAATCACCGAAAGCGTGTTTCTCTCAGGATTTGAGACCGCCAAGACCATCCTGACCGCTCTGTCCGAACAGGGCATCAGCGTGGCCCTGGACGACTTCGGCACCGGGTATTCCTCCCTGACCTACCTGAAGCGCCTGCCCATCTCCACCCTGAAGATAGACAAGTCCTTCATCGACGGCCTGCCCGACGACCGCGACGACGCGGCCATCGTCAGTTCGGTCATCTCCATCGCCGCCAATCTGGGTTTGGAAATCGTGGCCGAAGGCGTGGAATCCCTCGTACAACTCGATTTTTTACGGGCCAGGAACTGTTGCGGCGGTTTCCAGGGCTACCTGTTCAGCAAGCCGCTGCCGGAGCTGGAATTCGCCGCTCTGCTGGAGCGGGGCGCGTGCTGGACCGTTGAAATGATGCGCCCGTGAAAATCATCGACTCCACCCTGCGCGAAGGGGAGCAGTGCTTCGGGGTGTATTTCACCCTCCAGTCCAGGAAAGACATTCTGGCCCGCCTGGCCGCCCTTGGCGTTGAAGAAGTGGAGCTGGGCGTGGCCGGACGCGACACCGACCTGGCAGAGCTGATGGCCTGGGGCAAAAAACTGCCCCGTCGACCGCTCTTTTCAGTATGGGCCGCCTGCCGCCAGCAGGATCTCCGCGCGGCCGCCGCTCTTGAACCGGACCGCCTGCACATTGGCGTTCCGGTTTCCGACCCCCACATCACCACCCGCCTGGGGCTTACACGCGACACCCTGTTGAAGCTCCTGGAGACCAGCTTGGCCCAGGCCCGCAGCCTGGAGCTGCCCTATGTGTCGCTTGGCCTGGAGGACGCCTCGCGGGCCGACCCGGCTTTTGTGCTCCAGGCGGCCCTGGCCGCGCGCGACGCCGGAGCCTCCAGGGTGCGCCTCTCCGACACCGTGGGGGTGTGGAACCCTCTGGCGGTGGCGGAACGGGTCGCCTCCATGAGGCAGGCCCTGGGCCGGGGTATGGATATCGGGCTGCACTGCCACAACGATTTCGGGCTGGGTACGGCCAACGCCCTGGCCGGATTGATGGCCGGGGCGGACTTTGCCGACGCGTCGGTGCTGGGTCTGGGAGAGCGGGCCGGGCTGGCGGCCACGGAGGAGTTGGCGGCCTACATGACCCTACGGTTGGGGCATCCCTATGCCGTGGCCGAGTTGCGCGGCCTGTGCCAGACCGTGGCCAGCGCAGCGGGGCAAAACATTGCCGCGCGCAAGGCCATAGCAGGCGAAGGCCTGTTCGCCTGCGAGACAGGCCTGCATCTGCACGCCCTGGCCAAAGACCCGGTCCTCTTCGAGCCCTTCGCCCCGGAAACCTTTGGGCTTCGCCGGATGGCGGCTCTGGGCAAAAAAAGCGGCCGGGCCGCCGTGGCCGCCAAACTCGTTGACCTGGGGCTTGACCCCTCGGGCCTGGACGTGGAAGCGCTGGTGCTCCGTATCCGGGCTGCAGCGGAGGCATTGGGCAGGCCGCTCACTGAAGAAGAAGCCGCCGGGATTCTCAAAGACTGAAAAAACGGTCAAGCGCCGCGCAACGAGCTGGAAACGAATTTCAAAGCCTGTTGCGCTGGAACCATCTCGGGGTCGAGTTCCAGAATTTTTTGCAATATTTCCCTGGCAGGATTCCACTGTCTGTTGTCAATGTACGTTCTGGCCAGATTGAACAGGTAGGTCACATTTAAAGGGTCGAGTTCAACAGAGCGCAAATGCGCCTGAATCGCCTCGTCGAACTTCTTTACCTTCCTGAGAACCTGGCCAAGTGCCCCAAAACTCTCCGCATCCTCGGGATTGAGTTTCACTGTCTTTTCAAGGAAGGTTATGCATTCGATGTGCTTCACTTCGAAAAGCTTCCAGGACATGGCTTTGTGCAACGGGTAATCGTCGGGGAACTGGCAGGACAGCTCGTTCAACTGGTTCAGGGCACCGTCGAAGCGGCTTTTTTGCATCATATTCAGGGCTTTACTCAATTTCTCATCTTTGGCTTTTATGGCTTCCGAGGCGGCCACCGCTTTGTGGCTGTTGTCGGTTTCGTTCAGCATGCCAGGTATGGTCTTGAGTCTATTGATTACGCCCAGTTCGTTGCCGACGTCATAGATCAGCGGGGCAGGCATTACGTGTTTGACTCTTTGGTCAAGGTTTACCAGATTCAAAGCCGTATCAAATAATTCCTTGAACTCACGCCGCTCTTTAGGAATAAGCTTATCACTGCTCCTATAATATACATAAAAAGAAAATACTAAAAGCTTGATATATTCTTCAATAGGTTTCTCTTTAATCAGCAGTCTCGCCTTGAGCAGATGTTGCCGGGCATCTTTGAGAAGTTCCTCAGCGCGCTTTTCCATGAACGTACTCCAGTGTTCAGGCTGTATTTCCCAAATGCGAGAAATCGTTTGTCCGCCCACCCCCAACCCAGCGCAAGCAGCGGACACCATAGGGCCTGCCGAGGGCTGTTCGGTGCCAGCTTTGCCGAATTTGGCCGAAGACTCCAGATAAACCCTTCTCAGCGCCTGTCCAGCCCAGCCAGAAAAACTTCCCTGTCCGCCGCAGGAACCGAGTGTCCCACAACCTGCGGAAGCATACCCGCTGTCCCGCAAAACAGACCAATCCGAAAATTCAGACGCGCTCCTCCGACCCGCTCGCTGTTACTCCTCCTTGCCCTGTACCGTGACGGCATGGGCGAACCTCGCCTTCCCGACCGCCCCGGATGTGGCCCATTGTCTGCGGCCACGGGCCTCCAAAATCTGCCGGTTCTCTCCTCTGTGCAACCCAGATGCCACGGTGTGAACGCCCGTACATGAGAGCCGGTGGTCATCTCCAGCGGCTCTACAGACGTTCCACCCCGCCCCTGTTCCCTGCGGACCCGCTCGCGTTGCAACCTGAGGAAGCAGGCCGTCGTTGGGCGAGAACATAGCCCTGAAGCGTATTTTCTGTTTTTTTCGTTGCCAAACTGGGGTATCTTTGTGTCGCATTTTTCGGAATATTCAGCGAACGGCCCCTCACCACCCCACGTAGTTCGCTGAAATCATACGTTTTATACAAAAAACGTTTTCTGGCACGGTCCTTGTTAGGAGCCATAGCCCCTCCCGACGCCCCCTTGCGGGCAGCGCCGGAATTTCGCAAGCTCCGGCACGGCGCACCGCGTCCGCCGAAACCAGGTAATCAACGATCCACCGAGGAGACTCGCATGGCCAAGAATCTTTACATCATCGCCACCGAAGCCCGTAGCGGCAAATCGGCCGTCTGCCTGGGCGTGATGCAACTGTTGCTCAAAGACTTCCAGCGCGTGGCTTTCTTCCGGCCCATCATCAGCGGCAGCTCCACCGGGAAAAAAGACCACGACATCAACCTGATCCTCTCCCAGTTCTACCTGAACATGCGCTACGAGGAGACCTTCGTCTATACCCTGGACCAGGCCAGGGACATGATCAACCAGGGCAAGCACACCGTGATGCTTGAGAACATTCTCACCCGCTTCAAGGAACTGGAATCCCGCTACGATTTCGTGCTCTGCGAAGGCACCGATTTCGTGGGCGGCGACTCAGCCTTCGAATCCGACATCAACGCGGAAATCGCCTCCAACCTGGGCTGCCCGGTCATCCTGGTGGCCAACGGCCAGGGCAAGAGCTCCGAGCGGCTGGTGGCAACCACCCAGATAGCCATCGACACCTTCTCGGAAAAAGGCCTGGACATCTTCGCCACCATCATCAACCGCGTCGAGCACGGCATCGAAGACAAGGTGCTCGAGGGGCTGACCTGCAAATACATGGGCGGCGAATGCTTAAGCTATGCCATCCCCGAAGATCCCACTCTGGGCAAGCCTACGGTGTCCGACGTCTCCAAGTGGCTGGGCGCTGAAGTGCTCTACGGCCAGGAACAGCTGGACACCCCCATCGACGACTACATCGTGGCCGCCATGCAGGTGGGCAACTTCCTTGAATACATCACCAAAGGCGCGCTGGTCATCACCCCCGGCGACCGCGCCGACGTGATTCTGGGCTGCTTCTCCTCCCGGCTGTCCACTGCCTACCAGGATGTGGCAGGCATCGTGCTCACCGGCGGGCTGGAACCCCCCAAGAGCATCCGCAAGCTCATCGAAGGGTGGACCGGCATCCCCGTGCCGGTACTGTTGGCCCAGGGGCACACCTACAAAGTGGCCCGCATTCTCATGGACCTCTATGGCCGCATCGACGTGGAAGATCAGAAAAAGATCGCCACCGCCCTGGGCACCTTTGAAAAATACGTCAAGGGCGACGATTTCCGCTCCCGGCTGGAGGCCAAGCACTCCGACAAGATCACCCCCAAGATGTTCGAGTACAGCCTGCTGGACAAAGCCACTCATCAGCGCCAGCACATCGTGCTGCCCGAAGGAACTTCCGCACGCATCCTCAGGGCCGCAGACATCCTGCTGCGCCGCGGCGTAGTGGACATCACCATCCTGGGCAAGGAAACCGATATCAAGCTCCAGGCGTCCCAACTGGGCCTGGACCTCTCTCTGGCTCACATCGTCAATCCCGTGGAATCGCCCGACTACGAAACCTACTGGAAGACCTACTACGAGATGCGCAAAAACAAGGGCGTCACCGAAGAGCTGGCCAAAGACCAGATGCTCTCGGGCACCTACTTCGGCACCATGATGGTGCAGATGGGCCAGGCCAACGGCATGGTCTCGGGGTCCATCACCACCACCCAGGAAACCATCCGCCCGGCCTTGCAGATCATCAAGACCAAGCCGGGCATGTCCATTGTCAGCTCCAGCTTCCTCATGTGCCTGTCCGACCGGGTGCTGGTGTTCGGCGACTGCGCCGTGAACCCAAACCCGGACGCCCAGCAACTGGCGGAAATCGCCATTCAGTCGGCTCACACCGCCAAGGCCTTCGGCATTGAGCCTCGGGTGGCCATGCTGTCGTATTCCACCGGCGCTTCCGGCTCCGGCGCGGAAGTGGACAAGGTGCGCGAAGCCACCAAGATCGCCCACGAGATGGTCCCCGATCTGCTGCTGGAAGGCCCCCTGCAATACGACGCGGCCATCGACCCCGAGACGGCGGCCCTCAAGATGCCCGGCTCCCAGGTGGCCGGCCGGGCCACCGTATTCATCTTCCCGGACTTGAACACCGGCAACAACACCTACAAGGCCGTTCAGCGCGCGGCCCAGGCCGTGGCCATCGGCCCGGTGATGCAGGGTCTGAACAAGCCGGTCAACGATCTCTCCCGGGGCTGCTCCGTGGAAGACATCGTCAATACCGTGGCCATTACCGCCATTCAGGCGCAACACTAAGAGAGCTACAGGAGACTTCCCCACATGAACGTTTTGGTTCTCAACTGCGGCAGCTCGTCGCTGAAATATCAGCTCATCGACATGTCCACCCACGCCGTGCTCTGTTCCGGCCTGGTGGAACGCATCGGCGAAGCCACCAGCAAGGTCGTCCACAAGGCCTTTCCTGGCACGGACAAGGAAAAATCCTTCAATTCCGAAGAGCACATCGCCGATCACGGTGCCGCTCTGAAAACCGCCAACGCCTTGATCACCCTGAACCCCGAGTACCGCGTGGTTTCGGGCCCGGCCGACATCCACGCCATCGGCCACCGGGTGCTGCACGCCGGGGTGGTCTACCGCGAGCCCGTGCGCATCGACCAGAACGTCAAGGATACCATCCGCCGTTTCTTCATCCTTGGCCCCCTGCACAACCCGCCCCAGCTCATTGGCATCGAAGCGGCCGAGGTGCTGTTCCCCGGAACGCCCCAGGTGGCCGTGTTCGACACCGCCTTCCACGCCACCATCCCGGATTACGCCGCCACCTACGCCATCCCCTACTCCTACTACGAGGAGTTGGGCGTTCGGCGGTACGGCTTCCATGGCACCTCCCATTGGTACGTGTCCAAGAAGGTCGCCCAGGTGCTGGGCAAGCCTTTCGCCCAGACCAGTTGCATAACCGTTCACCTGGGCAACGGCTGCTCCATGGACGCGGTGAAAAACGGCCAGTGCGTGGACACCTCCATGGGTCTCACCCCCTTGCAGGGTTTGATGATGGGCACCCGCTCCGGCGACATCGACGCCTCCATCTACTACTTCCTGGCCAAGAACAAAGGCATGACCGTGGAGCAGATCGACACCATGCTCAACAAGCAGAGCGGCCTGAAAGGCATCTGCGGCATGAACGACATGCGCGACATCCACGCTGCCCGTGCCAAAGGCGACACCATGGCCATTCTGGCCTTTGAAATGTTCTGCTACCGCGTAAAGCAGTACATCGGTTCCTACCTGGCCACCCTGGGCGGCTGTGACGCCATCGCCTTTACCGCAGGCATCGGCGAGAACGACCCGGAAGTGCGCCAGGAGGCCTGCAACACCCTGGCCGTCCTGGGTGTGAAAATCGACCGGGAGCGCAACTTCGGCTTCACGCGCGGAGAAATCACCCGGATCAGCACGGATGATTCCACCGTGGCCATTTACGTAATTCCCACCAACGAAGAGTTGGAAATCGCCAGCCAGACCTACTCCCTGCTTGGCGGCAAGTAGCCTGGACAGCGCCTTACGGCTGTGACAAGGGGGGACGCAGGCGTCCCCCCCCTTTTTTTCACCCCAACCTCCCCGGCGCTCGGGGTACAGGATTGAAAGCGATGTTCGGCAGGTTTTTCCCCGCAGCCAGAACCCGATCTGAATTTGACCCCCTCCATCAGAAGGTGGTACGAGATCGTAGAAATACATCCTTGCTGAGGAGGCTGGTTATGGACGACGCAACAAAATTGCTCAATCACCTGAAGAACACCCTGCGGGAAATCCCGGACAATGAACTTGAAAAGCTGGTGGAAGACATCGTCACCGCCCGCGAAAACTTCAAAGTGCGCTATTCCAAACTCATGGAATTCGCGGAGCTCTTCACCGGAGCGCTCATCACCGTCGAAGTGGAAAACCACAGCGCCTTCCCCAGGGCCGTGGAGATTGAAGACGTGGCCACTGGCAACACACTGGGCAAGATCTACTTCAGCCCCTGGCAGCGTAAACCCGTCACCCTGACCACCCTGGCAGGCGGATTCGGACGGTTGCGCCTGAAGTACCTGAAGTCGAGCGACATCGAAACTTCGCCCTTCATTCAGGAAGGCACCGTGTTCCGCATGGCGCATCCCAGGGCCGCCCTCTAGATCGAGCAAGGATCAGCCCATTCAGGGCAGCGCGGGGCCGCTCCTCCCACGGCCCCGCGCCATCTTTTTCCAGCCACGCCCTTCCTTGGCCCAAGGAGGCCTTCCATGGCCGCGCCCTACACCATCGCCGCCAAACAGAGCATCGCCCAGGCTCCGGGCCTGCGCGTCACCCTCATGACCCTGGACCCCGGCCAGGAGATTCCCTGGCACAGCCACTCCCAGGTGGCGGACACCTCCTTCTGCCTGCAAGGCATGGTGGAAATCAGCCTGCGTGAACCAGATGAAACCGTAGCCCTTACTTGCGGCAGCCATCTGGAAGTGCCTGTGGGACGCCCCCACAGGGTGGCCTGCACAGGCGACGCCCAATGCCGGGTCCTGCTGGTGCAGGGCGTAGGCCAGTACGACTTTCTGCCTTCCTGAGCCGTTCTCCTACACGGGCAGGGCTATGGGCACGTATGTCCCTCAGTCGGCAGGGATCTGCGGGCGCTTTACACACTGTCTCACAACTCTCCAGCCACATCCCACGAACCACGCCCCTCGGCTGGGACGGACCCTATCCCCTAGACAGGTTTTCAGACGCAAAGCTCTCCAGGCCCCATCCGCTGCTGCTTGCACCCCCACTTGCCAAACGCGCGAAGGGTAACTAAAGGTTTACACTCAATCCAACGCTAAGGGAGAGTTGCATGTTCTTCGGCAAAAAATCAGAGCCCGCAGTCTACCCCGGCTATCCCAAGCTGCCCGGAACCTTGCGCCCCGGCGCTATTGTCGGCATTCAGCCAGGGGAGATCCTGCGCTACGAGGGGCTCGACCTCTCCGCCGCCCTGCCCAAGGATGAGCTGGTGATCGAGGCCGTCTCCAGCATGGATATCTTCGACATGCACATCGCCAGGGCCTACACCAAGGTGAATGACGTCCAAGTGCTCTTCCAGTTCAACCAGGACAAGAACGGCGAAGTGCTCGACATCAACTGCTTCCAGATCTTCCAGGAAATTTACCCCGCCACCACCAACGACTGGGAGACCTGGCTGGGCGACAACGGCCTTATCGGCGGGCCGGACCTCAACGCCCCCAACGGCAAGTCCTACGCACGCGACTGGGGCGACGGCCCGCATGCCGAGCCAGTGGAAGCCACGGAGAAGATCTTTCTTGATCCCAGCCAGGCGCCCATCCTCGTCAAACATCAGATGATGCTTTATGCCCGCCCGTTGGGCGACGACCGTGAATTCGTGCTGCTCTCCGCCGACGAGGAGAACGGCCAGGCCCTGGTTCGCGCCCTGGTGGGTGTGGTCATGAACCCGGTGGCCTTAAACGTGTACTAGGAGACGCTCATGCGCTTACGCACCTTGGTCCTGATGCTGGCTGCCGTCCTGATTGCCATGCCCGTCGCGGAAACGCTGGCAAGATCGAGCGGAGGCAGCCGCAGCAGCAGCCGCAGTTCCTTCTCCAGCGGCGGCAGCCGCAGCAGTTCTTCGGGCTTCAGCAGCTCGACGCGCCCGTCCACGTCCTCAACGCCGTCGTCGAGCAGCTCTTCGGGCTGGTCCTCGGGGTCGAGCGCCAGCAAGCCCTCCACCTCCACTGGCAGCGCCAGCGGCTCGCTTTCCGGGCAATCCAGCCCGTCCAGCCAGTCGGGATGGTCCAACAGTTCCGGGGCCTCCGCATCAGGCGCGCCCAAATCCGGCTCCACCTCGGCCTTTTCGTCCGCAGGCGGGCAAGGCGTCAACCGCATGGCCGCCACCCGTTCCTACCAGGATTACCAAGGCCAATTCGCCAAGAGCGGCAACGCCGTCCCCGGCGCGGGCGGCCAGCCCATCCTGAACCCCAACCGCAAGTTCGGCTCCTACAACGAGTACAACTCCTACCGGAACAGCTACTACGGCAGCCGGGGCTGGTCCGCGCCGGGCTACGCCTTCGGCGGTTTCTCCAGCTTCGGCATGTGGGACGCCATGTTCCTGTGGTTCATGATGAGCCATGCGGGCGGCTCCAGCTTCTTCTATAACCACCAGAACGATCCCGGCGTCCAGGCCTTCCAGAAGGAAGCCCAGACCCTGGCCGCCTCCAATGAAGACCTGAAGAAACAGGTCGCGGAGATGAACACCAAACTCGACGACCTGAAGAAATCCGGCGCGCCCGTGGACCCCAAAGCCATGCCCGCCGACGTCGACCCCAACGTCGCCCTGGCCAAACCGCCCGTGGACGACACCCCCAAAAGCTCGGGCGGATGGTTTTTCCCCCTGGCTATGGGTGGTCTGGCCCTGGCGCTTGGCCTGATGCTCTATTCGCGCATCCGTAAACCCAACAGTACCGCCTAACCCCAAGGAGATACCCGTGTTCAACTTTTTGAAGCATTTCGTGGTGAAAAAAGCCGAAGACGCTCAGACGGGCTTTCTGCAGATGCTGGTGGAATTCGACCCGGAAACCGCCTCCGAGGCGGAAATCGCTGAACTTGACGAGGCCCTGACCAAGCTCACCCAACAGATGATTGGCGCCAAGAAGGCCTGGGAAAAAGAGCAGCGCGAGGCCGACGACATCCAGAAGACCTACGACCTGCGCGTTTCAGCCGCCGAGCGCCTACAGGCCAAGGCCGAGGCCGCTGGCCCCGAAGAAAAGGCTCAGATCGAGGCCACCTTGGCCAAGCTGCTGGAAGACCTGGAAAAGATGGTCCCCGAAGTGGAGCGCGAAGGCACCGAGGCCGCTGAGGCCAAGGTCTATTTCGACGAACTGGCTTCAGCCGTGAAGTCTGCTGCCGAGCGCCTGAAAACCGCCCGCGACCGCTTGAGCGAAGCCAAGCGTCGCATGGACGTAGCCAAGGTGCGCATGGAGCGCGCCGAGGAGCAGGAAGAACGCGCCAAAGTTGTGGCCGGCATCAAGAAGCAGGTCTCCAACATGGGCACAGCCTTCGATTCCATGACCAAAAAGGCCGAATCCATGGAAGCTCAGGCCGAGGTCCATAAAACCAAAACCACCCTGCTCACCCCTTCCAAGGGCAGTGAAGACCCCATCCTGGCCCAGGCCCTGAAAGAGGCCGCAGGCGAAACAGATAAGCCCAGCCAGAGCCTTTCCGAGCGTCTGGCGGCGTTGAAAAAGAAATAGACGGCTCACAAATCAGGGGGCTCTCCCGAAGGGAGCCCCCTTTTACCGTCGGCGCTCTCAACGTTTTGCCGCTGCCATTCAAATTCCCCGTTTTTTGAACAAACTCTTCGCTGCTTGATCTGGACCAGGTTCCTTCGTCCGCCCAATTCCCCTCATTCTCGCATGTCCGCCTTTCCTCGGGTTCTACTTGGCTTGACATTTTCAGGTCGCATGTTACCTCTCTTGCCAGAGAGGAGATCAATCGTGGCAATAGCGACTGCTTCCACCAAGCAGAGCCGGTATCGCGAGCGGCTCCGCGTCCAAGGGCTCAGGCCTGTTCAACTCTGGCTTCCCGATACCACCCGGCCAGGTTTCGCTGATGAGTGCCGTCGACAATCACAACTCTTAGCCGCAGACCCGCATGAGCAGAAGATCCTCGTCGAGCTGGCCGCCATGGCCGACACGACAGGATGGGCGGAATGAAGCGCGGCGACATTGTAACCGTCGCCCTGCCAGGAGCTAACGGCAAACCCCGACCCGCCTTGGTCATCCAATCCGATTTTTTTGAGGCTTTGCCATCCGTGACCATTTTACCTGTCACTAGCGAGATCCGCGAGGCGTTTTGCCGCGTCATGTTGACGCCGAGCGAGGAAAACGGCCTGATAAAACCGTCTCAGGTCATGGTGGACAAAGCCCAAACAGTACCGCGGGAAAAGGTGGGCGAACCCTTTGGTGCTCTGGACGTGGGAGAAATGCTTGCCGTGACTCGGGCGCTGGCCGTCTTTTTAGGTTTCGGCTGATCTGTCGGCGCACGATCAGCTCGTAGAGGTTAGCACAGTACTTCCCATGCTCCTCACCGCAACTTCACTTTGTTCACCCACTCGTCGCTCGCCTGGCTCTCACCCCAAATAGGCCTTCTTCACCCGCTCGTCGCCTGCCAGCTCCTTGGCGTCGCCGTGGGCCACGATGCGTCCGGCTTCCAGCACGTAGGCTCGGTGGGCCGTGCGCATGGCCAGGTGGGCGTTCTGTTCCACCAGCAGGATGGTGGTTCCCTCGGCGTTCAACGCGGCGATGATATGGAAAATCTCCTGCACCACGATGGGGGCCAGGCCCAGGCTGGGTTCGTCCAGGAGGAGCAACTCCGGGCGGCTCATGAGCGCCCTGGCCATGGCCAGCATCTGCTGCTCGCCGCCGGAAAGCGTCCCGGCGCTCTGGTCGGCGCGCTCTTTCAGGCGCGGCCACAGCGTGTACATGCGCTCCAGGTCGCGCTTAATGGCCTGGGTATCCTTGCGCACGTAGGCCCCGAGATCCAGGTTGTCCTTCACCGTGAGCTTGGCCAGCACCTGGCGGCCTTCAGGGCAGTGTGCCAGCCCCCGGCGGACCATGGCGTCAGGGGAAACACCGGCGAGGCCCGGGCCGGCCACATCCCGGCCCTTGAAGCGTATTGTGCCGCTCTTGGGGGCCAGCATGCCGGAAACGGCTCGCAGGATGGTGGTCTTGCCCGCACCGTTGGCCCCGATGAGGGTGACGATCTCGCCCTTGGCCACATGCAGGCAGGCATCGGTAACCGCCATCACCGGCCCGTAGGCCAGGGTGACGTTCTTGAGTTCCAGCAAGGGTTCGCGTTTGGACTCTGCCCCGGACGCAAGACCGGCTTGGGGCATGGATGCAGTCATGGACTCAGGCATTAGCCTCTCCCAGATAGGCTTCCACCACGGCGGGATCGGCCTGGACGTCCTCAGGCAGCCCCACGGCGATCAACTGCCCGAAATTGAGTACGGCGATGCGGTTGCACAAGCCCATGACCATGGGCACGTTGTGCTCGATGAACAACACCGTCAGCCCGAAACGGTCGCGGATTTCCAGGATGAAGCGGGAAAGCTCCTGCTTCTCCAGGGGATTGAGCCCGGCAGCGGGTTCATCCAGCAGCAACAGCTTGGGCGAAAGCGCCAGAGCGCGGGCGATCTCCAGGCGGCGTCTGCCGCCGTAGGGCAGGCTGGCGGCCATATCATCGGCCCGCTCTGTCAGGCCTACCAGGGCCACCAGCTCGCGGGCCTTTTCCAGCGCCTGGCGCTCCCGCTCGCGCGCCGCCTTCCCGCCTGCCAAGGCTCCCCACAAGCCGGAACCGGCCATGGCGTGCAGCGGCACGCGCACGTTGTCCAAAACGCTCATGCCGCCAAAGAGCCTGATGTTCTGAAACGTGCGGGCCATACCCAGCCGGGCGATTCTGGCCGGGTCCTGGCCGGTGACCTCGCGGTCTAGAAAACATACGCTGCCGGAGGTTGGCACGCACAGGCCGGTAAGCATGTTGAAGAGCGTGGTCTTGCCCGCGCCGTTGGGGCCGATAAGCCCGAAAATTTCGCCTTCCTCCACCTCAAAGCTCACGCCCGATACGGCCATTAGGCCGCCGAAGGCCTTGGAGAGCTCGGTAACCTGCAATACGGCGCTCACGAGCCTTTCCTCCGGGAAAACAGTCCGGCGATGCCCTGTGGCATGTACACGCAGGCCAGCACCAGCACCAGGCCGTTCAAGATCATGCGCGAATCCTTAAGGGGCCGCAGCACCTCGGGCAGGCTGACCAAAAGGGCCGCGCCCAGCAGCGGCCCCCACTTGGAGCGCGCCCCGCCGATAAGCACGTAGGCCAGACAGGCCACCGAGGCGTCGAAAGTACCCTGACGGGCGTTCCAGGTGTTCAGGAAGGGGGCGCTCATGGCTCCGGTGACACCGGCAAGCATGCAGCCCAGCACAAAGGCCTGCACCTTGCGCCAAGTGATGTCCACGCCCATGGCCCTGGCGGCCAGCTCGTCTTCGCGGATGGAAAAGAGCATGCGGCCGAAGCCGGAGCGCTCCACCCGCCACACCAGCACCAGGGCCAGTATAAGCAGAGGGGCGAAGTACAGCACGTAGCTCAGGCGCTCATCAAAGGCCTGGGGAATGCCGAATATGCCCACAGCGCCCCCGGCCAGGGGCATGTTGAGCACCAGCACCCCAAGCACCTGCACGAAGGCGATGGTGGCCAGGGCCAGATAGATGCCGCGCAGGCGCAGGGCCGGAAAACCCAGGGCCAGAGCCAGAGGTGCGGAGAGAACCAGCGTGCACAGCCACTCCAGGGGGAAGAACCAAGCCCCAAGAGCTTCGCGCCAGGGGGCCAGGGCCGGGTGCGTGCCCATGATGGCCGCCACGTAGCCGCCCAGGGAATAGAACCCGATGCTGGCCAGGGAGAGCTGCCCGGCCATGAGAGGCAGATAGAAGCTCAAACCCAACAGGGCCTGCTGGAGTATGGTGACGAAGAGAAAACCGTAGCGGGCGACGAAATCTTCCACGGGCTATACCTTCTGCTCGGCGTTCTGCCCCAAAAGCCCCTGGGGCCGCACCAGCAGCACCAGAAACAACAAGGCATAGGCCACGGCTTCTTTGTAGGAAGACATCTCTGGAGGCAGAAAGGCCTCGGCCAGGCCGATGATCAACCCGCCCAACACCGCGCCGGGGATGCTCCCCAACCCGCCCAGTACGATGACCGCCAGGGCCTTCAACCCGTAGGCCACGCCAAAATACGGACCGGCCAGGCCGAAGCTGACCCCGATGAGAGTGCCGGACATGCCGCCCAGCAGGCCGGAGATGAAAAACGTGCCCATGATGAACATGTTGACGTTGACGCCCAGCAGGCTGGCGGTATCCGGGTTTTCAGCCGTGGCCCGCAGGGCCTTGCCCGCCTTGGTGAACTGGATGAACCACACCAGGGCCGCAAGCATGAGCATGCTGACCCCGAAGAGAATCACCTGCACCGAGCGCACCGCCACAATCTTGCCGCCCACCTTGAAGAGCATGGCCGCAGGAAGATCGCCAAAGACGTCCGCCGGGAAGGCGTAGATTTCCGCGCCGAAAAGGTACTGGATGAGGTTCACCAGGATGAGGGCCACGCCCAGGCTGCTCACCAGGGCCAGCAGGGCGTCTGCGCCCCGCTTGCGCAGGGGGCGGAAGGCCAGGCGCTCCACGGCAACGCCAGCCAGCCCGGAAAGAACGGCCCCGGCCAGCAGGGCAAGCACAAAGGGCAACTTGAAGGGCAGGGTGACGCCCGCCAGCATGCCGTTCAAGCCGAACTGCCCCACGGCCAGCACATAGGTGCTGTAGGCTCCCAGGGTGAACACAGCGCCGTGGGCAAAGTTGATGATACCCAGGATGGAAAACACCAGGGTGTAGCCCAGGGCGAACACTGCATAGACGCTGCCTATGGATAGGCCGTTCAGGAGATTTTGTAAAAACCAAGCGAGCGTCATTATGGTCCAGCAGTATTGCTGGGAGGCTGTGGCCTCCCAGCAATGAAAGGTTAGAGTTGCCTCCGGCGGCCGGGGGGGATGATCCCCCCCGGACCCCCGCAGTATGGGCTGCGTACTTGCCCATAATGGGGGGGTCTGGGGCAGCGCCCCTGAGGACTCCCGAGGCACCGGAAGATAAAAGCCTAGGGCACGAGCACGAAGTCGCCTGTCTTGGCGTCGGGGTTCATCTTGACCGTGGAGACATAGAATTGCTTCTGGATGACCTCGCCGTCGGGGCTCAGGCTGATTTCGCCAACCGGGGTGACGAAAGAGCTGGTCCGCAAGGCCTTGTTCAGTGCGACGCGAACATCAGCCAGTTCCATGGCGGTGATCTTTTTGCCCGATTCCTTCTCGACCTTGGCCAGGGCTTCCACCACAACCTGTACGGAAGTGAAGGCCTGGGCCGCGAACTGGGGCGGGGTCTTCTTGTAGGCTTCCTGGAATTTCTCCACAAATGCCTTGTTGATGGGGTTGTCCGCCTTTGGGCTGTAGGCCTGGGCCACCAGGATGCCCTCGCACAGTGCGCCGCACACCGGGAACATGTTGGTGGAGTTGAAGCCGTTGCCACCGATGATGAGGCCTTTGTAGCCCAACTGGCGCAGTTGCTTCACCAGATTGCCGCCGTCGGCCGCAAGCCCGGAGATGACCACAAGATCGGCGTTTTCACCGAGCACTGCTGTGACCTGGGTGGTAAAATCGGTATCCGTGGTCTGGAACCGCTGGAGGGTGATGATATCAAGCCCCAGAGCCTTGATGGCTTCCTGGAAGATGCCGGTCTCCGAGGAGGAGAAGGCGTCGTTCTGGGCGAACATCACGGCCACGCGCTTGATCTTGGGGTTCTGGGCCAGGGCCTTCTTGAGGGAATTGGGGGCCACGTCGGTCATGGGGGCGGAAATACGGCCCACGAATTCGCCGATCTGGGGAACGCCCTTGGCGGTATTGGAAGGCCCGACAACCGGCACCTTGGCCCGGTCGGCCACGGGGTCGGCGGCAAAGGCCTGCTGGGAGAGCGTCGGCCCGATGATGGCCACAACCTTTCCGGTGATGAGGCTCTGGAAGGCGTTGACCGCGCCGGCTTCGTCACCGCCGGTATCCTGGTAGACCAGCTTAATGGGGGTGCCGTTCACCCCGCCCAGAGCGTTGAAGTAGGTCTCGGCGATTTTGGCGCCGTTCATCTGTTCTTCGCCGAACAGGGCCGCGTTGCTGGTGGTGGCCACGGCAAAGCCGATGGGGACGGGGCTGGCGACAGGTTCGGCCCAGGCGGGCATGGCCAGGGCCATGAGCGCGGCCACGATCCAGGTCAATCGGGTCATGCGTTCCTCCGAAGGAAATGTTGTGGTGAAAGCACCGGCCTTGATCCCCTCAGGCGGGGTTTTTTGTCAAGCGGTTTACCAGCTTCCACCTGCGTTTCGAGGTATTGGGCCAGTTGGTTACCGATCTCAACGGACATTCTTTTTCGAACCCGCCAAGAACGTTCTTTACGCCTCTTTCCTCCAACGCCGGGATCCATGTCAGACATTCCCACTGTTTGTAACAGAGCTGTAACTGAAATTTTTGTATGAAATTTTGACGTGTTGTCAATTCATGGCAGCTACGAATTCAATCTTTCCGGTGATTCCCTCCAACGTTCGTTCACTAATCACGTGTAATGCAATTTTACTCACACATTTGAGGTTTAAAGTGAAATTTTCTGCATTTACAATCAAACTGATTTTTGCGTTTATTTTTACTTCAGCCGTTTCAATTCTCCCTGTATTCAGGGATACTATCGGACTCATGGCGTATATCGGCCCGGCTATCGGAATTATCACCGGAATTACACTTACATTCGCGTTGGCAAAAAGCATCGATAACTGCGCAAACTTCGCCAATGCCATAGTACGCGATGATTACAGCGTAACCATTACGCCTGCAGCAGGCGCAGACGTTGGCTCCTTGGCTGATAATTTGGTGATTATTGCCAATAAACACAAAACAAATGCCTCGTATCTCAAAGGAATGATGCAGGGAATTGCAGTGCCATTTTCTCTGTTCTCGGCGCAGGACACGACGCTCTTTACCAACCAGATGATGCTGGACCTCATGGATATCGATGGTTCACCATCAGAATGCCTCGGCAAACAATCAGGTGAATTCATTTGGGGTGAAAAAGGGAAGGAGACTCTCTCTAGCTTGGCTTTGCGTGATAAGCAGACAAAAGTAGCAGATCGTACCGTCGAGACCAGGAGGGGCAAAACTCGCCACGTTCATATCTCGACCGCACCCTTCTTTGATGAGGACAAGAACCTCCTGGGTACGGTTTCCCTGTGGCTGGACCAAACCGATGTCGTCAATGCCAAGACGGAGTCGGAACGTGCCAAAGCCCAGGGAATGCACGAAGCCGCGTGCGCGCTTGAGGAAGTGGTTGAGGTGGTTTCCACTGCTTCCGATGAACTTTCCTCGCAGATCGAACAATCCAGCCAAGGTTCTGAAGAGCAGTCCCAGCGGACAGCAGAGACAGCCACCGCCATGGAAGAGATGAACGCCACCGTGCTTGAGGTTTCCAAGAACGCCTCGCAAGCCGCAGAGACCGCCGACAAAGCCAAACACAAGGCACAACATGGTGCATCAATTGTCACCCAGGTTATAAAGGGCATTGCCGAGGTTCAACTGCAAGCCCTCACCATGAAAGACGACATGACCGCACTCGGCAAACAGGCGCAAGGTATTGGCCAGATCATGGACGTGATTTCCGACATCGCGGACCAGACGAATCTTCTCGCGTTAAACGCCGCCATTGAGGCGGCACGTGCCGGCGAGGCTGGCCGAGGCTTCGCTGTTGTGGCCGATGAAGTGCGAAAGCTTGCTGAAAAGACCATGACCGCAACCAAAGAAGTCGGAGAAGCCATCCACGGCATCCAGAACGGAACCGAGAAGAACATCGCAAACGTCGACAACGCCGTGAAAGGAATCACCGAGGCGACAACGCTGGCGAACACGTCCGGTGAGGCGCTCGGCGAAATCGTCACCCTGGTCGATCTGACCGCGGACCAAGTCCGTTCCATCGCAACCGCGTCGGAGCAGCAAGCCTCGGCCAGTGATGAGATCAACCGAAACATCGAGGGTGTAAACAGGATTTCAACAGAAACAACGCGCGTGATGCGCCTGTCGGCACTGGCCGTGGGGAAACTGGGCCATAAGGCCCATGTGCTCGGCACACTCATCAGTGACTTGAAAAGATAGCCCCCAGGTGATCATACAATTGTGTACGACAAAAATGTCGACAAAAATGTCGACACAAACGTGTTCCTGTGTCGAATCGCATATCGGCCGTGAAGACCACTTCCCCGGCAAGCCCCGGCGAGCCTCACTATTTTGCGAATTTGTAAATTATTGCCATTCTGGCACGACCCTTGCGAAGGGGTAGACAGAGAACGCACACCATCCCCTTCTGGAGGAATTATGAGAAAGATCGCTATTTACGGCAAGGGCGGCATCGGCAAATCCACCACCACGCAGAACACCGTGGCTGGTCTGGCCACTTTGGGCCACAAGGTCATGGTCGTCGGTTGCGACCCCAAGGCCGACTCCACCCGCCTGCTGCTCGGCGGCTTGCAGCAGAAGACCGTACTCGACACCCTGCGCGAAGAGGGTGAAGACGTGGAACTTGAAGACATCCTCAAGCCCGGCTTCCTGAACACCATGTGCACCGAATCCGGCGGCCCCGAGCCCGGCGTCGGCTGCGCCGGTCGCGGCATCATCACCTCCATCAACCTTCTGGAGCAGCTGGGTGCCTACAAGGAAGAAAAGAAGCTCGACTACGTTTTCTACGACGTCCTGGGCGACGTTGTGTGCGGCGGTTTCGCCATGCCCATCCGTGAAGGCAAGGCTCAGGAAATCTACATCGTTGTCTCCGGCGAGATGATGGCCATGTACGCGGCCAACAACATCTGCAAGGGCATCGTGAAGTTCGCCGAAGGCGGCGGCGTGCGTCTGGGCGGCCTGATCTGCAACTCCCGCAAGGTGGACCATGAGGAAGACCTCATCAACGCCCTGGCCGAACGCCTTGGCACCAAGATGATCCACTTCGTGCCCCGTGAAAACCAGGTGCAGCGCGCCGAACTCAACCGCAAGACGGTCATCGAGTATTCGCCCGAGCATCCCCAGGCCAATGAGTACCTGACCCTGGCGAGCAAGATTCAGGACAACACCAATTTCGTCATTCCCACGCCTCTGGAAATCCAGGAGCTGGAAAACCTGCTGGTGAAATACGGCATCGCCAACTAGCGGCACACCTGAAACACTAACCAGGCAGGAGAGAAACAATGCTTATTATGATCCGTTCCATAGTCCGCCCCGAGAAGGCCGATGACGTCATGGCCGCTCTCATGGACGCCGGTTTTCCGGCCGCCACCAAACTCGCGGTTGCCGGTCGCGGCAAGCAGCGCGGCATCAAGATCGGCGAAGTGACCTACGATGAAATCCCCAAGGTCATGATCATGACCGTGGTGGCCGACAAGGACAAGGATTTCGTGGTCAAGACCATCGTTGACGCCGCCCGCACCGGCGGCAAGGGCAACTTCGGCGACGGCAAGATCTTTGTAGCCCCGGTGGACGAAATGCACACCATCAGCTCCGGCGTGAAGGAAGTGGACCTGTCGTCGGTTGGGGAGGCACGGCCGTGAAAGAAATCATCGCCGTCATCCGCATGAATAAGATGAACCAGACCAAGCAGGCCCTGACCGACGCGGGTATCGCCGCCTTCTTCGCCCACGAGGCCTGGGGACGCGGCAAAGGCCTTGTGAACGCCGCTGTGGCCGCAGGCGCGGCCCAAGGCTACCAGGAAGCCGCCGAAGTTCTGGGCAATAAGGGCAAACTGTTCGCCAAACGCCTGGTGACCGCCGTGGTCACCGACGACAAAGTGGACACCGTGGTGAAAACCATCATCGCGGCCAACCAGACCGGCAACGCAGGCGACGGCAAGATCTTCGTGCTGCCCATTGGTGACGCCATCCGGGTGCGCACCGGCGAAACCGGAAACAGCTCCATCGACTAACTACGGCTCCTCCGGGAGCCTGTTTAAAGAGGTATCAGTATGGACGCCCCCATGAAAGAGCCCCTGGCCATACCCGGCATCGACCCGGAAGAAGCCAAGCAGGCGCTGCTTGCCAAGTACCCGCCCAAGGTGGGCCGCAAGCGCGCCCAGCAGATATACATCAAGGAAACCGATGGAGCGGAGGACCGGGAAATCCTGGCCAACGTGCGCACCGTACCCGGCATCATCACCCAGCGCGGGTGTACCTACGCAGGCTGCAAGGGCGTTATCCTGGGCCCCACCCGCGACATCGTCAACATCACCCACGGCCCCATCGGCTGCGGCTTTTACTCCTGGCTGACCAGGCGCAACCAGACCGACGCTACGGCCCCCGGCGCGGAAAACTTCATCCCCTACGCGTTCTCTACGGACATGCAGGATGAAGACATCATCTTCGGCGGCGAGAAGAAGCTGGCTGCGGCTATTCAGGAGGCCTACGACATCTTCAAGCCCAAGGCCATCGCCATCTTCTCCACCTGCCCGGTGGGGCTCATCGGCGACGACGTGCACTCCGTGGCCCGCAAGATGAAAGAGAAGCTCGGCATCAACATCTTCGGCTTCTCGTGTGAAGGCTACAAGGGCGTGTCCCAGTCGGCAGGCCACCACATTGCCAACAACAAGATCTTCACCGAGGTTGTGGGCACTTCCGAGACGCCCGCGCGCACCGGCAAGTTCACCATCAACATGCTCGGCGAGTACAACATCGGCGGCGACGCCTTCGAGATCGACCGGATCATGGAGAAGTGCGGCATCACCGTAAACGCCACCTTCTCGGGCAACTCGACCTACAACGACTTTGCTTCGGCCCAGATGGCGGACCTCTCCTGCGTCATGTGCCACCGGTCCATCAACTACGTGGCCGACATGCTGGAGACCAAATACGGCATCCCCTGGATCAAGGTGAACTTCATCGGCGCCCACGCCACTGCCAAGTCACTGCGCCGCATTGCCGCCCATTTCGGCGACAAGGAGCTCATGGCCCGCGTGGAGCAGGTGATCGCCGAAGAAATGCCCATCGTCGAAAGCGCCCTGGCTGCCATCAAGCCGCGCACCGACGGCAAGACGGCCATGATCTTCGTGGGCGGCTCGCGTGCCCACCACTATCAGGAGCTGTTCCACGAACTGGGCATGACCACCCTGGCCGCTGGCTACGAGTTCGGCCACCGCGACGACTACGAAGGCCGCAAGGTCATTCCGTCCATCAAGGTGGATGCCGACTCGCGCAACATCGAGGAACTTCATGTGGAGGCCGACCCGGAGAAATTCTCCCCCCGCCTCTCGGAAGCCGAAATCAAAGCGCGCGAAGACGCTGGCCTCTCCTTCAAGGAATATGACGGCCTTATCCCCGACATGCCCAAGAAGACCATGGTCATCGACGACTTGAACCAGTTCGAAACCGATAAGCTCATTGAGATGTACAAGCCCGACATTTTCTGCGCCGGCATCAAGGAAAAGTATTCCGTGCAGAAGATGGGCGTGCCGCTCAAGCAGCTGCACTCCTACGACTACGGCGGACCCTACGCCGGATTCAAGGGTGCTGTGAACTACTACAAAGACATCGACCGCATGGTGAACAGCAAGGTGTGGAGCAAGGTAAAGGCCCCCTGGCAGCTTGAGGGACCGGAACTTACCGCCTGCTTCGTGGCCGGCTAGGAGGATAAGAACATGGCACTTTTACGGCATACGCCTAAAGAAATAACGGTGGAGAGGAAGGCCCTGTCCATCAACCCGGCCAAAACCTGTCAGCCCGTGGGCGCGATGTACGCGGCACTCGGCATCCACGGATGCCTGCCCCACTCCCACGGCTCCCAGGGCTGCTGCGCCTATCACCGCTCCGCCCTCACCCGGCACACCAAGGAGCCCATCAGCGCGGCAACCAGCTCCTTTACCGAAGGTTCCTCGGTGTTCGGCGGGCAGGCCAACCTGCTCACCGCCATCCAGAACATCTTCGCGGTCTACGAGCCCGAAGTCATCGCCGTGCACACGACCTGCCTCTCCGAGACCATCGGCGACGACATGAACCAGATCGTGGCCAAGGCTCTCGCCGAAGGCAAGGTGCCCGAGGGCAAGAACGTCATATATTGCAACACGCCCTCCTACGTGGGCTCCCATGTGACGGGCTACTCCAACATGGTCAACGGCATGGTCAAGAACCTGGCCGTGTCCACCGGGACCAAGACCGAAAAGGTCAACATCATCCCCGGGTTCTGCGAACCCTCGGATATGGCTGAGATCAAGCGCCTGGCCCTGGACATGGGCGTTGACGCCAACGTCTTCCCAGACACCTCCGGCGTGCTCAACGCGCCCCTGACCGGCAAGTTCGAAATGTACCCCAAAGGCGGGGCCAAGGTTGCCGATATCAAGAGCTCCGGCGACGCCATGGGCACCATCGCGCTCGGCGAATGGGCTACCGCTCAGCCCGCCAAGTACCTTGACTCCGAACACAAGGTGCCCTGCAAGATCATGGGGCTGCCCTTCGGACTGTCCGCCACGGACGACTACATCTATGCCCTGCACAAGATGACCGGCAAGCCCGTGCCTGCCTCCATCGACTTCGAGCGCGGCCAGGTTGTGGACGTCATCTCCGATTACCACCAGTACTTCCACGGCAAGCGCGTGGCCCTGGTGGGCGACCCGGATCAGCTCATCGGGCTGACCAAGTTCCTGGTGGAGCTGGACATGATCCCGGCCTACGTGGTCTCCGGCACCCCGGGCAACAAGTTCGAGCGCGAAATCCTCGACATCACCAAGGACGTGCCCTGCGACGTCAAGGTGAAGTGCCCCGGCGATCTGTTCCTCTTGCACCAGTGGATCAAGCAGGAGCCTGTCGATCTCATCATCGGCAACACCTACTGCAAGTACATCGCCCGCGATGAGGACATCCCCCTGCTGCGGCACGGCTTCCCCATCGTGGACCGCATGGGCCACACCTACTTCCCCTCCGTGGGATACCGTGGAGCCCTCCGGCTGATGGAAAAGATGCTCGACCTGTTCCTCTTCCGCCGCGACCGCGACGAACCGGAGACGAGCTTCGAGCTGGTGTACTAGAGACTGCGACGGAAATACGAAGAGCCTCCGGCGGCCGGGGGGGCAAGCGCCCCCCCGACCCCCCGCAGTAGGATTCTGACGACATAACCCATACTACGGGGGTCCGGGGGGCCGTTGGCCCCCCGGCGGGGTCCAGGGGCAGCGCCCCTGGCTCCTCTCTCGCCCCTTCGCCAGGGAGAACACCAATGGTCACCAAGCCGAAGCATCATATTCTGGTCTGCAACAGCTTCCGCGCCAAGGGCGAGCCCAAGGGCGTCTGCTTCAAGCAGGGCGGCAGCCTGCTGCAGTACATGGAAACCGAAATCCTGGACCGTGGCCTGGACGTGCTGATCACCGGCTCCGGCTGCCTGAAGCAGTGCGAAGACGGTCCCGTCATGATCGTCTACCCCGAGGCCTGGTGGTACGGAAAAGTAGACAGCGAAGAGAAGGTCGATGAAATTCTTGATGCCTTGGAAAACGGCGAAGCTGCTGAAGGGCTGCTGCTGTAGAAGACGACGTGAAGCGTTGAGAGTTGGGAATGGATGCGTTTTTTACGGCCGCCCGGGTGAAAGACTGGGCGGCCGTTCCCGTTGTAGCGGGAGTTTCCCCTTGCTATGCCCACTGCCCAGGCCTAAATTAATTGCTGCCGAGGGGGTCCACTCCTGGTGAGCAGATTGGCTTGGCCAGATCCGATGTTGGACGACTTGAAGGCGTATCGCCCCAGCATCCGGTCAACCCTGCCACCTCCACCACCAGGCTCTTCCCCCCCCTTCACGGTGAATCGCAGCCAATACAGTATGAAAAAACTCACCCGTTCCGACCTCACACTGGTTGCCGTCCTCCTGGCCACCGGAGGGGTGCTTCGCCTCTGGAATCTCGGCGGACAGTCACAGTGGTACGACGAGATGCTGGCCACGGTACATGCGTCGTTTTCCGCCAAGTATATCCTGGACCTCTGCTGGGGCGTGGAGATTCACCCACCCTTGTACTACTATATCCTGAAGCTCCTGCAATCGATCCAGGCCAATGACGCCTTTCTGCGCTTGCCCTCGGCCCTGGCGGGCATTGCCAGCCTGCCGTTGATCGGCTTTTTGAGCGCAAAGCTCGGCAGCGCCGCCGACCGGGACGGCCGATTCATTGGCATTACCGCCCTGGGTCTGGCCTGCGTCAACCCCATGCACATCTGGATTTCGCGCCAAGTGCGTCCCTATGCCCTCATGCAGTTGCTGTGCTGCGTGGGCTTTTTGCTGTTGTTTCGTATTCTGGAGACGCCAAGCAGAAAAAACCTTCTGCGGCTGGCTCTGACCAATGCGCCAATCATCCTGCTGCATCATCTGGGCATCGTGCTAATGGCAGGACAATGCGCCTGCCTGTTGGTCACCCGGGCCTTCCGGCTTACCACCCTGCGACTCAAGGATTTCTGCCTGTTCGCCACTCTCAGCCTGCTTTCCATGCTGCCCACACTCCCCTTTCTGATCAGCGCCAAGTGGTTGCGGGCCAGCCCGTTCCTCCAGACCACCGGAGAGCCGCAGGTGATGTGGGACAAGTTGCCCTTCGAAGCCCTGCAGTTCCTGAACTTCGGCTATTTCAGCGGCGAAAAGTTGTGGATACTTCCTGTGGCGGCCATTCTCCTTGGGCTTGTCTGGCTCTGGAGGAACAATACCAGCAGGGGGCTGGCCTGCCTCACGCTTCTGGCTGTCTTTCCGATCCTGCTCATTGTCCTGGGGTACACCGGACATTTTACCCCCGTACAGAGCCTGTCCTTCAGACATTTCGCGTGTAAGTGACTGATTCACCGCAAACACTCAATCCCAACCCCAAAATAAGCGGTCAAGTCTTCCGAGGCGACCTCAAACGCCGCATTTGTTGCCTTTGAGCCGACAGACGGCCCG
>JBBRUD010000019.1:0-58019 GCA_038248065.1 Desulfovibrionales bacterium | reverse complement strand
AGCGCCTCGGCCAGCTGGAGCCGTTGGTTTGTGGTCAACCGTTCAAGGCTGGCGAGAAGCGATAGGAATTGTTCAGTGTCCATGGCTGCCTCCATGGGGAGCAATCTACAAGTTTCAACACCGAAAGGGAACACAGCCATATTTTTTGAGAACGTGGCTGTTGCTCTTCAATTGGTTCTAGCCACGAATACATTGTCATAACCCCTCCTTTGAGAAATTTTATCGTTATATGTACTCAATAAATAGTTAACAATGTGCTCTGTCACTATTATCCAGGAAAATGGGAACAGTACACTAGAAATGCCAACCCAATACCTGTCACAAACACCACTATCTCGTAAATTGCCCTGGCCTTGTCTGGCCATTCGTCAAGAGGCTTCACTGTAAACATAGTGCTCTCCTTGAAAAAGTATTCCCTCGCTACGGCACGATGCGCACATGAGAGAAATTCTGCATTATTTCGGTCGGTCTTTCAAGTCGCAACCAGCCACAGCAGTTCCGAAGAAGCAATCACTTCACGGCCTGTTGCGGTTGCACAATGAGCCTTGAAGGACTTGGCATCCATTGTCATGTATATATACCGCTTAACCTATGTCATTGTGGGCTATGTCCTGTCAAGGTGAGCTTCTACAGGACCCTGTGAAGTTGTCCGACGTGCCGTATTTATGTGGGCTACATTTCCTGCGCCGCAGGTTGTCCTCCATGCACGTACCATTGCAGGCCCTTTGTCCGTTACCTTCCGAAATGTCCTTTCCCATTCCGTGCAGAGGGCTGTCCAAAGCACATAGAGTCCTGTATGGTCTGCGCAATCATAACTTTCCACCATTGAGGGGGCGCCATGACCACGACACCATCTGCCGAATCCAAACAACGTTATGCCTTCATCTGCTCACGTGGAACCCTGGACGGGGCCTACCCGTCGCTGATCCTGTCCATCAACGCGCAACGGTTGGGGCATCAGGCCCATGTGTTTTACACCTTCATGGGCATTAACGTCGTGCAGCCGGGTTTTGCGGAGAAGTTGACGTTCTACCCGCCGGGATTTCTTGGGGCCATTCCGGGCATGTCCTGGCTGGCGACCCGCATGATGCGCGGGCAGATCGACAAGGCGGGCATACCCGGCATTGCCGAACTGTTGGAAACCGCCCAGTTGGAGGGCGTCAAGCTGGTAGCCTGCCGCATGACCATGGACATGATGCGGCTTGAGAAAACCGATCTGATCGAGGACGTTGAGGTCATGAACGCCGAACAGTTCCTCAAGCTTGCGGGAACGTGCTCCATCAATATGTTCACGTAGATTTGCAAGTACTCGCGGCCAAGTGCTGGCTGGTGCGGACATGAGCCATCATGTTTGTTGCTGTGTCGGCGCACCTTATGGTATCGATGTGCACGAAGTGCGTTTGCGCATATCGATATAGTGTGCCTTTAATGGCGCATGGGGTGAGGCAATGGACGTATGCGACTTGCAGCAGTGCGGGTGGGAGAACGACCGCCGGGTGCTCTATGTAACCTACAAAGGCGATCCGCGCCGGGTGTGCGGTCGCATGACCCTCACCCGCACCCTGGACGACGTGTTCAACTACGTAGCCCCAGGCGACATCGTCCAACTGCTGCCGGGCAAGTACTGGCCGCCCATTCTCTATGACGACCAGACCGGTTCTCCCCCGGCCTGCCGCCCCATTGTCCTTACGGAGATTTGCGGCAAGCCGGAGCGGCCAATCACCGTGCGCGGCATGGGCTGGCGCACTGAACTCACAGGCGGTCTCGGCGGCGTTCCGCATAATTCCATGCTGCCGGACTCCACGCACTTCGCGTTCTTCAAACTTTTCGACTGCAACTGGCTGGAATTCGAGCACTTCGCGGTGGACAGCTGTTGGCCGAGCTTCATCTATATGGAGAATTCCACCTATGTGACCGTGCGCTGCGTAACGGCGGAGGATGGCCGCTATCTGGTGTACGCACGCGGCGAGAATACCCATCACGTATTGCTTGAGGGCAACCACTGGCGGCAGGATCCCACCGGCTCCATGTGGGCGGATCTGGCCTGGATCGATTCCAAGAAGCGTCGGTATTACTATTATAATGGCGGTCTGTTCGGCAGCTATGGCATTCCGGGAAGCGTTGTTATCCGCAACAACCTTATCTGCGACGCATTCAACGGCGTGCGCATGAAGGTGAAGAGCGACCAGACGCCAAGCGCCAACCATAACGTCGAAATACGCGGCAACACCTTCCTGCGCATCCGCGACAACCCCGTCGAGCCGGAGCGCGGGGCCACCAACTGGTGGATTACTGGCAATACCATCGTGGACGCTCACGCCTGGTTTTCCTTGGACGGCGTTGGAGGGAGCAACTGGTACTACCTCGGCAATACCGGCTGGCAGGCCACCAAGCCAGGCGAGTGCGCCTGGGATGCCAACCAGGGCGGCAAGATCTACAAGTTCGATCCCACTGGCCCTTTCCCGGACGGCAATGTCTTTGCCGCCCACAACAGCTGGCAGATCGATTTCTGCATGATCAAAGAAGGGACAACCAGGTATTTCACCCACGTCAACAACGCCGTGCTCTTCGGACGCCCCGAAGGATGGAGTCCGCCCGACGGCGGCGAGTGCTGCGGCCCGCTGCCCGGCTGTTTCTGTCCCGGTCCCGGTCGCAAGCCCTGCGCGGAGCCTTGCGCCGAAGACAACACCGCCGGAGGCAAGGAGGAACTCTCCGTTCTCTGTCAAGGCAACCCCTGCCGGGAATCCCTGGTGTGTGAAGAATTCACCTGGGACAAGACGTTGGTGTTCCATAACGACTTGACCAATCGCCCTTTCGCGCAGGTGCTCCTTGCAAACGGCCAGGAACAGCCTCCGTTGTATTTTGCGGATGCCTGCTTTTCGAATCCCGTTCTCGGGGATTTGCATGTGGCCAACCCCTTGCCCGTGCCGTCCGCCGAAGAAATGGTGTTTCGCAAAGGCAAGGAGTGGGCTGGTGATTACGACTGGATGTCACCACAAGGTAGCATTGTCGGGGCCATGCAACCCGGCGGCACGCGCTTCCAAGGCCCACCTTTTGTCTTCATGGTGCCTGCGGAGCCCTTCGGCGGTTATGTCGAGCGCCCAAGACTGACCGGCCTCGATCCGGTGCGCGCCAACACAGAAGTGAACGCCACTGCTGCCGCAGCCTGCCCCAAGCCCGGCTTGTTGACCCTCTACTTCTCAGCCCCGCTGTGTGACAAAGCGCCGCTCGCCCCCGTGGTGTTGTGGCGAGACGGCATCCCCGCCAAGGTGGAGGCCACAGTGGACGGCTCCCGCCTGTTCGTGCCTGTCCCTGCCGTTTGGCGCGACTTCCCGGAGCAGAAAGGCGACGAGGTGGTCCTGCCCTGGAGGCTGTATGGCGCAAACACGCAGAGGGCCACGTTGTGGGCTAACGAGCACCCCCAAGTGCGCTTCGCGCCGGGGGAAATCCCGGATTTTGAGGATGAGTGCGTGTATGATGATGCGGGGTGTAAGTTATGAGGATATTGTAATGACATGTAGCCGGAAGAAGATTGGAAGTAGTCTTTAATGTTTCGTTCTTTGTATCGTCTGGATATGGTTCGTAAATCATGGTTTATGTCGACAGGCTCGTGTTGCGTAGGATTGTTCTAAGATTATGTATCAATTCTTAACATTAACATAGGAGCGGTTATGAGTAACTGGACCACTGATGCTGATGAAATTCGTGAAATTGATCACTATAAGAACAGTCTACTGTTTCAGACAAAAGAGATTTCAGAGTTTTTATCAGACATTCGAAGCAGGGTATCTTTTGTAATTGGATCGAAAGGGACGGGTAAAACGTTTTTGTTGATATCAAAAAGAGTTCAGTTGCAAAATAAAAACTATCTGTGTCTCCCGCAGAAGTCTCTTAGAGACATTATTTTAGCAAATGTTGTATTTAGTAAAGACTCAGCAAACTTTTTTAGCAATTATATTAATTGGTCATCAGTGTGGCAAGGCGCAATATTGTTGTCATTGTGCAAAAATCTTGATATTGAAGTCAAAGGTGACGGAACTACATTAGAAGCAGCCGTTAATAATGAGGGATATCACAGAATAACGCATTATTTTAGTGAAATATTGATATCATGTATTTCCTCAAGGCAGTTTTATTTTGAATACACAAAAGATTTGCAAAGACATCTTCTCCCATTATTGCGAAAAATACAACGACCGGTGGCTTTCTTTATCGATAAGGTAGATGAATCGTTTGAGGAGCATATGTTTGGTGGAAGTGTTTCTGCTAGTGCGCGAGGAGAAATTAATCCTGAAATTTGGTATAGTGTCCAGATAGGACTCATAGATGCAATATATGAAATTTGTAGTGCTAATCATAACGTAAAAGGTTTTGCTGCTATTAGGAAAAAAGTTTTTCATAAAATGAAGACGATGGGTAGGTTGTATAGCCAATGGCTTGGGAAAACTATCGTGCTCGATTATACCAAGAGTGATTTAAAAGAGCTGTTTATCAGGTATATACGTGATGAAGAGACAGATAATTTATCGAGGCCAAAAGTGTTAGGGTCTGAACCTATTCGTTCGTTTATTGGTTTAAAAAAGATCGTAAATTGCTATGTAAAGAAGTATGAAGACATATTTATGTATATTTTAAGGCATACTTTTTGCCGCCCACGGGACTTGATGATTATTGGTGGCATGATAAGCTTAATTGACGCTAGTAAAAGGACTGGAGCTACATTGAAGGAATCGGTTGACAAGGCATCTCTAGTCATATGGGATGACTATGCCAAAACTGAAGTGGGATTAGATGTTGATGTATTTGATTTTAAGAAATTGCTCTCCGCAGTACCTTCGAATGTATTGAAGTCTGATGATCTAGGCCGTATCTGTTGTGGAATGAATGGAAATGACGTTTGTTGTTCATGTAATTCATGCAAAATGTCTCATATATTCTGTAAATTGTATAGAATGGGTTTGCTTGGAGTTCTAGAGAGAAGCGGTGTAAAAGGTAAATTCTTACAAAAATTTTTACTGCCTGGTGATGTAAGTGTTGAAGATGATGTTCGACTTCCTGAGTCTCAGTATTATTTTCTTCATCCAATATTGTATAGTAAGATATTTGAATACAATGGGAACTTTGTTCCAGTAGTCAACAACGTAATAGGGTATGGATATCCTTGGAAGGGAGATGTTGATACCGTGAAAATAGTTGGCACTCATTTTCGTCAAGACCCTGTTTATGAAGCTTTGTCAGGCGTTATATTAGATGATATGTCCGCTGAAGGTGTGAGCACCGCAGATGTAATCGATCGGTCTGAGTTTAAAATTGTTGTTGGTTCACTCTTAAATAAAAACAGCGTAGCGATATTAGACGTAGGCTGTGGGGCAGGTCCAATAATATCTGTCTTGTGTGAGATGGATAGTGACCAATTGAAGACATTGAGCTATGTTGGGGTAAATCATCCCGATACAGTGAAAATTGACAGATATATTAAGGATAAAAAATTTGAATCGTTGGTTAGGTCGTGTCTTACACTGACATTCGAGCAATTCCGTATGATCAAAGTTGAAGCTGACGTTGTTTTTCTAGTTGATACATTGCACCATCTTAACATTGAGAACATCTCTTACATAATTTCAAAAATAATTAATAGTTTGCCTTTGAATGCTTCATTTTATATCTATGAAATTGAAAAAATTCGCGAAGTTGCGTATCCATGGGGTTGCTCAGATTTTAGATTAATGTTTTCGCCTTTTTCATTTGTCCAGGTAAATGCAGCTATGCAAAAATTAAAAAGAGATGGGCGTGATATTAACATCCATGTCGCTTGTATAACTCGTACAATGGAAGGTGATATAGGTTTAAATTTTAAGGATATTGTTTGTGCTATGTACGAAGATAAAGCTTTATTGTTAAAGAAAAATAAAGATGAAATTCGAAATCTTCCAAGTGTAGAACGTGAAAACCAAGATAATGTACAAAAACTTGCTGAGATCACGGCAATGCACAGTGAATTGACAGGGGCAATGATTGAATTTAGTGCGAGTAATAAACGATCCGTTTGATTTGAATGTGTGAATGAAAAATTGCAAATGCTAGTAAAAAAGAGGGCCGCTTTCGCGGCCCCCTCTCGTTTCAGCAGTAGCAGTGCTTCGGGTTCTTAGAGAACCTTGAAGCTCAGCACTTCGTTGGACTCCGGCTGGATCACGTGCACGCCGCAGGCGATGCAGGGATCGAAGGAGTGGATGGTGCGCAGGATTTCCACCGGGCGCTTGGGATCGGCGATCGGGGTGCCGACCAAGGCTTCTTCAACCGGGGACTTCTTGCCAGCGGCGCAGCGGGGTCCAAGGCTCCAGGTGGAGGGGACGACCAGCTGGAAGTTGTTGATCTTGCCACCCTTGATGTCGATCCAATGGGACAGGGCACCACGGGGGGCCTGAACGAAGCCGACGCCTTGGGCGCTGTCGGGCATCTTCCACTCTTCGTACAACTTGGTGTTGCCCTTCTTGACGTTGGCGGCCAGCTTCTTCACCCAGGCGTCCATCTCTTCCGCGATAACGGCGGTTTCGATGCCGCGGGCAGCGGTGCGGCCCAGGGTGGAGAACAGGGCTTCTTTGCCAACGCCCAGTTTCTTCAGCACCATGTTCACGACCTTGACGGTGGCCTTGTGGCCCTTGCCGTAGGCGATGAGCACGGAGGCCAGCGGGCCGGTTTCCATGGGCTCGGTCATGTAGCGGGGGGCCTTCATCCAGGAGTAGCGGTCCTTGTCATCCAGTTTGGTGTACAAGGGGTCGGTGACGCCCTCGTAGGGGTGGTGGGCTTCTTCGCCCTTGTACCAGGAATGCTTCACGTGCTCGAGGATCTGCTTGGGATCCACGGTCTGCACGTTGGCGATGTCACGCTTCATGATGACGCCGGCGGGCATGTAGCGGTCGGCCATGCCGTGTTCGCTCTTCTGGGGGAACTCGCCGAAGCCCAGGAAGTTGGTGGTTCCGCCGATGCCCGCCCAGTCCTTGTAGAAGCCGGCCACGGCCAACAGGTCGGGGATGTAGACTTCGTTGATGAACTTTTTGGTCTCGGTGTACAGGGCTACGAACTCGGCGATGCGCTCGGGGCGCAGGGCGTCATAGTTGGTGCAGCCGCCCACCACGGTGAACTGGGTGTGGGGGTTCTTGGCGCCGAAGATGGCCATGGCCCGGGCAGCCTTCACCTGCAGGCGCAGGGCTTCCAGGTAATGGGCGGTGGCGATCAGGTTGACTTCGGGCGGCAGGTAGTAGGCCGGGTGTCCGCCCAGGAAGTAGGCATTGGTGAAGATGCCCAGCTGACCGGAATCGACCAGGGCTTTGACTTTGTCCTGTACGGCCTTCAGGTCTTCAGCGGTGGTCTTGCGGGGCGACAGGGAGGAAGCCAGCTTGGCGGCCTTGGCCGGGTCGGCTTTCAGGGCGCTGGTGACGTCCACCCAGTCAAGGGCGTGCAGGTGGTAGAAATGCACGATGTGGTCGTGCAGATACTGGGAACCCATGACCAGGTTGCGCATCAGGGTGGCGTTTTCGGGCACGTTGACGCCGACGGCGTTGTCAACGGCGCGGGTGGAGGCCAGGGCGTGCACGTAGGTGCACACGCCGCAGGAGCGCTGGGTGAAGTGCTGGGCATCGCGGGGATCGCGTCCCTTGAGGATGATCTCAAGGCCGCGGAAGAGCTGCGAGGAACTCCAGGCGTCTTTGATTTTGCCGTTTTCTACTTCAACGACCATGCGCAGGTGGCCCTCGATGCGAGTGACCGGGTCCACCACTACAGGGCCGGTGAACGTGCTCTGGGGAGTTTTCATAATGTCAGCCATGATCGACCTCCGTGAGTCGGGCTAGTGTTGGGTCGCGCGGCGGACCGTAATTAACTCTGCACGTAGAAGGGGCTCATGGTATCCCAGAAATCGGGCTCGGAGCAGCCGATACAGGGATGACCGGCCTGGACGGGCCAGTTGGTGGAGTTGAAGAGCACCTTGGGGCAGTTATTGTTAGTGACGGGGCCCTTGCAACCCAATTCGTACAGACACCAGCCCTTCTTGGCCTCTTCGGAGCCGAAGCTCTTGGCGAATTCGCCTTTGTCAAAGTGCGGCAGGCGCTGACACTGTTCGTGCACAGTTGCACCGTAGAAAACCTTGGGACGGCCCATGGGGTCGAGTTCGGGCAAACCCTTGGTCAGATAGTACACCACGGCGCCCACAAAGTTGATGGGGTTGGGCGGGCAACCGGCGATGTTGATGACGTCCTTGCGGTTGAGATACTTGCTCACGGACACGGCCTGGGACGGGTTGGGCTTGGCGGCCTGCACGCCGCCGAAGGTGGCGCAGGTGCCCATGGCGATGATGGCTTTGGCCTTTGCGGCGCACTCTTTCAGGTTGGCGGCCATGGTGTGTCCGCCGACCATGCCCCATTGACCATCCTGGATGGTGGGGATGGCGCCTTCGTGCACGAGGACGAAGCCGTCGGGGGAATTGATGGCCTGGTGCAGAGCGGCCTCGGCGGCTTCGCCTGCGGCGGCCATGATGGTCTCATGGTAGTCCAGGCTGATGGTGTCGAGGATGAGCTCGTCGATGAAAGGCTGGTAGGTGCGGAGCACCGCTTCGGAGCAACCGGTGCATTCCGCGCCGTGCAGGTACACTACCGACGGGCGTTTCTTGGCCGTGAGCGCGGCGGCCACGTCAGCGGCGGCGCCGGGGCCCATGCCCAGGGCGGCTGCCACTGCCCCGCAGAACTTCATGAAGTCACGGCGGGAAACGCCTTTGCTCTCGAGGCGTTTTTCGGCGTCGTCCTTGGCAAGACCAATGGATACGCGCATAAGGACCTCCCAAAACGTTACAGGTTGGCTTGCACGGTTGGAATTAGACCCCATTGCAAACCGGTGGCGCTCTCCCCACAAGAGGCCCCGGTGAAGATCCGTTGTCGGCTCTGTCCGGGCAAGGCTGTTGGGAACCACTATTTCTAGGCTGCGGGAAGAGTTAACAGACTTGAATTCATTTTTCCAGTGGAAAACGTGAGAAGATTAACAAGACCCTGAAGACAACGCAGGGGTTGGGTTTTCCGGCGTCCAGGCGAGCGAGAAAGGCCGGGTGTGGGGTTGATCTGCCTTGCGATCTGACACAAGGGGGTTGGGAGTGGGTACGAATTTTCTGTTGGTGTTATTATGTTGGGATAATTTTCACAAACGACGCCATCCCTGCGGGACCACGACATTTTTCCGCAGCATGATTCGACAGGCGCTAATCCAGTTGCAGGGTCAGCATGGTGAAGTCGTCGGCCAGCACCTCCCGGCCTCCCACGGACCGGATATGCTCGAGCACCCGTTCCATTTCCCGTCCGTCTGGAGGCAGAGCCGCGAGAAAGGCGTGAAATTCTTCCAAAGACCACATGGTGCCGTTGGCGAGGGCAATTTCATAGGCTCCGTCAGAAAAGACGAACAGCCTGGTCTCGGCGGGCAGTTGGAGGTGGTGCTCCCTGAATGATGCCTCCAGCATGGCGCCGATAAAGAGGTTCTGGCAGCGCAGCTCCAGAACGTGGCCGCCGCCGACGGCCAGCGGCGGGGGATGCCCGGCCGAAGCGAAGCGTACGGAGCGGGTTGCGGGTTCGAACACGCCATAGAAAATGGTGAAGTAGAGATTGTTTTGGCGCTCCATCTGAAACACGGTGTTGAGTCCGGCCAGCACCTGAGCCGGAGAGTGGAAATCCACCCCCGGCAGGGTCTGGGAGCGCAGCACGTTCATGGCGGATACGGAAAGCAGGGCAGGTCCGACACCGTGGTCGCAGACGTCGAGCAGGTAGAAGGCGAAGTGCTCGGGGTCGATCCAGTGGTAGCCCAGGGCGTCGCCGCCCAACTGGGCCGAGGGCACAAAGAGCCAATCCGCGCGTACCGGGCCGTCTGTTATCGGCGGGGGCAGCAGCTCGCGCACGTATTGCGCGGCCTGGTCCAACTGCCGGGCCAGTTCCTGATAGGCCTGGTTGCGCTCCAGAAGCCGAATATAGGCCTGGGAGTGGTAGCGGATACGGGCCACCAGCTCCACCCGGTCAGGCAGTTTCACCAGATAGTCGTTGGCCCCCAGAGCGAAGGCCTTGGCTTTGGTCTCGGGTTCTTCCTTGGTGGAGAGCACGATCAGGGGCAGGTCGCGCAGTTTGGGGTGGGCGCGGAAATATTTTACCAGGGTCAGGCCGTCGATATCGGGCATCACCAGGTCCAGCAGCACCACGGTGGGCGGAGTTTCCAGGGCGGCTGACAGGGCTTTGGCCGGGTCGGTGACGGAGGCGTAGCGAATGTCCGCTTCCGGGGCCAGCATACGGCGCACGGCCTCGGCCACCATGGGCTGGTCGTCAACCAGCAGCACGGTGACCGGATGTTCAGGAAGGAGAGGGGTGTCAGACATGGCGCCTCATGAGGTTTGCGGCTGTGGCCGCGATGTTGGGGAGGGGCAGCACCATCTCGGCCGCGCCCAGTTCCATGGCCGCCTTGGGCATGCCGTAGACGGCGCAGGTTCCGGCGTCCTGGGCGATGGTGTTCCAGCCGGCGCGGCGCAGGGCTATAAGCCCCTGTGCTCCGTCGCGGCCCATGCCGGTGAGCAGCACAGCCACCCCAGAGAGGGGTTTCAGACGTGCCAGGCTTTCGAATAGGGCATTAACCGACGGATGGAAGGGATCGTCCACGGGTTCGGCGGTGTAGTGCATCAGGCGGTCCGAACCGATCACCAGATGGTCTCCGCCTTTGGCCAGGTAGACGCGCCCGGCCAGCAGGCGTTCGCCGGGCCGGACCACGGTGACGGGCAGGACGGACTGGTCTTTGAGCCAGGCGTTGAGCCCCGCGTTGAAGTCAGGGTCCATGTGCTGCACCACCACTACGGCTGCGGGAAAGTTTTCAGGCAGGGCCGACAGGATGTCGGCCAGGGCCTTTGGTCCGCCGGTGGAGGCCCCAATGGCCAGGATGGGCGGCAGGGCGAGGGAGGAATCAGACATCAGGGTTCTCCAATAAGATCAGCCGCCGCCGTGAGCAGGGCCTCGTCGCGAAAACCGGATTTGGCCAGGTAGTAGTCAGCACCGGCGGCCAGTCCGGCCAAGCGGTCGGCGTCGCGGTCTTTGTAGGAGACGATCATCACAGGCGTATCCCGCAGGGCCGGGTCTGTCTTGATGGCCCGGGTAAGTTCCAGGCCGGTCATTCTGGGCATGTCCACATCGGTGACAATGAGGTCGAATTCGCCGGAGCGGGCGGCGGCCAGTCCTTCCATGCCGTCAACGGCCGTGACCACATGGTAGCCCCGGTTGGCCAACAGTTGGCGTTCCACCTCGCGCACGGTCAGGGAATCGTCCACCACCAGAACCCGTTTGGGACCGTCGGCCTGTTCGCGTTTGCCGCTCAGACCCACCCGGACGATGCGCCCGGTGGTGAGCAGGCTTTCCACAGAACGCAGTACGTCGTCGGCATCAAGGATCAAAACGGGCGAGCCGTCTTCCAGAAGTGCGGCCGCAGCGACATTGGGCACTTTGCCCAGCCGCCGGTCCAGGGGTTTGACCACCAGGTCGCGTTCGCCCAGGAGGGCCTCAACGGCCAGGGCATGGCGCGTTTCAGCGTTGCCGAGCACCACCAGGGGAACGTCTTCGGGGAGATCGCTTCCCGGCAGGTTGAGCAGTTGGGCCGTCTGGACCACACCCACGGTGTCGCCGTCATCCAGGGTGACATACTGGCGGCCTTCCAGGCTTGCCAGCCCGGACTGGGGGACCTCCAGCACGCGGGAAATGCGCGAGAGGGGGATGGCGTAGGGCTCTGCGGCAACCATAACCACCAGGGCGCGCACCACCGAAAGGGTGAGCGGCAGGCGCAGGATGAAAGCCGTGCCCAGCCCCGGGCGGCTCTCCACCCGCAGTTGGCCGCCAACTTCCTGAATCATGGTTTTGACCACATCCAGGCCGACGCCGCGCCCGGAAACCTGGCTCACATGGCCAGCCGTGGAAAAACCCGGAAGAAAGAGAAAATCGTAGAGTTCGTCGGCGTCCATCCGGGCGGTCATTTCTGGATCTGCCAGCCCGCGATTGGCGATGGCAGCGCGCAGTTGGGACAGGTTGATGCCTGCGCCGTCGTCCTCCACGCGCACTTCGAGTATTCCAGCCAGATGACGGGCCGCCAGGGTGACGCGGCCTTGTGGGGGCTTGCCGACCGCAGCGCGCTGGGCCGGTGACTCCAGACCGTGGTCTACTGCGTTGCGCAGCAGGTGGATGAAAGGCGCTTCCAGTCGGTCCAGGATGTCACGGTCAACAGGGGTATGAAGGCCCTTCAGATCCAGGGCCGCCTCCTTGCCCAGTTCGCGGGCCAGATCGCGCACCAGCCGGGGAAAATGACGGGCACTCTCTTCAAAGGGGCGCATGCGGCTGGCCAACACCTGACGGTAGAGGCGGCTGGAAAAGATGTCCAGGCGGCGCGACAGGGCATCCAGGGGGTCGACCGTCCGGTTATGGGCGTCTGTCAGGGCCTGCACAAGGGCAGCGGCTTTGTCGAGTCCGGCCCTGTCGAGTCCGGCCCTTTCCCATCCGGTCTGAGCCTGCCCGCCAAGCCGCGCGCCGTCGGGTAAATAGGCCCGGAGGTCCGAGAGCACGCCTGAAAGTTCCAAAAGATCGCGGCGCTGGGAGCGCAAGTCCTTAACCAGGGGCGGCAGCACCGAGGCCTCCACCAGACACTGTCCAGCCAGGCCCATGAGCCTGCTGAGCACTTCGGCGGAAAGGCGTACCACTCCGTCCTGGGCATCCGGCGAGTCGGACGGGGACGCGGAAGCCGGAGGTGCCGGAGAGGCTGCTGAACCCTCCGGGGAAGAAAGGGACGGAGAGGGCGGAAACGTTGGTGGCGATCCGGTACGGAGGGATTCCATGTCGAGGTCAGGCCCAGGGACGAGGTCCTGCCCGGCGGTTTCGTTTTGATCGAGCTGTTTTTGCGGAGCAGCTTCCGGCGGCGTGGCGATCAGCAAGGCGTGCAGCCTTTGGCCCAGCTCCGTGGCTTGGGGGGCTTCCGCCTCCAGGGCGGCTGAAAGCTCCGCCGGGGCAAGCCGAGCCAGACGGCCGAAAATGTCGCTGGCGGCCAGCAGGGCGTCCATATGGTCGGCGGTCAGGGCCAGAGCGCCTTTTTGCGCAGCCAGCAGCACCTCCTCCATGGCGTGGGCCAGGGCCACGGCCTGGGGGAGATCCACGATGCGGGCCGCGCCCTTTATGGAGTGGGCCGCGCGCATCAGGGGTTCCACCCGCTCGGGGCGGGGGTCGGCCTCCAGGCCCACCAAACCGTTTTCCATGGCTTGATGGTTGCTCTGCAACTCCATGCTGAACAGTTCCAGCAACGAGAAATCGGCAAGGTTGGGGCTCATGGCCGCAGGCTCCCCAACAACGCCTCGCCAAGGGCTTGGGCGTCCAACAACCCGGCTAAACGGCCTTCGAGTTTCACCAGCCCCTGCACCAGGGGGCGCGGGCTCAGGGATACTGTGTCGGGAGCCGGACGCAGGTCATCGGGATGGAACCGTGCCGTGCCCGCCACTTCTTCGACCAGCAGCGCGAAGCGTCCTTGGGCCAGAGAGATGGCAATAACCCGCGGGCGGGCCTGGATATCCGCTCGCTCCGAGCGCAAAAGATCCGCCAGGGAGACGCAGGGCAGCAGTTCGCCGCCCATGTTGATGAGCCCGCGAAACACCGGGGAACTCAGGTAGGGCACAGCGTGGATGGGGCCGGGACGGGCTGCTTCGTCCAGACAGGTGGCAGGTAGCGCCAGCCATTCAGCACCGGCCCGCAGCAGCAGGGCCACGGAAAACTCCCGCGCCCGGTCGGGCTTGGGCGCGGCCACCAGGGCAGTCCACTCGTCCAGAAGTTCAGGGGCCACCTCCCGGTCGTAGAGCAGCCGGGCGGCCAGGGTGTCCATGTCGTCGGTCACGGCCGTTCACCTCCGGCGCGTTTGGCCCGCAGAGCCATGCGAGAGGCTTCGTCGACCCTCCCCGCCCGGGCGTGCAGCAGTTCCAGGTGGGTCAGGGCTCCGGCGTGGCAGGGGTCGAGGTACACGGCCTTGCGCAATGCCTCCTCGGCATCCTTGTCGCGGCCAAGGGCCAGGAAGGTGACTCCCAGCAGGTGGAAGCGTTCCGCCGAGGGGCCAAGGGCTGCCAGATCCTCTTCGAGGATGGCCAGAGCTTCGCTGAGACGCCCTGCGTCGGCCAAAGCGCGCGGGTCGGCCATGCGCCTTGGCGCAACTCCTGCGGGGCGCATAAGGCCTTGAGCGTCCGGGCCGGAGGACGCGTTCGGGATGTGCGGAATGGCCGGGATGTATGGAACGACCGGGCCGGAGGGCGATGCCGGGTCCCACCGGCCATCGGAGGTTCCTGGCAGGCCGAGCCGCCCGGCACCAGTCGTCATCCAAGAAGCTTGCCCTGCCAGCAGCCGGGGCGGGGCCGGGATTTCGCCCGACCGGAGGGGCCTGGTGGCTGCTGCCGGAGGTTGCGCCTGGCCGCAGGGAACGGACAGGCGTCCGGCTGGCTGAAAGAGTGCGCGTTCCGGTGTGGCTGTCCCCGGCGCTGCAAGGGTGCAGGCGAAGGCTTTGGGATAGGGAGCGGGGCTGAAGCCCAATGAGAACAGCACGGGGACTTCGGCGTGCCCGGCAAAGAGCAGGCCGCCGGGGGCGAGCAGCCGCCTGAGGTTCTCCGCCAGCTTTTGGCGGGCTGGCGGGGCCAGGTAGAGCAACAGGTTGCGGCAGAAAATCACCGAATAGGGTGCGGCGTCGCGCAGAAAACCGGGATCAAGGGCGTCTGCCTCGAAAAAACGCACGCTTTGGCGCACCTGGTTAGCGACCAGCCTGTCCGGGCCGTCGGCACTGAAATACCGGGCATACGGCCCCAGGTCCGACCGGAAGCTGCCGGGGCCGAAGCGCCCCAACCGGGCCGCGTCCAGGGCCGGGCCATGGACGTCGGCAGCGTCCACGCTGAACTGCTCGGGAGAGACTCCCGCCTCCAGCAGAGCCATGGCCATGGAGTAGGGTTCTTCGCCGGTTGCGCAGGGCGTGGAAAGCAGACGCAGGGGGCCGGAGGGGCTTTGCGTCGCAGAACCGGGGATCACGCCCGGAAACGGCCCGTCGGGTGGAGCAACTGTACCAACTGGGCCAGGGATCGGGCAAGCCATCAGGCCGCGCGCCAGGCGCCCGAGCAGGGAAAAGGGTTCGCCGTCGCGGAAGAACCAGGTTTCCTGAACCACGGCCATGCCTGCCAGGCGGCGGCGCTCGGTCGGATCGGCCTTGAGGATGGCTATGTAGCGTTCACGGTCGCCAAGGCCCAGGCGGGCCATGGCCAGGGCGGCAGCGCGCTCCATGTTCGCCAGGCCCACGGCCTGGTTGTCCAGGCCCAGAATGTCGGCCAACCGGGCGGTCATGGCGCAAAGCCTCCGTTCTCGCCGCGTTTCGCCCCGTCTTCCCGGATGTCCGTATCAGGCCATGCGGGCCCGGCATCTGCTGCGGGAGCGGACGACCCGGCAACGTGCTGGAGGTCTGCTTCCGGGTGCTCAGGATGGGCGTGTGCGAAAATTTCGCTCAACGGCAGGGCGGCAGGGTCGAGGAGTTGCAGGATGTCGTCGTCGCGGGTCAGCACGCCGGTAATGAAGGGGGCACCTGCGGCGTCCGGGGCAAGCGCCTGGCCGGTTTCGACAGCTACGGTCCTGAACACCCGCTCGGCCATGAGGCCGATGACCCGGCCTCCGCACACGACCGTCACCATGATGCGCGTGGAGGCCAGCGGCCGCGAGGCCCGCCCGCAGAGCAGCAGAGTCAGGTCGGCCACAGGCAGGGCGGTTCCCCGGTGGTTCATGAGCCCGGCCAGGGCGGGCGGCGCGCCGGGCACAAGGGAAAGGCGCACCAGGGGGGTCACTTCGGAGACATCCCTGGCGGGCAGGGCGAAACGGCCCCCTGCGGCTTTGAAGGCCAGGTAGAGCATCAGGCCCCCAGCTTGAAGTACCCGAGTACTTCCTTGAGCCCGGACGCCGTTGCCGTCAGGGCCTCGGCCGCATGGCGGAATTCCGCAAGGGAGTCGCGGGTTTGCCCGGCCCCTTGGGCCAGTTGGGAAATCACTTCGCTGATCTGGTCCGCGCCTTCGGCCTGGAGGCGGGTGCTTTGGCTGACGGCGGAGAAGCGCGGGGTGAGTTCCTCCCCGGCAGCGATGATGCGCGTGAGCTTGGAGCCGACAGCCGTGGAGGTCTGGGAGGCCTCGGCAGCCTTGGCCGCGAAGCCGTCCATGGCCGCGACGCCGGTCTGCACAGAGGCCTGCATCTCGCGGATGGTGCGTTCGATATCGAGTGCAGCCGAGGCGGTCTGGTCGGCCAGGCGGCGGATTTCCCTGGCAACTACGCTGAAGCCCGGCCCGAACTCCCCGGCCTTTTCCGCCTCGATGGCGGCATTTAAGGACAACAGGTTGGTCTGGGTGGCCACTTTGGCGATGGTGGAGAGAAACTGGCCGATGCCGGAGGTCTTTTCGCGAATGTCTGAGAGTTTGGCGGTCATATTGTGGCTGGCCTGGGAGAGGTCTTCCATCACGTCGCCCATCTGAGTCAGACCGTGGCGGCCTTCCTGGGCAAGCTCCGAGGAGCGGCTGGCCACGTCGAGCACCTGGGCCATGGTGTCGGCCAGTCCACCGGCGGTGGAGGATATCTCCCGGCTTGTGGCCCCAACTTCGGTGGTGGAGGCGGCTTGCTGCGTGGCAGCGGCCTCCAACTGGCGGGCCGAGGCGGCGATGCGCTGGGCCGAGGATTCTATGCTGTCTCCTGAGGCGTTTACAGCGCCGAGCAGTTCCTCAAGTCCCTGGATCATCCCGGACATGGCCGCGTAGAGTTGGACGATTTCAGAACCGGATTTTCGGGCCTGGGCCAGGCTTTCCGGGGTCATATGGCTGGACTGGCAGGAAGTCTTGAGCATTTGGGAGGCTGAAAACACCTCGCCCTCGGCGATGCGCCCGGCTATTTGGGCCACCCGCGCCAGGGGCCGGGTGATGGACATGACGATAGTCCAGGCCAGAAGCACTGAAATGATCACGGAAGCCAGGGATATCCCCACTCCCAGGGCGGCGTGCAGGTGCAGGCGCCGTATGCGGTTATCCACCAGCCGCTGGAAAAGGTCGTTGCAATGGTCCCACAAATCGGCTCCGGCCTGCAGGGCCGCACGTCCTGCCCGCAGATAGTCTTCCATGGTGACGGTTCCGCTTTTGGTTGAGAGCGTGTGGCCCATCTCCAGGAAGATGCGGGTGGATTCCATGTAGCGGTCCACATCCCGCTTCAGCGAAGCCGCTTCGGTATCGGTTGCGGCCTGGCACGCCTTGGTGATTTTGCTGCGGATGTGGGCTCCCATGGTGTCGTTCCACAGCAGGCTCGAGCGCTCCATGCGGGCGCGGTCTGCCTCGGACACGGGCAGGCGGGTGAAGGACAGATAGCCGGAGGCGTACAGTCGGCCCAGGCGTTCCTGCAAGCGGGGCAGATCGTTGACCAGCAGGTAGATCAGGTAATAGCTGGAAAGTTCCGGGTCGAGCACCAGTTGGGCGGAGTCGCCCAGGTAGTCGCGCAGTTGGTTGATGAGCGTCTGAACCTCTGCGTGGATTTCCATCGCCTGGGCAGGCGTGGCGGGTCGCGTTGCCAGAAGGGTTTGGACGCGCTGGGAGAATTGTCCGCTTTCCAGATGGCCCAGGTCTTTGGATTGCAGACTGGCGGCGTCAAGCTTCATAAGCGCGGCTTCGGCGCGCATGTGCGTGGTAAGCACGCCCAAGGTCTCGGTCAGGGGCTTATCCATCTGGGCCAGGGCGGCGTCCACGTTTTCCCCGGCCAGACGTCCCAGAACCAGGCGCAGGTGCTCCGGCAGAAGTTCGTTGAGGTCTTCCAGGGGGTCGAGCACCGAAACGCCGCTTTGCTCCATATGGGCCAGATCAAGGGAGGCTATGAGCGAGCCCGACATGAGGGAAAGCAGCACGATGATGGGCGCGACGAAACACGCCCCGCAGACCAAAAGTTTCGTGGTGAGCCGACTGTTGCGCCACCAGGCGATCATGCGAGGCCATCCTTTTTTGTAGTTGGATCGATTTGAAGCCTTGCCACATCGCCGGTGAGCCCTTGGACGGCCTTGGACATGGCGTGTGCGGTGTCTTCAAAGTTGTCGGCCAGCTCGCGCACCCGCCCGGCCGAGGTATTGAGCGCTCCGGCTGCCGTGCTGATCTGCCCGGCCGAGCCTGACTGGAGCTTGGCCGCATCCCGCAGGCCGGAAAAATTCTCGGAGAGGCCTGCCACCGCGCCAAGCACAGCAACAAGGCCTTCTCCGGCAGTGGAAAGATCCGCTGCGCCAAGCCCCAGTTCCCGTGCGAAAGTGTCCATTTCCATCACTTCGGCGGAAACCGCCTGGCGCATCTGGCGCACCAGCCGTTCGATGTCTTCGGCCATTTGGGAGGTCACGTCGGCCAGCCGCCGGATTTCCCTGGCCACCACTGCGAATCCCCGACCATGTTCTCCGGCTTTTTCCGCCTCGATGGAGGCGTTCAGGGCCAGCAGATTGGTCTGGTCGGCCACGTCGGCCACAGCGCCGAGGAGTCCCTGAGCCTGATCGGCCCTGTCTGCGATAACCGAGAGTTTGGCCGAAACATGCCCAGCCCCGGCGGTGATGCGGTTCATGGCCGTTTCCATGGCGGTTAGGCCGTCCTGGCCGGTGCGGGCCATACCGGCGGTATCGGCAAGCTGGGTAACGGCCCAGTCAACGGCCGTACTCAGTTGCAGGGCTGTGGCAGCGATGGATTGGGCCTCGGCGGCCAGCCTTCCGGCGGTCTCGAACTGGTTGTCAGCCGCACCGGAAAGCTCTTCAGCCCGACCGGAGAGATCGCCGCAGGAGGCGGCCACTTCAGCCCCGGCTCTGTGCACCTGCCCGGCCAAGGCGGTCAGCCCCTGGACCATAGTCCGAAAGCTCCTGGGAAAATCTCCCAAGGCGTGGGAAGCACCGGATATCTCCTCCAGGGCGGTCAGCGCCTGGCCTATGCGCCCTTGGGCGACATTCAGGGCGGCCAGAGCCAGCTTTTCCATGGGGCGGCTGAGTTTCCCGGAAAGTAAAAAAGCCACGAATCCGGCCACCAGCACGGCCAATCCGCCGCCCCAGGCCATGTCGGCCAGCATGCTAACAAGGGCCTGGGAGGCCAGATCACGGGGTTGGAGGAATTCTTCTTCTAGCAGCGAAGCCCCCAGCACCCAGCCCAGGGCGGGCGCGTAGACATAGGCGGCCAGGCGCATGCGGCCTTCGCTTTCGCCGACATCCCGCCAGACATAGCGGTCGAAAAGCACCTGCCCCGGCGGCGCGGCTTGGGCCTTGGCCGCCATATCGCGCACGAAATAGCGCCCTCCGGCATCGCGCATGTCCCAGAGGGACTGCCCATCCCGGACGTTTTGCGGCGTGACCGCCAAGGTTCCCGGCTTGTCGCCTTTGGCTTCTACGGCCCAGACGCTGCCGGTTGCGCCCACCTTGACCTGGCCAAGGCTTCGTCTAAGCCAGACCAGGGCTTCGGGGTCCGGCTTGCCATCGGCCTGCATGGGCAGGGCCTGGCACATGGCGTAGGCATTGCGGGCCGCCTGAGCGACGTTTTCCCTGGCCTGTGCCAGCAGGGTTTTGCTCAGGTGTCCGTCCACCTCGACTCGGGCCCCCCAGGCGATGAGCAGGGTGATCCCCAGGGTGAGCGCAGCGGCCAGACAGGCCAGGCTGGTGATTTTGCGGCGCAGGAGCATTTTCATGCTTTAGGGATACCGCACAACAGGCCATGGCACAACACAGGAGCGGGCCGGAGGGGATACTTTTGGGTGCAGCCTCTTCGAGGGCGCCACCCACATCCTGGATTCCTGCTGCGCGGCATGCCCGCCCAAAAGGGCCTCAACGCGGTCTTCTCCGTGAAATGCATCTGCCCCGCGCACTCCGTCGCTCATGAACTTCTTGAAGTGGCCAGCCGAAACCGCTACACCAAGCACACGTATGCAAAACGATGTAGTACCCACAGCATTCGCACCGGCCAGACGCAGTACCGCCTCGGACCTCCAGGTTGAGATAGAACTTCTTCGCGCAAATTCCGTGACCCAGGCCCTGGATGCCATCCCGGTCGTCGTGGTGGTGCTCAACGCCAACCGGCAGATCGTGTTCGCAAATTCCAAAACATTGTCGGCCTCGGGGCGTCCCCTGGTCGAAGTCCTGGGCAAACGGCCCGGCGAGGTCTTTCGTTGCGTACACGCCTTCGATTCGCCCGGCGGATGCGGCACCACGGAATTTTGCAGCAGTTGCGGCGCGGTCAAGGCCATACTCAAGGGGCTGGAGGGTTTTGCCGACATCCAGGAATACAACCTGTTGCGCCGGGAGCAGGAAGGTCTTGAGGCTGCGGATTTTCAGGTCAGCGCCAACCCCATACGGGTCACGGACTGTGATTTTCTTATTTTCAGCATTCAGGACGTCAGCCACGAGAAACGCCGCCGCAATCTGGAGCGTCTGTTCTTCCACGACGTCCTGAACACCGCCGGGGGCCTGCGCGGGCTCATGGACATGTTGCGCGAGGAAGTGCCACAACCGCAGAGGCCTGACGCCGATTTCATCTTTGACGGCCTGGTCCGGCTGGTGGAAGAGATCATCTCCCAGAAAGATCTCCTGGCGGCCGAGAACAAAGAACTCACCCCCTCTTTCATCCCCCTGGGCAGCGCCGAGGTGTTGAAAGGGGCCGCCCAGTTGGCCCAGGGCCTGGCTGCGCAAGGCAATATCCTGGTGCGGGTCGAACCGGATACGCCAGACGTGCCCTTTGTCTCCGACGCCTTGCTGCTTCGGAGGGTTTTGGGGAACATGCTCAAGAATGCTCTGGAGGCTGTGCAACCCGGTGAGCGTGTGGATCTGGGGTGCCGCAAGGAGCGCGGCGGGGTGACTTTCTGGGTGAAAAACCCCGGCGTGATGCGCGACGAAGTGCGTTTGAGGGTGTTTACCCGCAGTTTTTCCACCAAGGGCGCGGGCCGGGGCCTGGGCACCTACGGCATGAAGCTTTTGGCCGAGCGCTATCTCGGTGGCCTGGTCTGGTTCGACACAACCCCGGAAGCGGGAACGGTGTTCCATGTCTGGCTGCCCGAGCATCCTTCGGGCGTTGTACCGGTCCACGGCCGTTAGCGCCGCCATGACTGCGTGCGGGGCGTTGTGATCGTCCGTCTTACCCTTACCAATTTCATGGCCCATGGGCACACGGTGCTGGAGCTGGCTCCGGGCCTGAACGTGCTCTGCGGCCCCAACAACACCGGCAAATCCGCTGTGGTGGAGGCTCTGCGCTGCCTGACGGTCAACCCAACCCCACGCCATGTCATCCGCCACGGCCACAACGAGGCGCGGGTTGAAGCCGAACTTGAAAACGGCTGGCGGGTGGCTTGGGTGCGCCGCAAGGCCTACGCCCTGTATGAAATTTTCGCACCAGGCCTCGATGAGGCCCAGGTGTTCGCCAAGCTCGGCCGCTCCGGCGTTCCGGCCGAGGTGGCCGCGCTGCTGCGGATGTCCCCCGTGCCCCTGGACCGGGGCGAAGAAGTGGACGTCCACCTGGGCAACCAGCGCGAGCCTATCTTCCTGCTGGACAAGGCCGGGTCCGTGCTGGCTGATTTTCTGGCCTCATCCACAGAAAGCGCCCATCTCATGAGCATGCAGGACCTCCTGCGCGACAAGACCCGCAAGGCCAAGCAGAACCGGAGCCGCCTGTTGGAGGGGGTGCTGGAGTCCGAACGCGGCCTGGACCGGCTTGCGCCTCTGCCCGATATTTCCCTTGCTTTGGACGACGCTCGGGAGCGCGGACACAGCCTTGAAATCCGCGTCCAGGCAGAACCCGCCCTGACAGGCATCGCGTCCCGGCTGTCCGATGTGGCCGGGCGGACGCGCGCTCTGGGGCTGAAGGCCCGCGCCCTGTCCGCCGCCATTCCTCCGCCGGACATGCTGCCCGCCGCCCGGCTGGCCGGGGGGCTTGGGAACATGCGCGCCCTGGCAGGCCAAGGCGACCGGGCTCGGCGCACTCTCAAGGACCTGCGGCCCCTGTCTGCACCGCCGGAGCTGGCCGCAGCCTGGAACCTTGCAGCCCTTTGCGCCGGGCAGGCCACTCTACGCACTCAACTGGCAGCGGGCTCGGCCAGGGCTGGGCTTCTTTCAGGGCTTGCCCCCATCCCCCAGCCGCCGGACCCGCGCCCTCTGGCCATCCTGGTGCGCGAGACCGCCGCCCTGGCCGCACGTCTGGCCGCCACTTCCGCCAGGGCCGGGCTTCTGGCCGGTCTGGCCGGGCCTGCCCTGCCGCCGGACCCGCGTCCTTTGGCCGCCATTGTGGAAGCTATGGCCCAACTGCGCATCCGCATGGCCAACGGCCGCGCCTACCTGAGCGAGCGGCAGGCTGGCCTGGACGATCTTTCCAAACGCATCGCCCTGCGGCTGGAACAGGTGGGGGCCTGCCCGCTGTGCGGCAACGATCTGGACGCCGGGAGGTTCCTGGACAGGGAGAAAGGCCATGGAACTGCCAAGGGTTGAGGCCCTCGGGCTGCTGCTCATTCCCGACCCCCATGTGGCCGCAACGCCGCCGGGACAACGCCTGGAGGGCTATTGCGGGCAGATTCTCGACAAGTTGCGCCTCTGCCTGGAGAAGGCCCGTGAGCTGGAACTTGTCCCGGTCTTTCTGGGCGATCTGTTCCACTGGCCGCGCGAAAACCCCAACAGCCTGCTGGTGGAGCTCATCGAACTGCTGCGTCCGCACAAGCCTTTCACGCTGGTTGGCAACCACGACAAATACCAGGCCCGCTTCACCCGGGACGTGTCCATGGCCGTGCTCGATGCCGCCGGGGCCATCCGGCTGCTGGCCGAGCCCGGCCCGGCCTTCTGGCTCCACACCCCTCAGGGCGCGGTGCTGGTAGGCTGCTCGCCCGACGGGTCGCCTCTGCCCCGGCGGGTGGAGCGGGGCGAGGCTCAGGCCGTTGTCTGGCTGACCCATCACTCCATCAGCTTTCCCGATTTTCTGGACCGCATGATTATCCCCAGAGAGATCCCCGGCGTGGATTGGGTGTTGAACGGCCACATCCACCGCCCCCAGCCCATGATTGCCGCCGGGAGCACCCGGTACGCCAACCCTGGCAACATCACCCGGCTCACTTTCAGCCAGCGCACCAAAGAGCGCGTCCTGGCCGCTTCCATCTGGCGTCCCGGCTGCGAAGAACTGGAGCGCTGGCTCGTGCCCTGCCTGCCCTTTGAGCAGGTTTTCCCGGACCAGCCCTTTCCCGTGGAACCCCCGGCCTCGGAACGTGCCTCGCTCTTTCTCAAAGGCCTGGAGCGGCTTACCTGGCGGCGTACCCAGGAGGGGCTGGGGCTCAAGGATTTTTTATCCGCCAACCTGAACCCCGAGCATCCCGAAGCGGATCTCGTGTGGCAACTCTACGAGGAGGTGGCCGGTGGCCAACGCGACGCCTCATGACCAGGACGCGGCTCTGGAGCGCGAACTGGCGGGCCTGAAGGCCGATTACGAACAATTGCGCGAAGAGAAGGTCCGGGCCGAGCAGACCCTTTCGCATCTGGAAGCCCAGCTCAAGGAACTGGAGGAAAAGGCCCTGGCCGAGTACGGCACCGCCGACCCCGCCGCCCTTGAAGCCATGCTGGCGGCCATGCGGGCCGAGAACCAGCGTCTGGTGGAGGAATACCGCCAGCACATCCAGGGCATCCGCTCCAGCCTGGAAGGCCTGGAGAAGGGCACGGAGAACTAGGTGGGCGCAGGGCTGCCCGGCATGGGCAACGGCTCGTCTGCATCGGGCGGTGCGGCTGCAATGGGCAACCAGCCGTCAGGGCCTGGAAACGGCTTGCCGAGCGTTTTGGGCCAGGCGGGCGGCGCGTTCTCCGGCACCCCGGATGTTCTGGCTGCTTTGCGCGCCGAGCTCGACGGCCTGGAGCGCCGGGCCGGACGCCTGGAAGGCCAGGCCGAGTCCCTGGTGCGCGAGCACGGCCGTGCGCGGGCCGAACTGGCCCAGGTGGAAGTTTTCCTTGAGATGGCCCCCCTGGCCCAGGCCCGGCTTGAGGCCTTGTCCCAGGAGTTGTTCGGCGAACTCATGGAAGAGGTGGAAACCAACCTCACCCACGCCGTGCGTGAAATCCTGGGTCAGGAACGCAGGGTCAAGAGCCGCCGGGAACTCAAGAACGGCAAGCTGTTCATCTCGCTGGAGATGGAACACGACGGCCAGACCGAAGACATCCTTACCGGCCAGGGCGGCTCGGTGTGCAACATCCTCTCCGTGGGGCTGAGGCTCATCGGCCTGGCCCAACTGGACCCGGCCCTGCACCGCCCCTTCCTGGTTCTCGACGAGCAGGACTGCTGGCTCAAGCCCGAACTCATCCCGGCTTTCACCAAACTCATCGCCACCATCGGCGACACGTTGGGCCTGCAAGTGCTTTCCATCAGCCACCACGCCGTGGACGCCTTTGCCCAACACGCCCGCAAGATTTTCATGCTCACCCCCAGCCGGGAAAAAGGCATCACGGTAGCCGTGCTGCGCGACCGTGGTGCGGAGAAGTTACGGGAAGCGCGTGGGGAATCGGCGACGGATGTGGCGGCGGTGACGGCGGACGAGGCTGACGAGGAGTAGGGCTGGTACTGCCCCAGAATTGCTAAGCCTCTCAATGCCAGGGTGGTGGAATCATCGACGCGGAGCTATATGGGGGGTCCGGGGGGCCGTTGGCCCCCGGCCGCCGGAGGCATGATTTAGTGTATTAGCGGGCGCTCTTCACACCCACAATCCCTTCCCCCGTCTATATTCCTTCAAATCGTCCAGCACTTTCTCAGGCACATGCAGCTTCCCCCGGCCGATACCCAGCTGAATCTGTGGTTTGAACTTGCCGTGGAAATCCGAGCCGCCGCTGACTTGCATTTCCAGCTTGCGGGCTATTTGCAGGTATTCGTTGGTGCGCAGGGTGGAGTGTTCGGTGTAGTAGGCCTCCAGGCCGTCCACGCCCATGTCGTGGTAGCGGCGCACCAGTTCTTCCATGGCTTTGCCGTTTTCGCCCAGCAGGTAGGGGTGGGCCAGCATCACCGTGGCTCCTTCGGCCTTCAGCAGCGCAAGGGCCGCATCCATGGAGAGTTCCTGCTTGGCGGCAAAGGCCCGGCCTTGCCTGCCCAGGTATTTCTTGAAGGCCTCGTCGCTGGTGCGCACCACGCCGCGCTCCAGGAGAATCTGGGCGATATGGGGCCGCCCCACGGCACCCTGGGCGCGGCTGAGCACCTCGTCGTATTCGATGTTTACGCCGTTTTGCCGGAGCTTCTCCACGATGATGCGGTTGCGCTCGTGGCGGCTGGCGCGCAGGGCGGTAAGCGCCTTTTGGAGGGTGAGCGCTGGCGAACGCAGCCACAGGGCCAGGATGTGCAACTGGCGTCTGCCGTCCACCACCGCGAGTTCGCAGCCGGGGATGACTTCGATGTTGTGGGTGCGTCCGGCTTCCAGGGCTTCTTCCAGGCCTTCCATGGTGTCGTGGTCGGTCAGGGCCATGGCTGAGAGCCCGGCCTTGGCGGCAAGGTCCACCAGTTCTGCTGGACGGTGCTGTCCGTCGGAAACGATGGAGTGGGTGTGAAGATCAATGCCTGGCATGGTGTTTTCCAGTGTAAACTACTAGGCCCATTTCGCATAGGCGTCAACGCGAGCCTTGAGCCTTGCCGCAAGGTGGCGTATAGGGCGCAAAACATCAGGAGGTGGCCTCGTGCCCATCGCTTCCGAACTGCTGGCCATTCTGGCCTGTCCCAAGTGCAAATCTGATATCCATCCCGCCGACCAGGGCGAGGGGCTTGTCTGCGACAGCTGCCGGGTGGTATACCCCATCCGCGAGGATATCCCTATCATGCTCATCGACGAAGCCGTGCCCCAGGACAAATGGGAAGCCGGCGAGCGCCATGTAAAACCACAGGCTTGACACGGCCTGTTTGATGGATAACCCATCTCAGTGGTGGGAATCCGTGTCCGAGCGAGGTGCTTGATGGCCAAGTTGAATTGGAACCCCTGGATGGGACTATCCGACATCAAGGAAGAACTGGACCGCGTGGTGGCCGAGGCCACGCGGGGTGGGAGGCATCCGGGCGGCCTCTCCGGGGCGGCCTACTTCTGGACGCCCACGGCAGACGTGCTGGAAACCGCCGGGGCGTTTGTCATCAGTGTGGAATTGCCGGGCGTGGATCGCCAGGATGTGGCTGTAGAGGTCAAATCCAGAACCCTGTGGGTGTACGGCGAACGCCGTTTTGAAAAACCCCGGGAAGCCGAAGCCGTGTACCATTCCTTGGAACGCTCCCATGGGCCGTTCGCCCGGCGCTTCAACCTCCCCAAGGGCGTCGATCGCGGCGCGGTGGGGGCGGTGTTCGCCAGCGGCGTGCTGGAGATCACCCTGCCCAAGGAGTGCCAGGCCGCCCGCTGCCGGAGAATCCATATTCTGTAAACAGGGCGCGAATTGCCCAAAGAAAAAGATGCCTCCGGCGGCCAAAGGGCAAGTTGCCCTTTGGAATCCCTTAGAGTTAAAAGCGGGCGTTCGTCCGTGAACGTATTCCTGAATCTTCCATTCGGAGGAAAATCCCTATGACCAGTCAGATAAAGACCGGACTTCTGCTGGGGCTGCTCACAGCGCTTCTGGTGCTCATGGGCGGTGCCATGGGCGGACGGGGGGGCCTGATAATCGCCCTGGTGCTGGCTCTGGTGATGAACGTGGCCAGCTATTGGTATTCCGACCGCATCGTGCTTTCCATGTACCGGGCCGAAGAGCTCTCCGAGCCCGACGCGCCGGGCCTGTTTGCCATCGTGCGCGGCCTGGCTGACAACGCCGGGCTGCCCATGCCCAAACTCTACCTCATCCCCCAGGAACAGCCCAACGCCTTTGCCACGGGCAGAGACCCGGAACACGCCGCCGTGGCCGTCACCGAAGGTCTGGTGCGGCTGGTCACCCCGGAAGAACTCCAGGGCGTGCTGGCCCACGAGATGGCCCACGTCAAAAACCGGGACATCCTGGTGCAGACCGTGGCCGCCGTGGTGGGCGGAGCCATCACCAGCGTGGCCAGCATGCTGCAATGGGGGGCCATCTTCGGGGGCTTCTCGTCGTCATCGGATGAAAACCGGGGCAGCGGGGCGGGCACGGCCATTCTCATGGCCATCGTGGCCCCCATCGCGGCCATGCTCATCCAGATGGCCATTTCCCGCTCGCGGGAATACCTGGCCGACGAGACCGGCGCAAAGATAGCGGGCAACCCTCTGCCCCTGGCCTCGGCCCTGGACAAGCTGGAACATTCCGCCCGGCAGGTGCCCATGCAGGGCGCAAACCCGGCCACCGAGAACATGTTCATCGTCAGCCCCCTTTCCGGCGGCGGCATAACCTCGATGTTTTCCACCCATCCCCCCACGGAAGAACGCATCCGCAGGCTGCGGGCCATGGCAGGCTATTGAGAAGAGGGGCCTCCGGCGGCCAGGGAGGACGCTGTCCTCCCTGGACCCTCCTGCCAGAGGGCAATACGGATGCTAGCCTCGCTAGAGGCGTAGCAGCCCGTTTCGAACGGAGTGCATTGGCCCTCTGGACTCCCTTTGAGCTTCGCGGTGCCGTGCGGCGTCTCTGTCGTCGAGGTAAATATTGGGGGGGACCGGGGGTGCCCTGCACCCCCGGCGGGGGCAGGGGGCAGCGCCCCCTTCTTTCTATCGGGTAACCAAGAGGAACAGCCGTGACCAGCGTGGACGCACTCTTACAGGGGCTTGATGGGGAACAGCTTCGCGAGCTGATGGCCAAGGCTGGGGCGCTTTTGGGCCAGGGCGGCGATACGCGCCGGGCAGGGGATCTGGGCGCTGGCAGGGCCGGGCTCATGGGCGCTGCCGGGAACGTCAAGCATCTGGAACCGGCCGAGTTGGAACTCCTGACCGCAAGCTTCCGCAATTGGCTGGAGGCCGCCCGACCGGCCCATCGACAGTCTCGGCTGCGCATGTGGCTGGTTTATCTCCTGTTGCGCCATACCGGGGCCAGATTGGGCGAGGTGCTGGCGTTCAACGACCTGCGGGATTTCAATGCCGGGGCCAGCAGTGTGCTGTTTCGTGGGGAGGACATTCAGGGCGGAGGGCTGCCTGGCTGCGGACACGGCCGCGAGGTGCGCCTGTCTGCCGGAGTAGCTGAGGAGATCGCGGTGCTCCTCGCCGACCCGGTTCTGGATGAGGTACGCGGGCAACTGGCGGCCATGGACCAGGGGTTCGTCCGACGTAAATTTCAGGAGCGAGGCAGGGTATGCGGTCTCCCCCCCGACATGTCCAACCCGCGCACCCTGCGCCATTCCAGGGCGGTGGAGCTGCTCCGGGGGGGCATGCCCCTGCCCATCGTGCAGGATATCCTTGGGAATTGTTCCGTGAATCTTACGGCCAACTACCTCTGCTTCTCCGATGAGGACAAGAAGCGCATCATCCAGTTGCATATCAAGCGGGAGGAGGCCATGAAGACCAGCGCGCGCAATACCTTTGCCGGAGTTGTCAGCGCCTCGGAGGCCTCGGGCGTTCTTGCCGAGGTCGAACTCGTCACACCAAGTGGGCTCAGGGTTGTCTCGGTGATCACCAGGGGTAGTCTGGACAAGCTGGGCCTGATCGTGGGCTCTTCCGCCGTGGCGCTGGTCAAGGCTCCCCATGTGCTGCTGGCCAGGCCTGGGGAGGCCCCCGCCATCAGCGCCCGCAATGTCTATCCGGGCAGGGTCGTCAGCGTGAAGGGGGAGGGGCTGGCCGCCGAGGTCGTGGTGGCCCTGCCCACGGGGGAGGAAATTTGCGCCGTCGTCACCGGGCAGAGCCGCAAGGCCCTCGATTTGGTCGAGGGCGACCCGGTGCTGGCCTTTTTCAAGGCCTTTTCCGTCATCCTGGTGCAGAGCTGAAGGCGCGCACGGCTGGCCCATTGGGCCGCCGGAAGCGTCTGCAACGGACGCGTTGCCGCAGGGCGGGCCGGGCCGCCTAACTCTGGACACCGCCGACCGCCTTGAGCACCGGACGAATGCCCCTGGTTGTCACTATACGGGCCTTGCTGCTTTCGCGCGCGAAAAGCTCCTGCTGGTACTGCCAGACATCATCCAGGGGCACATGGGAGCGCAGATATTCCTCGCATTTGGAGAAGCTGTAGTGGTGAGCCATAGAGCGGCTGACCACGGCGTTCTTCCACCTGTTGGCGTGCAGGATCTGGTTGACGAACGCTTCGTCAAAGCCTGCCGGGGCTATGGTCTGCGTCGTGGGCAACGGGAGCATGGCCTCGATGAGCCGCCGGTCGTAGATCACGCAGTTCATGGTGGTAAAGGTGGGATAAAAATAGGGCGCTGGGCCGCTGGCCAGGAAGGCGTCCACGATATTTTCGTTGATGACCTTCTCCCACATCCAGCGGTGATACACCCAGTTTTCCTCCACAGGGCCGCCATCGAACATGTTGCGCTCGGCTGGGTAGCCGGTTTTGAGGAAGCGGTTCAGGGCGAAGCGTCCCGAGGGGCTCACGGGGCTAAGCGCACTGACGATGGGGATATCCTTGCGCACTTTGTGGACGCGGTAGGCTTCCAACAGATGCTCCAGCCACATGGGGGTCACGAAGACGTCTTCATTCATCTTTATGATGACGTCGTCCATGTGGGCCTCGAGAATCTGGTTCTGCACTGCGTTTACGGCCGGAATCATGCCCCTGGGCGAGCAGGGGATAACCGTCACGTTGTCGTGGGTGTGCTTGAATTTGTACAGGATGGCAGCGTGGTTTTCACTCACCGCGTTGGCCACGATGTAGATTTTCTTAAACCGGGCCAGAGCGGTGAAACGCTCAAGGTTGCGCAGGCAGAGCAGAATACAATCGAGCCGGTGCGATGTCAGAAGCATCAGCACAGGGCGAATGGTATCGCGGTTTGGCCGCAAAGCGACTATCTTGCTCATGGTGTGCCTATCCTTGGCCTTATATGGAGTAGAATCCAACCGACTCCGCTTCTCTTATCGGATCAACAGGTGTGAACTTTAGGGTGGAAATGATTTTTTTTCATCCCGCTGCGCCCACCTGGGCCCGTCGCCTCGCCGCCGTGCTTGACAGGGGTTTGGTTCTATGGCTAAGGCTTGACTCGTCTGGACTGCCTGGTCTGGGCTGTTACCTGCAATTGGCTGGAATGTTTAGCTTTTTTGATAGTGGCAGGGGGGAGTCTTTCCGACTGCATCCCCGTGCTTCGCACACAAATCCAAACTGAGCAGTGGAGGTTAGGCCATGGGTTACAAGGTCACCGTTGATGAAGAAAAGTGCGTCGGCGACGGCGAGTGCGTGGATGTCTGTCCTGTTGAAGTCTACGAGCTTCAAGACGGCAAGGCCGTCGTGATCAACGAGGAAGAATGCCTGGGCTGCGAATCCTGCGTGGAAGTCTGCGACCAGGACGCCCTCACCGTCGAAGAAGAATAGTCATTTCTCACCCTTTCGTTGGTTGAGTTGCGGGAGCGGTCCAGAACTGGTCCGCTCCCGTTCGTTTTTTTGGGTTGCCCCCGCCCATAAGGGATTATATCACTGCCTGCCGCGACCGGCGGCTGGGAGAGCCTGTGATCGACGTAGACCTGTCCGATATCTTCGCCAAGTACGAGGCCCTGAGAGCTGAAGTCGACGCCGTGTTCAGCAAGGTGAAAGGCGTCTGCCCCCAAGAAGTGCGTTGCGCCGAGGAATGCTCCGATTGCTGCCACGCGCCTTTTGACGTCACCCTTGTGGAGGCGCTCTACATCAACAAAATTTTCAACGAGCGTTTTGCCAAAGGCGACGAGCGCTACCGGTTGTCCACTGTGGCCAACGAAGCCGACCGCGAACACTACCGCCTGAAGCACAAAGCCTGGAAGGCCCACAAGGCCGGCATCGCCGACGAAGCCATCATCGAGGACATGGCCAAGGAGCGCATTCGCTGCGCCTTGCTGGCGGATAACAACCTCTGTGATATGTACGATGTGCGCCCCATCACCTGCCGCCTTTACGGCGTGCCCCTTGATGTCAACGGCGCGCTCAAGGTGTGCGGGAAATCCGGTTTTGCCCCGGGCGAAAAGTATCCGGCTGTGAAAATCGCCAAAATACAAGAACGCCTTTTCGCCCTGTCCGGCGAGATCGTGGCGCGTGTGGGCGGCCAGTACGACTATCTGGCCGAAATGCTGGTGCCGGTATCCATGGCCATGCTTACCAAATACGACGAAGTCTTTTTCGGACTGGTCGATCCCAAGGACGACTAGCCATGGCCCGCCAGGTCCTCACTCCTGAAGAAGAAGCCAACAAGCGGGCCATCTATGAGGCCATCCCTGTCCGCAGGCGCGGCTTCATCGACAAGATGGGCTACGACAACTGGGATCCCTTCCAGAAGCCCTTCGATCCTATCGACATGCGCATCGACACCACCAAGCGCACCTCGCAGCAGTTGATGCGCGAGTTTCTGCAAAGCCTGCCCCAAGGCACTCCTGTGAGCACCGATTACTCACGGGGCGCATGGGAACTCTGCGTGGGCTTCATCAATGGCTCGGAGAGCTTCCGGGGCATGTTCGATTTCTGCCAATGGTACGCCAAGCTTCTTGAAAAAGAAGGGCGTCTCGACGAATTCAAGGAAACCAAAACACTGGGGTGATTCCATGGCCATTGAAGCCGATAACATTGACGATTACATAGCCGAACTCGAAGCCCGGCTGGATAAAAGCGACACCTGCGCCAACACCCACTACAACCTGGGCGTGGCCTATCTTTCCAAACGGCGCATTGAAGACGCCAAAATGTACTTCCTGCGGGCCATCGAGCGCTCCCAGAATCTGGCCGAAGCCTACGTCCAATTGGGCGGCATCGCCATGAACGAGGGCGATATCGAGGGCAGCCTGCGCTACAACATGGCCGCTTCCCAGGCCCGCGCCCGTTTCGCCGTTCCCTACGGCAACATGGGCTTCTGCCACTTGCAACTGGGCAATCTGGAAGAGGCCATCAAGATGTTGCGCAAGGCCCTCAAAATGGACAACCAGTTCGTGCAGGCCTACGGCACCCTGGCCAGCGCCCTGTTTATGTCCGGCGAAGTCGAAGAATCCATCGAAATGAGCAAAAAAGCCGTGGAGATTCACCCCAAGTTCGGCCCCGCCTGGAACAACCTGGCCCTGGCCTATCTGGAAAAAGGGGACGCCAAGCTGGCCATGACCTACGTCAAGCAGGCCCAGGACTGCAATTTCGAAGTGCATCCCGGCCTTATCGCGGATATCGAGGCCAAGCTGGGGGCCTAGAGCGCCAAGAGAAGAGACGGGACGGGGGGATGCCTCTGGCGGCTAAAGGGGCAATGCCCCTTTAGAATCCCTTATAGTGAAGCACTGAGCTGGCCGGGCGTTTGTATGGACGCCCGGCCAGCTTTTTCGTTGGGTGACAGGGGAAGTGCGGTCGTCGCGACGCTGAAAGGGAGTCCAGAGGGGCACTGCCCCTCTGGCCGCCGGAGGCGCATCTTGTTCTGTTAGGATTCCGTAAATACTTAAGTCAACACAGTCTTCTTGACAATTTGGTGCAAATTACGGAAAAATAAAAAAGGTGAAATTTTGGGCATGAAAGTGATATGTTCAACGCGCTTTTTGCCGAAGGGGCCTTCCGGTGAAAACACTGCAGACCTTCAGCCTTCGGTCGCGGCTTACGTTGCTTGTGCTGCTGGCGATGCTCCCAGGATTTCTGCTTACGTTTTATATGAGCCAGGAAGGGCACCGCTACGCCAGAATCGAGGCCTTTGAGCAGGCCCGGCGCTTGGCGCTTCTTTTCTCCAGCAACGGCAAGACCCTCATGGAGAGCGGCAGACGTATTCTTTTGACACTGTCCCAGTCACAGGCGGTCAAGGAACGCGACAGCAGGACGTGCAACGCCTATTTTCATGATGTCCTGGCCAACAATTCGGAATTCTCCAACGTGGTGGTCGTGGACGGGGATGGCCGGGTGTTTGGCAGTGCGAAACCCGGCGGCCAAGGTCTCGTCGTCTCTGAAAATGAGTGGTTCCGGCGCACGCTCTCCCGGCAGGCCTTCACTGTCGGCGACCCGATGATCTCACGCGTTTCAGGTCGCGAGAGCATGATGCTGGCCTATCCCGTTTATAGCGAAGGAACTCTCGCGGCAGTAACCGGCGTCACTTTGGACATGGGCTGGCTCAGGCAACTCACCGAAACGCTGCCTTTGCCTCAGGGAACCACCGTTTCCATCGTGGATCGCAACGGGACCTTCCTGACGCGCTTTCCCGAAAGCGGCGATTGGTTCGAGCAGTCCATGCCCAAAGCGGCCACGGTGCTTCCGGTTTTGCTCCAAAAAGGGATGGATACTGTGGAGACCGACGGTGTCGACGGCCTCCCCAGACTCTATGCCTTCGCACCGCTTATTTTCGAGCCGGGCAACGAGTATTTCATACGCGTGGGCATCCCCACCGCCGTGGCCTACGCCGGAGTCCGGGCCGACTTGGTGCGCAACATGGCCTTGTTGGCCGGTGTGACACTGCTGGTGCTCCTGGCCACCTCGGCCTTTGGCTCGCAATTCATCATCCGCCCTACGCGCATGCTGCTCCAGGCTACCCGGCGGCTTTCCGACGGGGATTTGTCCTACCGTATAGGCATCTCCAGCGACAAAGGGGAGCTGTCACAGCTGGCCGCTGCCTTCGACAGCATGGCCGATTCCCTCCAGGGGGCCATGGCCGATGTGCGTCAGGTCGAGGAAAAATACCGCTGCCTTTTTGAAAAATCCCTGGAAGGCATCATCACCACCAATCCGGGAGGGCGCATCCTTTCGGCGAATCCGGCGTTTGCCGCCATGTTGGGCTACGACTCTGTCCAGCAGCTCATGGACTTAGTAAGCGACGTCTCCGTGGATTTGTACATGCAGCCCGAACGGCGTTCCGATTTGCGATCTTTACTTCAGACGCAGGGTGAGGTCTTCGAATTTATTTGCCAGGCACGCAAGCGCGACGGCTCGACCATCTGGGTGGCCCTGAACACTCGGTCCGTGCGCGATGAGGCCGGGCAGGTAGTTCTCTACGAAAGTTTTGCATCCGACATCACCCAGCGCAAACAGCTGGAAGCGGAACTTATCCTCGCCAAGGAGAACGCCGAACAGGCCAATCGCTCCAAGAGCGAATTCCTGGCCGCCATGAGCCATGAGATACGCACGCCCATGAATTCCGTCATCGGCCTGACCCAGATAACCCTGCAAACAAAACTCAAAGAGGAGCAGCGGGACTATCTGGAAAACGTGCTGAATTCTGCCCAGGCGCTGCTTGGGCTCATCAACGATATCCTCGATATTTCCAAAATCGAGGCCAAGGGGCTGGTGCTGGAATCTCTGGATTATTGCCTCCCCCGGGTGGTCAGCACCACTATGAAGACGCTCCGTGTGCAGGCTGAAGCCAAAGGGCTGGACCTGGACGTGGTGATCGACAGGAACGTGCCGCGCTATGTCAAAGGCGATTCGGGCCGGTTCCGGCAGGTGCTGGTCAATCTGGTGGGCAACGCCATAAAATTTACCGATCAAGGCTCGGTTCGGGTCAGTGTCGAGGCTTTGCCCCTGGAAATGCAGCATCGTATGCGCAGCCATGACGGCATACCGTTGCTCTTTGCGGTGAAGGATACGGGCATAGGCCTCGCCAGCGATACCTTCGAGACCATTTTTGCACCTTTCAGCCAGGCGGACGGAGGGGGCGGCAGACGTTTCGGCGGCACCGGACTCGGGCTTTCCATCTGTCGAAATCTTGTGGAAATGATGGGGGGCAGCATCTGGGTGGAAAGTGAACCGGGGGTGGGCAGCGTCTTTTCGTTCACCCTGTGCTTGGCCCCCGGCGATCCGGTTCGGGTCTATGACGATACGCCAGCTGTTGCGGTAGGGGGCGGGAAGGGCGGCAAACCTCTCCGTATCCTTGTTGCGGAAGACAATGTCGTCAACGTAAAGGTGATCACAGCCTTCCTTCGGCGTTTCGGGCACATCCCCATTACCGCCAAAAACGGACGCGAGGCACTGGACCTGTTGCGTGGCGATGTCTTCGACGTGGTGTTCATGGATCTGGAAATGCCGGAGATGGACGGTCTGGACGCCACCAAGGCCCTGAGGGCCGGGCAGGCCGGTGAAGTCAACAGAAACGTGCCGGTCATCGCCCTGACCGCCCATGCCGTGACTGGCTACCGCGAAGCCTGCGTGGAGGCAGGCATGAATGGATATCTTGCCAAACCATTGGATTTGAAAGATTTGAGGAGGACTCTTGACGGCATCGTGTCGCGGTGTGGGGCTATGGGGGAGCTGCTTCCCTCCGAAGCCTGCGGTTCGGGTCAAGCAGTCCAACCCTTCGCGACCGCTTCCTATGCCTGCGCCGGACTGCCCGTCAGCGGGAATGGCGAAGCCCTGGTTCAGCCGGAAGCGCTGGCCGAACCCTCTCAAGCCCGCCGGAGAATCCTTGTGCTTGGAGACGATCCCGCCCTTCAGAGCGTGCGCGAAGGGATATTCCGGGAGCGGGGCTACGAAGCGGCCTGGGCCGCCACCTGCCAGAGGGCCCTGGAACTTCTGCCCCGAGGGTTTGACCTGCTGCTGGTCGATGCCGTCATGCCGGACATGAGCGGGCTGGAGTTCATCGCCAGGGTCCGGGCCATGCGCCACCATCAGGATGTGCCCATCGTCATCCTTACAGCCATTGCGGGCAGCGAGGAGCGGCGCAAAGCTGCGGAGGCCGGTGCCAGCGAGTGCATCAGCAAGCCCGTGGACATGGTGGAACTGGATATCCGCATGCGTGCGCTGCTGAAAATGTGGGACGCCTTGAACATGGCCAAGTACCACCAGGCCCGGCTGGAGGACACCGTGTTAGAGCGCACCGACGCCCTGCGACGGGCGGTCGGGCACCTGACCGAACAGCGGCAGTGCATCCTGGATGCCAACCAGGAAACGATCCTCTGTCTGGCCGCTGCGGCGGAATTCAAGGATGAGATGACCTCCAGGCACCTCAAACGCATGAGCGAATCCTGCGCACTGCTGGCCAAGAAGATCGGCTTGAGCCCGCAGGACGTCGAACTCATCCGGCAGGCCAGCCCCATGCACGACGTGGGCAAAATCGGCATTCCTGATTCCATTCTTTTCAAACCGGGCCCCCTCGGCAACGAAGAGTGGGCGGTAATGCGTAAGCACACCTTGTATGGAGCCAGAATTCTGGAATCCTCCACCTCCGCAATCATCCAGAGCGCCCGGGTGATCGCCCTGACACATCACGAGCACTGGGATGGAAAGGGATATCCGCATGGCCTTTCCGGGGAGGACATCCCGCTCTTCGGGCGCATATGCGCCGTGGCGGACATGTTTGACGCCCTGACCAGCCGCAGGCCCTACAAGGAGGCCTTTCCTGCAGAAAAGGCCCTGGCTATCATGAGAGAGTGCCGGGGGACGAATTTCGATCCTGACATTCTCCAGGTCTTTCTCGCCAACAGCCAGGAGTTCGTGGCCATCAGGAACCATGCCGAAGCGCCGGGTGACACCGGGTCCGGCATGGCTGCGCGCTGCGCTTGAGAGGCAGGCCGCGCACTTCAACGTTTTCACCTGACGGTTGAACATCGCCGGTATTGTCGGCGATTTTGCAGCGAACCTCCGCCGGCCCCGCGCCGGAGCCCTCCAACAAAACGCCTTGCCAACCGCTTTGGTGAGGACTATTTATACACGCTTCTTCATCACTTCACGCAGGTACTTCATCCCATGCCCGAAAAGAATCCTCATATATCGTTGCCGTTGGACCGTTTGGTTCCCCGTGTTCTGGGTGTCACCAAGGAGGCCTTGGAAACCTGGCCCGAAGACATTCAAGACCTTGCCGTGGACCTGGCCGGCGAGCTTTTCCTGGTGCGTTACAACCCCTTCATCTCTGCTGCGGATGTGCGCGAATCCGTGGACAAGCGTTTTGTCCAGGCCAACACCATCCTGACGCCGGAATACTCCCTGCTGCTCGGCCAGGCCATCAAGGCCTATTGGAAGCAGTATGACGAGGATACGGCCTTCCGCCAGCAGCTCAAGGCCGAAGTGCTCACCTTCATGGAGGACGCGGGCATCCTCGACGGCCCGCACAACCTGGTGGAATGTTCCACCGACGCCACGGACCTGCGCATGGAGCTGCCCCTCATGGTGCTGGCCCCCGGCGATACGGCCCAGGTGCAGCGCATCATGCGCCTGGCGGGGGAGATGGGCTTCGCCCTGATCCCGCGCGGCGGCGGCTCCGGGCTCACCGGCGGCGCGGTTCCGGCCCGCAAGCGCACCGTGGTGCTTTCCATGTCGCGCATGAAAAAAATTCTTTCCGTGGACCCAGGCAACATGACGCTGTGCGTTCAGTCCGGGGTTATCACCTTGCAGGCCATCCAGGCTGCCAAGGAAAAGAACTGCCTGTTCACCGTGGACCCTGCCTCCAAGGCATCCTCCTCCATCGGCGGCAACGTCTCGGAGAACGCGGGCGGTCCCTACGCCTTTGAGTACGGCACCACGCTGGACGCCATCTACTCCTACAAGATGGTCACTCCCCAGGCCGATATCATTGAGGTCAAGCGGGTAGACCACCCCCGCCACAAGATTCTCCCCGACGAAACGGCGGTTTTCCAGGTCACTGGCGAAAGCGGGCAGGTGCTGGAGACGGTGAGCCTGCCGGGCAGCACCATCCGCGGCACGGACTTGGGCAAGGACGTCTCCAACAAGTACCTTGGCGGGCTTCCCGGCGTGCAGAAGGAGGGCGTGGACGGCATCATCACCGAGGCCTGCTTCATCCTGCACGAACGCCTGGCCCATTCCAGGGTGCTGGTGCTGGAGTTCTACGGCCGCTCCATGCACAACGCCACGCTTACCATCCAGGGTGTGGTGGCCCTGCGCGACAAGATTCGCCTGGAAGGCGACCTGGTGAAGATCTCCGCTCTGGAGGAGTTCGGTTCCAAGTACGTCAAAGCCATTGAATATCAAAAGAAATCGTCCAAGTACGAGGGCGATCCCATCAGCGTGCTCACCGTGCAGCTCGACAGCGATGCGCCTGACGTCCTCGAACAGTCCGTGGCCGACATCGTAGCCATCACCGACGCCTATGACGGGGTGGATGTTTTCGTGGCCAAGGACGAGAAAGAGGCCGAACTCTTCTGGGAGGATCGCCACAAGCTCTCGGCCATCTCCAAGCACACCTCGGGGTTCAAGATCAACGAGGACGTGGTCATTCCCCTGGAGGTCATTCCGAAGTTCTCCGACTTCCTGGAAATGCTCAACCTGCACTACCTGGCCAGGGCCTACCGTACCGCCCTGCAGGAAGTGACCAGAATGCCGGGATTCCCTGACGCCGACGAATTCATCTCCATGGAGATGCAGTTCGCCTCCGAGGTGCTGCGCGGCAAGAAGTCGCTGTCGGAAACCAACGATCAGGAACTGGAAGTTCAGGCCTACTTCTTCTTTACGGATCTGAAGAACCGCTATCCCAAATTCTACACCGCCATCGAGGCCATCCACAAGGATATGCTGGCCCGGCGGGTGATCATCGCCAACCACATGCACGCGGGCGACGGCAACTGCCACGTCAACCTGCCGGTGAACTCCAACGACCCGGAAATGCTGGCCCAGGCCATGGAAGCGGCGGACAAGGTTTTTGAAAAGGTGATGGAACTGGGCGGCGCGGTTTCCGGCGAGCACGGCATCGGCATCACCAAGATCGCCTTCCTCGAAGAGGACAAGATCGCGGCGCTTAAGGCCTACAAACAGCAGGTTGACCCCAGCAACATCCTTAACCCCGGCAAGCTTGTGGCCCGGGGGCTGGATGTGGAGCCTTACACCTTCTCGTTCAACCGGCTCATAAAGGATATTAAGAAGACCGCCCTGCCCGACAAGGATAAGCTGACCACCCTGCTGGGCAACATCCAGGTGTGCACCCGCTGCGGCAAGTGCAAGCAGGTCTGTCCCATGTATTATCCCGAGGCCGGGCTCATCTACCATCCCCGCAACAAAAACATCAGCTTGGGCGCGCTGATCGAGGCCATCTACTATTCCCAGGTGCACCACGGCCGCCCCACACAGGACCTGCTGGACCGGCTGCGCAAGATGACCGAGCGCTGCACCACCTGCGGCAAATGCACCGCCGCCTGCCCGGTGAAGATCAACACCGCCGGGGCCATCCTGGATATGCGCGATTTCCTGAACGAAAAGGGGTCGGGTGGCCACGGTCTGAAATCAAAGGTGCTGCACTTCATCGCGGCCAAACCCCAGGAGCGCATGCCCGCCATGGCTAAAATGGCCGCCTGGGGCCAGGCTGTGGGCAACAATCTGGTGGGGATCATCCCCAAGTCGGTGCGTGACAAGATCGCCAACCCGTTGCTCCATGGGACCGGGCCGGTCACCGGATTCAAGAATCTGGTGGAAACCTTGCACCTGGAACAGGGCTCCATCTTCGTGCCGGCCCCAGGCTCTGGAGCCAGCGGGGAGACGGTGTTCTACTTCCCCGGCTGTGGGGCCAACCTGTTCTTCCGCTCCATCGGCATGGCGGCGGTACACATGCTGCTGCGCTCGGGCATCAGCGTGGTTATGCCCGAAAACCACATGTGTTGCGGCTATCCGCTGCTGGCCTCGGGCTATCAGGACGCCTACCGGAAGAACCGGGCCAGAAACATCGAAGCCATCGGCGAACTCTTCGTGCGCGCGCGCAACGAAGGCCTGGAGATCAAGTCCGTGCTCACGGCCTGCGGCACCTGCCGGGAAGCCCTGCACGGCTATGACATCGGGGTGATCGCCGAGAGCAACATTCCCCATTTCGACGTCACGCAGTACCTTCTGGGCCGCCTGCCCGAGCGCACCTCCAAGGGCATGGCCCCGGCGGAAAAGCTTTTGTACCACGCCTCCTGCCATGCGGAATGGTCCGGCGTGCCGCTGGGCAAGGCCTCGGAGCTGTACCGCCAGAACGTGGCCCAGCTCCTTGACGCTCAGGTTACCGTGTCGCCCGGCTGCTGCGGCGAATCGGGCCTGGGTGCCATGACCAGCCCGGACATTTACAACCGTATCCGCCACCGCAAGCAGGAGCAGCTGGCCGGGGATGTGAACGGCGCACCGGCAGAGACCTTGCCTGTGCTGGTGGGATGTCCGTCGTGCAAGATCGGCATCAAGCGCTGCATGCTCAGGTTGGGGCGCAAACAGCCGGTGTTCCATACCCTGGAATATCTGGCCATGGTCTGGGACGTGCGCTGGCGGCGCACGTTCAAGCGGGCCCTGGCCGGTGCCAAGGTGGAAGGCAGAAAACGGGTGGTGGTCTTCAAAGAAAAGACCGCCAAAGGCTCATGAAGCTCCTGGGTATTGATTTCGGCCTGAAACGCGTGGGCCTGGCGGTCACCGACCCGGCAGGGAGCATGGCTTTTCCGCTGTTCACGCTGACGCGCGGCGGCCGTGACGCCATGTTCCAGGCGCTCCTTGCGGTGGTGGCCGATGAGGGAATCGAAACCGTGGTGGTGGGCTATCCCGCGTCAGCCGGGGGGCAGGAGAGCCTGACCGCCCGCCAGGCCGTCAACTTCGCCCACAGCATGGCCCGGCGGGTCAGCCTGCCCGTGCTGCTTATGGATGAGACCCTATCCAGCCACGCCGCCGAGGCGGACCTGCGCGAAGCCGGGCTTACAGGAGCCAGGCTGGCCCAGGCCTTGGACCAGCAGGCGGCAGTACGTATTCTGCAATCCTATCTGGCCTCTCCCGAGGCCGCGCGAGAGGTCACGGCGTGAAGCGCATTCTGTCACTTTTCGTCCTGGCGGTGCTGGCTGCTACGGGTTTTGCGGGCTGGCACGTTTACGAATTTCTTACCACCCCTCCCGAGACGCCCGGCCGCGAGGCCTTCATCCGGGTGGATCCGGGCATGAACGGCGAACAGGTCGCCCAGGTCCTCTACAAGGAGGGTGTGATCCGCGATCCCTTGGGCTTCAAGCTTCTGGCGCGGTTTTCCAAAATGGAGAGCAAGGTCAAAGCCGGTGAATACCAGTTGTCCACGGGCCTGACCCCTGGCAAGGTGCTGGAACTCCTGGTGAACGGCCAGGCCATCCTGCACAAGGTGGTGGTGCCCGAAGGGCTGACCATGCGCCAGATTGCCAAGCTGGTGGAGCAGGCCGGGCTGGGCGACGCCGCTGCCTTCGAGCGGGCGGCCAAGGATAAGGAGCTTTTGGCCAAATACGCCATTCCGGCGGATTCGGGCGAAGGCTTTCTCTACCCAGACACCTATGCCTTTACCAAAAAGCCGGGCAACGACCCCCGGCAGGTGGCGGAGGCCATGTTCAAGCAGTTCGTAAGACACCTGTCCCAGGCCTGGCCGCCCGGAGCCGCTGGTGAAACCGGCCAGGGCCCGCCCCAGGGCAAGGCCTTGCTCGATGCGGTGATCCTGGCCTCCATTGTAGAAAAAGAGACAGGCAAGGCCGAGGAGCGCCCCAAGATCGCCGGGGTGTTCGTCAACCGCCTGAACCGCAAGATGCTTCTCCAGACCGACCCCACAATCATCTACGGCCTTGGGGACCGCTTCGACGGCAACCTGAAGCGCAGCCACCTGGATGACCCCAAAAACCGCTACAACACCTATCAGCATCCGGGCCTGCCGCCCGGCCCCATCTGCAATCCTGGCCTGGAGGCCCTCAAGGCCGTGGCCCGGCCCGAGGAGCATGACCTGCTCTATTTTGTGGCCAAGGGCGACGGCAGCGGCAGCCACTCGTTCTCCGCCACGCTGGAGGAGCACAACAGGGCGGTTGCCAAATACCAATTGCACAAGGGAAAGTGAGGGGCAACTGCACAGAACTTGTGCAGTCCACGTAGGTCGTCAAAGGTCAGAGCGGCATTTATTCTGTCGGAAAATCCGCGGATGAGTGAAAATATGGTTGTAAAACTGAGCTCACGCTGTCGGTATCAGAATTGATAGTAAATGAACGGATTGTTGAGCCCTTTGGCAAGCGATATACATGAGAGCATGAGTATTGTTGGTGTGACAACGTAGTCAATTACAATGTTTAGCCCTGTCCCAAGCATAATTGTATTCTTGTGTGCGTTAAGTTTGCGTTCCCGCCAATCCTGCAACAGTGGGATGATGGGCATGGAAGCGAATATGGCTACGGCCAGTACCAGACTCACTTTGGTGTCCAGGAACATTCCCGGAAGCCAATGCCCATCTGAGCCAGGAGCGAGTCCAGCCATAGCCTTGAAAAAAGCTGTGGCCTGATCCAAGTTGGAGGCACGGAAAAAAACCCAGCCGGCAGTTACCACCAACAGTGCGTATATATGGCTCAGGGGACGCCAGAGTTTATCTAACAGGCGTCCGAAAATGCCGCGCTCCAGCCCCAAAAAAAATCCATGGTAGAGGCCCCAGACAATGAATGTCCAACTGGCCCCATGCCACAAGCCGCACAGAAAAAATACCAGCACGAGGTTAAAGGTCACTCGCGCGGGGGAACAGCGGTTGCCACCCAGCGGAATGTATAAATAGTCACGAAACCAAGTCGATAAGGATATATGCCAGCGCCGCCAGAATTCCCTGATGGAATTGGATATATAGGGATAGTTGAAGTTTTCCATGAACTTGAAGCCAAACATTTGTCCCAGGCCAATGGCCATGTCCGAGTAGCCGGAAAAATCGAAGTATATTTGGAGCGTGTAACATACAGCTCCAATCCAGGCCACGGGAGTGGTCAGCTGGTTTGGAGGGATGCTGAAAATTTTGTCTGCGGGAAGGCTCAGTACGTTGGCTATCAGTACTTTTTTGCCGAGGCCGACCAGAAAACGGTTCACTCCGTTGGAGAAACGTCTGGTGGTTACTACGCGGCTGGCAAGCTGTCCGGCGATGTCTTTGTAGCGGACGATGGGACCGGCAACCAATTGAGGGAAAAGAACAACATATAGGGCCATGCTGGGAAGAGAGCGATTGGGTGGGGTTTGCTTACGGTAGATATCCATCAAATAGGATATGCAATGAAAAGTGAAAAAAGATACGCCAATAGGGAGATGTATTCTGCCTATGTCGATTTGTTTGAGATGGAGGTGTGGAATAACAATACTATTAATGTTGTCAATCAGAAAGTTTGTGTATTTAAAGAATACGAGAAGTAGTATGTTGAATGCTATGGCAATCCCCATGTTAATTTTTGATTTTTGGGGATCTGTCGAGCGGTGTATCAATAGGCCAAATGAATAGTTGGCCAGAATTGAAATGCACATGACTATAGTAAACGCCCCCTCCCCTTGAGCGTAAAATATAAAGCTGGCTACAAGTAAAACGAAATTGCGAGTGGTTTTTCCTGACCCTGGAAAGTAATAGAGCACTAATACCAGTGGTAAAAAGTAGAATAGAAAATGAAAAGAACTGAATACCATGGTGCCTCAGGGGAAATGAAATTTGTGCTCGAGTCGGGAATAGCGGGGTCTCCTTACCCGATGCCGGGTGTTTTGACAACACGGCCCAGGCGGGATGCGTGGTTCGTAGGCCTCGCGTCGGACAGCTTTGAGGGGTAAGTTTTCGTGGACGGTCATGGTCTCATGAAGTAGATACCAGCCGCTACAGGAGCGCGTATCGAGGGGATCGCTCCTTACATGGTAGCACCATGCTCAACCTCAATGTGCTTTTTTGTTTTACGAAGTTGTTCAGAAATGGAGATTGTTTTTTGAAAAGAAATTTTGTCAGCATTGTGCTGATCATTGCTTCAATACTTGCCAGGCTTGTAGTGGTTGAAGTTGGGGCCAGAATTTATCTGGCTTACGTGTATTATCTTGGTAATTACAAAAGTACAGCTACTTATGAAAAGGGCGGTGTACGAGAATCAACAGATGCACCAGTTATTGGTTGGGCAAAGCCTGATACCACCTATTACTACTACATGTTTGACGAAGACTCTCGCATTGCATTGAAGTCAATTTATCACATAAATAATGTTGGATTGGTTTCGCATAATGATTACCACGTTGAAAAACGTGATGATGAATTTAGAATTGTGGTAGTTGGTGATTCATTCACTGCTGCATTGCAAATGGATACTCCTTGGCCGGACCGTCTAGAGAATATATTAAACAATAACCAAGAGTTAAAGTCAAGGATTGGAAAAAAAACAATTCGTGTGTATAATTTTGGAATGTATTCTGCCGGTTTTCCAGAGTTTCTAGATTTGGCAAAAAGTGCAGAAGTTCTTAAGCCGGATATGATTGTCGTAAACTATGTTGCCGCAGCGTTCTCTGTGTGTAATAAATGTAATGATGCTGCGGATTCTCCTCTTAAAGACAAAGAGCGTGCCCTTGTTTCCGGTGAAATTCCGGTCGATCTTGATGGTTTAGGGAAGGATGTCGGCTATTTGAAGATCTCCTGCGAATCTTTGCCCATCGACTTCTCCAACGAAACCTGCCGCCACTCCTTTAATCTGGTATTGCCGCCTGACTTGGCCATGGACCCCGGAAAGGTGCGCAGAATCAAACAGGAAATTGTCAAACGCTACTTGCGAACCCAGCTCGTTACTACTTTTTACCCATATTCCTACGACTTGGTACGCGGAAAGATGCCTTCCGTTACTGATCTGCGACATCCTGAATGGTTCTCCGGCTCAAAGTCAAAAAGTAGAACCCTTACTGAGGATGAGATGATTGAGCAGGCAACTGATAGTCTGCAGGCAATACAAAAAATGTACCCTGGAAAAATTGTCATTGCTACACTAAACCCGACGTATGATGATTTGTCTTGGAAACCTTCAGAAGATTTAAGCAATAAGCTTAAAGCAGCATATCCTGGGTTAAAACTTAAATTTATGCGTAAGTATTTGCCGCAAGGAAGATCTCCCGAAGAAATGCATTCATGGTACTGTCTTCCCAACGATGGCCATATGAGTGAGAAGGGTGGAGAAGAATATGCCACGGGCATGGAGCATGTCATTAGTGACGCTTTATCAAACGAGTAGGGCGTCTGGTGGCTTGTTTACGAATTCTCTTGCAAAACTGGTCTATCAATGAATAGTCAGCACGGAAGGCGGACGATGACCTCAGGGTTTCGCGGCTGAAATAGCCAGGATTACTTTGCCATTCGTCTTGAGCCCAATTCGTCTTGGGGTGGTTACTTCGGAGCCTTGTACAGGTACAGATGTCTGGGGATGGTTACGATCAGGTCGTCAGGGGTGTTGACCGTTCCGTCCGGTCCGGCCGAGCGCAGCACGTCTTCCGGGCACCAGTCGTTGGTTACGCATGTCTCCTCGGCCTCATTCAAAATATACGGAGCCCCCCAACGGTCGTGCAGAAACTCCTCTTCCGGCGTTGGAGGCACGTCACCGGGCACGGACGACAGAATTCCCATAAGGGCCTTTTCCCAGCCAACGCGGCAAGGTGAACTCTGCGGCAGGCCGCGCAGATCCTTCAACCCCGCGCAGGCCGCTTCCGAACTGGAGCTGCCGGTGATGGTGGCGAGCAGGGCATTCCGACGTACCTTGGCCAGGTGAGCGATCAGGCTGAGGCGTTTGAGAGTCAGCACGGTCCCCAGATTTTCCTGAGCGTATACTTCGGTCTGTACTGCCTGGGGCAGGCGCAGAAGCCCGGCTTGGCGCCAGGCGATCCATCCCGCCCCCAGCAACAGCAACGCAGCCGCGCCCAGGGCTGCCAGGCGCACCCGTGCAAGGCTGCGGCGTTTGCGCCGCTCCAGCCAGTGCGCCACGCCGTCCATGTCTGTCACTTCTGTATCCATTCTGTTCTAGCCAGCCGCCTGGGCCACCATCGTTCGGATACGGCAGACGCCGCATTCCGTGTTGGAGGTGGGGAAGCCGCAGCTATGACAATCGTTTAATGCCGGAGCCTCGGCGGTGTAGGCCTGGAAGGCCGGTTTGCCGTTGGTGAGAAAATGACCGTAGAACTGCATCTTCAAGCCCGGACTGCGCGCTTCCAGGTCGGCGATGAGCTTTTTGTGGCCAGTGAAGCTGGCGCCGCCGGAGTAGGGGCAGGGGGCCAGCACGTGGTCGATGCCGTTCAAGAAGCACCATACGGCGGTTTCGTATTCCGAAAGGCGGCACAGGGGCTTCACCTTGCGCACGAATTTGCCCTCAGCCGGGCTCACGGGGCCTTGTCCGGCAAGATAGGCCTGGTCCCAGCGCAGGGTGTTGGCGAAGAGCCTGGCCACCTCGTCGTCGAGGTTATGGCCGGTGGCCAGCACCGTGTAGCCGTTCTCATAGGCGAATCTGTTGAAATAATGGCGTTTGATCTTGCCGCACACGGAGCATATGGGCCGCTTGACCGCGCGTTTCACCTTGGGGATGGCCAAGCCGTGGGCAGCGGTTTCCACCACGTGGCATTGCACGTCGTGCTGGGCGCAGAAGGCTTCCACGGTGGTCCGGGCGCTTTCAGAAGATGCCGGGATGCCCAGGTCGATATGCAGGGCGGTGACGTTGGCCCCCAGTTCCTTGAGGGCCAACAGCAGCCCAAGGGAATCCTTGCCGCCGGAGACGGCCAGCAGCAGCCGGTCGCCCTCGTCGTACTGCTTGTGGTCGTGCACGGCGCGCTCCACCTGGCGCAGAAAATACACTTTGAAACAGGCGGGGCAAAAGCCGGTGTGATGGCTCGGCAGGGCTACCTGGGCCAAATCTCCGCAACGCCGGCACTTCATGCTGGCTCCACGGCAGTAATGTTTCGTTTCATGAAAATACCTGTAGGCTGTTCACAAAACCGGCACTAACCGCGGGATATCACCGAGCGGACGATCAAATTGTCGCCGTGAGCGATTCTGCGGTCGGCAGTGAGCAGCTCCTGGCCACGGATGACCAGTACCTCGGTGGGTTTGAGCTTGAGTTTTCCCAGAAGTTGGGTGACGGTGTTCAAACGGGGAAATGTGACCGTTCCCCCGCCGGGTTGGATGACGACGGTTACCATGGGTCGCCCTGTATCCCGCTTGGGCTCTGATCGCAAGTGATGGACGCAAAGAGGCCGCTCGAAAACGTGTTGACCGCGCCCAGGTTTTTGAGCATAGCTTAACTGGTGTGCGTGCGCTGAGCGCGAAATTCGGAGGCTGACATGAGTTCCCAGAAGATACTGGTTGTCGATGACGAGAAACACATCCGCATGCTCTACCAGGAGGAGCTTGAGGGTGAAGGCTATACGGTGGCCACGTCCGACGGCGAGGAGTCCATTCTTGCCGTGTTGGAACGTGAAAAACCCACGGTGGTCATCCTGGACATCAAACTCGGACCCAACCGTTCAGGCCTGGACCTCCTGCAGGAGATACGCGGCAAAGACCAGGTCATTCCGGTCATTTTGTCCACGGCCTATGACTCCTTTCAGCACGATCTCAAATCCATCGCCGCCGACTACTATGTGGTGAAGTCCGTGGACCTGACCGAACTCAAGGGCAAGGTCATCCAGGCAATCGCCAAGGCCGACGGGGCCGCAGCCAAGGGGTAGGCGCCGCGAGGCTGACAGCCGCTGGGGCCTCCTGTGAGGCCGGTGCATTTCGGGGGGGCAGAAGCCACCCCATTCAGGCACTCCGGCTGCCGCCCTTGCTCTCGACACCCAATAGTGCTAGCCGCTTCGCATGTTTCCGGATATCGGGCTCTGGCTCAAACAACTTGCCATCTATGTTGTCCCCATGCTCATGGCCATCACCTTTCACGAGGTGGCCCATGGCTGCGTGGCCTATCTTTTAGGCGATCCGACCGCCAAACAGGCTGGTCGGTTGACCCTGAACCCCTTCAAACACCTGGATGTCATGGGCACCCTGGCTTTCGTGCTGACCCGCATGATCGGCTGGGCCAAGCCTGTGCCCGTGGATGCCCGCTATTTCCGCAATCCCCGCCAGGGCATGATGCTGGTGTCCATCGCCGGGCCGGTGGCCAATTTCAGCATTGCCGCCTTGTCGGCCCTGGTGTTGTACGGCCTGGACGGCGTGTATTCCAACTGGGCCACGCCGTTTGTGCGCCAAAGCGTCATCGTGCCTTTGGCCTATATGAGCGAGGCCAGCGTGCGCATCAACCTGGCCTTGGGCGTGTTCAACCTTCTGCCCATTCCGCCGCTCGACGGCAGCCATATCCTCATGGGCATCTTGCCCAGGGATCTGGCCTACATAATGATGGGCCTGGAGAAATGGGGCTTCATCCTGATCATGATTCTGGCCATCTCGGGGTTGCTTGGACGTTTCCTCTTCCCCATGGTGGAGTATCTGTACAACATTCTGCTCTAACAGCGAGAGACCATGACCGCAGCAAACAACCGCATCGTATCAGGCATGCGCCCCACAGGCGCTCTGCACCTTGGCCATTACTTCGGGGTGCTCAATAACTGGGTGGAAATGCACAAAGACCACCAGTGCTTTTTTTTCGTGGCCGACTGGCATGCCCTGACCACCGAATATGCCGATCCCCGCAGGATCAAGGGCTTCGTGCCCGATCTGGTGAAAGACTGGGTGGCCGCAGGCCTGGACCCTGAGCGTTGCGTCATCTTCCAGCAGTCCGCAGTGAAAGAGCACGCCGAACTCCATCTGCTGCTCTCCATGATCACCCCGGTCAGCTGGCTGGAGCGCTGCCCCACCTATAAGGACGTGCGCGACCAGCTCGACGGCACCAAGGATCTCTCCTCCTACGGCTTCCTGGGCTACCCGGTGCTCATGGCTTCGGATATCCTCATGTACAAGCCCCGGTGGGTGCCTGTGGGCCACGATCAGTTGCCCCATCTGGAACTCACCCGCGAGATCGCCCGGCGCGCCAACCACCTCTGGGGCGACATCTTCCCCGAGCCCGAAGCCAAGCTCACCCCCACGGCCAAACTTCCGGGCCTGGATGGCCGCAAGATGTCCAAGAGCTACGGCAACGCCATCGCCCTTGGCGAGCCCTTGGACGAAGTGCGTAAAAAAATAGCCACCATGCTCACCTGCTCCAAACGCGCCCGCCTCAAAGACCCTGGCGAGCCCGACGAGTGCAATCTCTATCCCTACCACGAGCTGTTCACCTCGGCGGAGCGCCGCGTCGACATTGCCAGGGATTGCCGCGCCGCTGCCATGGGCTGCGGAGAATGCAAGAGGATCCTCACCGAGAACCTCTCCGCTTTCCTGGCCCCCGTCCAGGAGCGCCGCGCCGAATTCGACAAGAACCCCGGCCTGGCCATGGAAATCCTTCAGGCCGGCAATGAGCGGGCCCGCGCTGCCGCACGAGTCACTATCGAAGAGATCAAAGAAAAGATTAACTTCTAGAAAGAGGGGCGCTGCACTGCGTTCGAAACGGACTGCCAAGGCCGTTCCGGCCAGGCATCCGTATTCCCCCTTAACCCCCCGCTGGGGGTGCAGGGCACCCCCAGACCCCCCCATTATTAGCATTCGACCACGCGTAGCTCTATGGGGGGGGCCGAAGGCCAATGGCAGTGTCCGGGTAACCAGCTATATTATAAGGGATTCCAAAGGGGCAATGCCCCTTTGGCCGCCGGAGACATATCCCTCCTCCTCTCGCCTCATCCTCTACTTCCTTCTTCTCCTACATCCCCTCCAACGGCACATAAATCTCCGTCAGCAGTTCCTCCGGGGGCGTTGAATCCGGGTGGTTCAGGTACACCTCGTGGGGCGGGCGCAGGGCGGCCGCGCGCCCCGAAGCGGGCAGCCACTGGCCGTAAAGCTGGCTGTAGCTCATCTCCAAACCCTCGTAGGGGCCTTTGTGCAGGTATACGGCGAATTCGCCGCCGGGGATTTCGGTGACGCCGATATCGCCTTCGGCGGCTACTTCGGGGCCGACGCTCACGCAGGCGTCGTAGCGGAGCTTGTCCGGCGGGGTGAGGCTGGGGTCGTCATGGGAGAGGCCCAGATACTGGGCGTCTTCCACGAACAATCCCCGTGGGGCGGCCCAGGCGGCCAGTTTATCCCAAGCCTCTTTGGTGGAGGTCAAGTAGGGACCGGTGGCCCTGGCAAAGGCCACGCGGACTGAAGCTTTGGTTTTTATGGTCACATCCATGGGGAGTGCTCCTTGGGGATTGCGGTTGGCGTCCCGGATAGCGCGTCTCTAGCATATGTTGCACGGTAGCGCTTGACATATTTTGAAGGCCCAGCCGCCGGAGCGATGATGAAAATCGCCATCAGGGGTTTCCCTGGCCGGGAGCATGGTTTACGGGAAGAGCATGCACATCGATACCGAAGCTCATCGCGAAAAGAGCGGCGCGGCTCTGAATTCCCTGTTCGCGGCTGTTTTTCTCACGGGAATCAAGCTGGTTGTGGGGCTTTCCACCAATTCCTTGGGCATTTTGTCCGAGGCCATGCATTCGGGCCTGGACCTGCTGGCCGCTGGGGTCACCTATTTCGCAGTGCGCTATTCCAGCCTGCCAGCCGATAACCGCCATCCCTACGGCCACGGCAAGATTGAAAACCTCTCGGCCCTCATCGAGACGTTGCTGCTGCTGGTGACCTGCGTCTACATCGTGCGCGAGGCTGTCGATCGCCTGTTCTACCATCCCGAGGCGGTGGAGGTCACCTGGTGGAGCTTCGGGGTGATGGCGGTTTCCATAGTGGTCGATCTGACGAGATCGCGCATGCTTAAGAAAATGGCGGTAAAACACAACAGCCAGGCCTTGGAGGCGGACGCCCTGCATTTTTCCACGGATGTGTGGTCTTCCGCCGTGGTTATTTTGGGGCTTGGCTGCGTGGCCGGGGCCAGGATGTTTCTGGCTCCGGGCTCCTTCTGGCGCAGCCTGTTGGAGCGGGCCGACGCCGTGGCCGCGCTTGGCGTGTGCGCCATCGTGGTCTGGGTGAGCATCCAACTGGGGCGCCGCGCCGTGGACGCCCTGCTTGACGGCGGCAGCGAGGACACCGCCGATGCCGTCCGTGCCGCCGTGCAATCCCTGCCCGGCGTACGCGGCATCTCCCACGTGCGGGCCAGATTTTCCGGGCCTTCCGCCTTTGTGGACCTGACCGTGGATATTCCCCGTCAGACCAGCTTCGAGCAGGCTCACGCCATCGGGGCCAGGGCCGAGGAAGCTGTGCGCGGTGTGGTGCCCGGCGCGGATGTGGTGGTGCACCTGGAACCCGTGGCCGGGGACGACCGCGATCTTTTCGAATCCGTGCGCGGCACGGCTGCGCGGCACGGCCTGCCGGTGCATGGCCTGCAAGCCCACCAGACACGTGCGGGCCTGCATCTGGAGATGCACGTGGAGGTGCCCGACGATCTGAGCCTGGCCGAGGCCCACCGCATGGTCACCGGCCTGGAGGACGATCTCAAGGCCCTGCACAAGCAGCCTCTGACCGTGGCCAGCCATATCGAACCCGTGGGCGAGGCCGCCCTGGTGCGGGATTCCACGCGCGACCAGTCCCGCCGGATCTGCGAACGCATCCAGGGTTTGGTCAGCGATGTGGACGGGGTAGAGGACTGCCACGGCGTGGTGGTGCACTTGGCGGATGGCTGGTACTCCGTGAGCTTCCACTGCCGCATGGACCCGGGCACGCCCATAGGCCAGGCCCACGCCACCAGCGCCCGTCTGGAAGACCTGGTGCGCGGAGCCATCGCCGACGTGGGCCGGGTGGTCATCCACGTGGAGCCGCTTATCTCTGGCTCACCACTTCAGGATCAGCCAGAGGGCCTGCCCAACGAACCGTGAGGGCACCCCGGAAAGCCGTGTTGAGGAGGGTGGTGCCCCGCCCGGCCAGGGTCTGGGTCACCTGGGGGGAGGGCAGGCCGAAGGCGTTGCCCCGACCGGAGCTGATGAGCGCCAGACCGGCCCCCACCTTGTCGTAGAAGCCCGGTGCCAGGGCGGTTTTGCTGCCGTGATGGGGCGTCACCAGAACACTGGCGGAAAGGTCGCGTCCTGAGGCGGCAAGGCTCGACAGGGCGTCGCTCCCGGCGTCGCCGGGCAGGATGGCCAGCCCCCGGCCGTTCCAGGTCAGGCGCAGCACCAGGGAGGCCTCGTTGCCGCGCTTGGAGTATCCTCCGGGCGGGTGGAGCACCTCAAGGGCCAATCCGTCGCCCAGTTCCAACACGTCCCCGGCTTTCCACGCCTGCGGGGTCAGACGGCTGGCCGTCAAGGCCCGGCTGAATTCGCCGTTAGCGGGCCATTGGCCGTTGCCAGCCAGAAAGCCCACCCGGAAATGGGCCAGTGGAAAGGTGATCCCCCCGGCATGATCTCTATCTGGATGGCTCAAAATGATGCCGTCCAGGCGAGGACGACGTCCCCAGGTAAGGGCTGGAGCCAGCACCGCCTGGCCGATGTCGAAATTTCCCGAGCTTACCCCGCCGCCATCCACCAGATAACGACGCCCTCCCGGAAGTTGCAGCAGAAGGGACTGCCCCTGGCCCACGTCGAGCATGGTCAGACTGACGCGGTTGCGGCTGTCGCTCCAGAACTGGAAGACCGAGGGCGCGCCAAGCAGAACCAGGCACAGGGCCAGCCAGGCCAGCCTGCGCCGCAGGGGTAGGCGCAGGGAGTAAGCCAAGCCGCCAATCAGCAGGACGTATCCAAGCAGTTCCGGCCACAACGGGCGGCGGATGGGAAATATTTCCAGGAAGCCTGCGGTATCCATGGCTTTCAAGCTCATGAGCATCCAGTCGCAGACCGTGGCCGACGCATGGAGGAGGAAACCGCCAACCGAGGGCAGCCAGAGCACAGTCAGCGCGCCGATGTAGGCCGGAGGCTGGGCCAGCCATTCCACCACCGGCACCCACAGCAGGTTGAGGTACAGATGCGGGCTGGCCTCGCCAAAAACCTGGGCCTGGATGGGCAGGACGGCCAACTGGCAGCATAGTGTCACCAGCGCCCAACCGGCCAGAAGGTAAATGGGCCAGGCCCACCACCGGCCACTGATGCGCAGCCTGCGCAGCAGGGGCGATGCCACGGGGAGGAGCAGAATGAGCCCTGCCACTGCGGCTGCGGAGAGTTGCAGCCCCACGTTGAAGGCCTCCAGCGGATTGTACAGCAGCATGATGGCCAGGGCGGCCATAAGCCCGTCAAGAAGAATGCGGGAACGGTTGTATAGCAGGAGCAGCGCCCAGCAGCAAAACATCAGGGCGGCCCGCATGAGCGAAGGCTCGAATCGGGCCAGCCAGAGGTAGCAGACTGCCAAGGGCAGCCCCAAGAGTACCGCCAGCTTGGGCCTGGGAATGCGCAAATATAGTCCCGGCCAGACCAATCCGGCCAGCACGGCCAAACACCAGCCCATGGCCACCACGGCGGCCAGGTTCATGCCTGAAACGGCCAGCAGGTGCGACAGTGACGCCCGGCGCACCATGTCCAGGTCGGCCCGGCTGATGGCGAAGCGTTCTCCGGTAATGAGTCCCAGCACCATGCCAGCGGCAGAGCCGGGGGAGGCTGTGCCTTCCAGAATAGGGCCGTGTGTTTCGTCCTGTTCGCCGTCCGGCGTGGGTCCGGGTCTTGCCCCAAGGTTGTTGCCAGGCAGGCGGGCGGGCTTAGCACCTTGTTCAGCGTTCAGCATACGCTTGGGCTTTGCGCTTTGTTCACCGCATGATGTGCGGTCGAGGCTTGCGACCTGTTCGCTGTCCTGCAAGAGGCCGGACTTTTCACTCTGCTGATCGTCGGGCTGGCTTGCCGTGTTGGTATCCGGCGATTCGTCCGGCGTTCCGCTGAGCCCGGCGGCCCGTGACGGGCCATCCCCTATGTCCGGGCTCACCCTTGCATGGGGGGTGTCAGAAGGTGGAGCAGATGTGTTGTGCACCCTGCGCCCGGCAGCGCCGTCCAGAATGGCCTGGCGCAGCCGCAGTCGCCAGGCTTCAGCGGGGCTTGGCGGTGCCAGGCTGATAAACTCCACACCTTTTTGGCCCAGAGTGAACACCCGGTAGAAAACGCCGTGCAGCCGCCTGTTCCAGGCCCAATCCACCCCGCCTGGATTGTCGAAACCCGTGGTGGCGTGGGGCCTGGTCGCCAGGCGAACGGTGGAGCCCGGAGCCGGCCGCAAGGCCGGGTACTGCCAGGTCCAGGCCACCGAGCCGGAAAGGGGTTCAGCGCTGCCGTCCTCCAAGTGGAATACGGCGTTTTCCAGGAGAATTTCCAGACGCCCGTCAGGCTTTTCGGCCACTTCGGCAACTTGGGCGCTCAGGCTGCCTTTGGGGCGGCTGTCCAGCCAAGCAGGGTCGTGGGGCATGGGGGGAAGGCGCAGCCAAGCCCAGGCCAGCCCGGTCAGGGCGGCTAGAACGAGAATAGCCGGACGGGGGGATACCCGTCCGGCCAGACGATTGCACAGGGCGATGAGGACAAGGGCGCACAGCCCGGCCCAAGGCTCGCGCAGCATCCAGATTCCCGCCCCGTACGCCAGCAGCAGAAGCTGCCAGGGGAGCAGGGCCGGAACCAGGGACACGACCGGAAAACCTCGCTGCCGGGCCTTATTCCTTGGCCCGCTTGATGCGCGCTCCCAGAGCCTGGAGTTTGACTTCCATGGCTTCGTAACCCCTGTCCAGGTGATAGATGCGCTGCACTTCGGTGGTGCCGTGGGCGGCCAGACCCGCCAGCACCAGGGAGGCGCTGGCCCGCAGGTCCGAGGCCATCACCGGCGCGCCGGTGAGGCGGGGCACGCCGCGCACGACAGCGCTTTGGCCGGTGACTTTAATCTTGGCACCCAGGCGCATGAGCTCTTGCACGTGCATGAAACGGTTTTCGAAGATGGTTTCGGTGATGGTGCCTGCTCCGCCCGAAACGCACATCAAGGCCATGATCTGGGCCTGCATGTCCGTGGGAAATCCGGGGTAGGGCCGGGTGGAGAGATCCATGCAGGTCAGGTCGCCACCCCGGCGGGCCAGAAGCCCCTGCGGCGTGTTGTCCAGCACGACGCCCATTTCGCGCAGTTTGCTGAACACGGCGTCGAGCTCCTGGCAGGGGCAGTTTTCCAGGATGATCTCCCCGCCGGTGATGGCAGCAGCGATCAGATAGGTGCCGGCCTCGATGCGGTCTGGCATGATGGAATATTCGCACCCCGAAAGGGATTCCACTCCCTGGATGTGGATTACCGGGCTGCCGTGGCCAGTGATTTTGGCTCCGCAGGCGTTGAGGAAGTTGGCCAGATCGATCACTTCCGGCTCGCGGGCGGCGTTTTCCAGGATGGTTTCGCCCTTGGCCAGCACGGCGGCCATGAGCAGGTTTTCGGTACCGCCCACGGTGACCTGGTCGAAAAAGATTTTCGCGCCGGTGAGCCCGTTGGTGATGCCTGCGATGTAGCCCGAGTCCAGGTCGAAGCGCGCGCCCATGTGCTCCAGGGCAGTGAGGTGCAGGTTGACGGGCCTGGCCCCGATGGCGCAGCCGCCGGGCAGGGCCACGCGGCCTTCACCCAGACGGGCCAGCAGCGGCCCAAGGCAAAGCACCGAAGCGCGCATGGTTTTCACCAGATCGTAGGGTGCTTCGGGGCTTAAGTTTTCGGCGGGCTTGGTGACCACCACGCCGTCCTCGAAGGATGTCTCAAGCCCCAGGATATTGAGGAGCTTCAAGGTTGTATGAATGTCGCGCAGATTGGGGACGTTGCGGTAGGTGACCGGGCTGTCCATCAGGATGGAGGCCATCAGGATGGGCAGGGCCGCGTTTTTCGAGCCGCTGACGCGCACGCGCCCGCGCAGGGGCAGTCCGCCTTCGATGACCAGTTTGTCCATGGGGTGTGCTCCGAGGCGGCAAGCCGCCGGTGATGTCCCTGTCTTCTAGCCGGAAGCGAAAGGGAGCTCAAGCTGTGGAAATGGTCTTGACCTCTTGGGGCGGGTTGTGTAATCCACATCGTCCTGACGGTGGCTGTAGCTCAGCTGGCAGAGCACTCGGCTGTGACCCGGGTTGTCGTGGGTTCAAACCCCATCAGCCACCCCATCAAGAATGCAAGAATCCCGGAGAGTTATCTCTCCGGGATTTTTGCGTTCTTTGTTGTATGCTGTGCCCTGTTGTTTGTAGGTTTCTGTCTTGCGGAGTCTTTGTAATCCTTCCGTAATCTGTTGAGCATCATACAATATCACCACGTAGCACATGAGAAATGTAATGACAGCCGTATTTAAAACTCGGTCATGGGTAGCCGATCACTTGCAATTTCCGCAGTACATCCTTGCTGTCGTCGGACGCGAAGAGAGCCGCATCGGCCTGGAGAAGGTATTGAACCGTAACGTGTTTGGCCGGTTGAGAAAAATCCACCTCGATATATTCGACATTCTCCAAACCGTCCGGGGTGCTTTTATCAGCATTTGTATACTGGCTGACAATGCTGGGCTCTTGTCCATCTGCTGCACACGAGACGTTGATTTCACCCGAACCGGGAGCACCGACTCTTCTTGGATTATAAATAGTCACACCTGAAACGGGCTGTGCATAGTCAATAGAAATTGACAGAGTACCTTCTTTAACAACAGGTTTTACCGGAGTAGCAAAGCAGATTGCCCTGTCTGGAGATTTTATGCATTCAGTCTCAATGTTTGAAGCTGCGACCCTGGCTGAGAGTACGCCGTTTCCGAAAAATGTTGAAAATTTTGCATTGTCATTCATACGAATTTCTGTCTTGATGGCATGCGTATATGCTCTATAGCGTGGTGTGTTGTTGTCAAGCTTAAAGCCGGAAGTGTCTTGTGTTTTGAGTATTCTTTTGGATACAGCGTTTGCGACGATGGTGTTACCTAGGCTGTTCAAGTGCATGTCATAGGGTGAGTTGTAGTATGACGTGTTGTTGAGTTTGGAGAGTTTGCGAAGTTCTGGGAGCATATCAATATGGATGATTTTGTCCTTTCGGAGGTTTTCAATCAAGGCGTGGCTGTAAGCGTTGATGTATTTAGACATATGGGACTCTTCAGGGATCATAAGAAACAGAAACTTTGATCCGTTTGCTTCCACGGAGTTTCGAAAAGTAGTTAATACTTTCAAATACATTTCCCAGTATGGCTGCAATAAAAAGTAGTTTTTTTCATCCAGGGACTTGGCGCTGAATATGGCGTCCACTTGCTCCGCGTTTCCGGGAACAAGGAACTGAGTGAATTTGTCGATGGATGTATCGCCAGTCGGGACGGGCAGATTGAACTGCATTCCCAGTTTGTGTCTGGCGCTTGCCGCTAGGTTGTAGAGGGCTGTCTGCCTGATGGTTGAGGCAAGCCATGAATATTTCTCTCCAGTTCTGCTTTGAGGCCTGAAGAACCAGCGGGTCATTCCTTCGAGGTCGTTGACATAGTACTGCAAAATGACGATATCTGCGCCAAATAAACGTCCTTTTTCCATGTAGTAGTCGTACTCATCAACAATGTCATAGAAATACACTCCGGCATTAATTACTTCAATGTTTGTTCCCTTGAATTTTTCAGACAGATATATTTTTAACAGCTCCGGGTAGGTGGATTGGTCATCGACTCCAACGCCGTATGTGAAGGAATCACCGATGCAGAGTACGCGTAGCGTATTTTCAGGTTTTTTCAAGGAATAGGTTTGTTTGCCTCTTAAGCCTTGTCCATTGATTGTTACAGTGTAGGGAAGGTTTCCCTGAACCGTTTCACGAGTAGAGAGGTTCGGCTCGAAGTCTCCCATCATATCTGCATAGAAGACAGGGCGAGCAATTTTTTCTGGAATGACACTGAACAGACGCAGACAGACTTCTGTGGCCAAAAGGCAGAGTACAGTTATTCCAAATATTGTAAGCGTTGTCTTCAAAAATTTATACATGATGTTAACCGTGCGTGTTGTACGAGGGTGAAAGGGGGGTTTGCTGGGTAGTGTAGTTGAGAGTTTTTATACAAATTTGAAATGTAAGTCAGAATGTCTATGCCAACTCATGGTCCGCAAAAGTGTTTCTTGAAGAGTGCTGTCAGTATGCATTCTTGGCACTACTCTTTTGAAGTTGCGAATGTACCAATGGGCCACTGGTCTCAGTATACAAACGGAGCATTACCAGGCGACGAGACTTCAGCGTACTCTCCCTTTGGCGTCCTTGTAGAAACAGTTTTTCAACTATCCAACATCATGATCAAACTCAACAAAAAAGGCCTGGGAGTGGAGCCATTCGACAGTAGGCCCCTTCGTCAGTTCTGGAGATGATGAGGACATGTCGCGGATACTCCGGAATCAGGGGCGCAGGCGACCTCATGACTCTCCCTCGCAGGCTT
>JBBRUD010000018.1:0-58259 GCA_038248065.1 Desulfovibrionales bacterium | reverse complement strand
GCCACACGACGCGAAGCTACTCGGGGGGTTCGGGGGGCCATTGGCCCCCCGGCCGCCGGAGGCCTCTTAACTCTACGCTACTTCCCGCCGATGATCTTGGCTATGTTCTCCACATAGGGCGCGCGGATGACACCGCGTTCGGTGACGATGCCTGCGATGAGTTCCGAGGGCGTGGCGTCGAAGGCGTAGTTGAACACGCCCACGCCGTTGGGGGTGATCTGGTGGTCGCCGATGTGGGTCACCTCGCGGGGGGTGCGATCCTCGATGGGGATGTCGTCGCCCGTGGGGGTGTTCAGGTCGAAGGTGGAGGCCGGTGCGGCCACATAGAAGGGCACGCCGAAGTGCTTGGCCAGAATGGCTACGCCCATGGTGCCTATCTTGTTGGCGGCGTCGCCGTTGGCAGCCACGCGGTCCGCGCCCACCACCACTTTCTGCACCATGCCGCGCTTCATCAGCAGGGCGCAGGCGTTGTCGCAGGCAACCTTGACGGGAATGCCGTCCTTGGCCAGCTCATAGGCGGTAAGGCGCGCGCCCTGGAGGAAAGGCCGGGTCTCGTTGGCGATGACGAAAATCTTCTTGCCCTGCTCCCAGGCACCGCGAATGACGCCGAGGGCAGTGCCGTAACCGGCGGTGGCCAGAGCGCCGGCATTGCAGTGGGTCATCACGGTATCGCCGTCGTCGATGAGATCGGCTCCGAAGCGGCCCATGGCCATGTTGATCTCGATATCCTGGGCGTGGACGTCCTTGGCCATGGCCAGCCATTTGCTGCGCAACCCGGTCAGGGTGAGGCCCGGTTCGGCCTGCCAGGCCTGGCGCATAAGCTCCACGGCCCAGCGCAGGTTGACGGCTGTGGGCCGGGCGTCTTCAAGTTCGTGCAGCAGTTTTTCCAGGTGGGGTTTCCACTGGGCGTCAGCCGGGTCCAGCTCGCCTGCGGCCAGATAACAGCCGTAGGCGGCGGTGACGCCTATGGCAGGCGCGCCGCGCACCACCATGGTTTGCAGGGCGTAGATGGTCTGCTGGTTGTTGGTGCAGGCGAAATACTCCTCCTTGTTGGGGAGGATGCGCTGGTCAAGAAGGAGCAACGCGTCTTTTTCAGGGGAAAATTGGATATGTTCGGTCATGGTGGTATGTTCCTGGAAGGTAAAGGTTAGCCGAGCTTCTTGGCCAGCAGCTCTGAGAGCAGGCCCGGATTGGCCTGGCCCTTGGTGGCTTTCATGATCTGGCCCACGAAGAAGCCCATGAGTTTGGTCTTGCCGCCCCGATAGGCCTCCACTTCGGAAGGATTAGCGGCCAAAACGGCGTCGATGGCCACTTCGAGGGCTGAGGTGTCGGAAATCTGCACCAGGCCCTTGGCTTTCACCAGGGCTTCAGGGTCGCCGCCATTGGCGAAGAACTCGGGGAAAATCTGTTTGCCGATCTTGCCGGAGATGGTCCCGCCGTCGATGAGCTTCACCAGTTTGGCCAGGTCTTCCGGGGCCAGCTTGACCTGGTCGACCGTGAGTTTAGCCTCACCCAGTTCGCGCAGGAAATCGCCCATCATCCAGTTGCCCACTTTTTTGGGATCGGCCCCGGTGGCGCAGGCTTTCTCATAGTAGGCGGCCAGATCGCGCTCGGCGGTGAGGATATCGGCGTCGAAGGCCGACAGGCCGAACTGGTCCATGAAGCGCTGGCGTTTGGCCCGGGGAAGCTCGGGCAAAGTTTCGCGCCAGGCCGCCACTTGGTCCGGGTCGAGCTTCAGGGGCACCAGGTCCGGGTCGGGGAAGTAGCGGTAGTCGTGCGCCTGTTCCTTGCCGCGCATGCTGGCGGTGATGTTCTTCTCAGGATTGTAGAGCCGGGTTTCCTGGACAATGGCTTCGCCGTCTTCCAGGCATTCCTTCTGGCGTTGAATTTCATAGTCGATGGCCCGCTGCACGTTGCGGAAGGAGTTGACGTTCTTGATTTCCGTGCGGGTGCCGAAAGCCTCCTGCCCTTTGGGGCGGATGGAGACGTTGGCGTCGCAGCGGAAGGAGCCCTCCTCCATGTTGCCGTCGCAGATGCCCAGATAGACCAGGATGGAGCGCATCTCCTTGAGATAGGCCACGGCCTCGGCTGAAGAGCGCATGTCGGGATCGGAGACGATCTCGATCAGCGGCACGCAGGCACGGTTCAAATCCACGTAGCTGATGTTTTCCGTGGCGGAGTGGATATTCTTTCCCGCGTCTTCTTCCATGTGGATGCGGGTGACGCCAATGGTCTTGGCCTGGCCGTCCACCAGGATATCCACCTTGCCGTGCTCGGCGATGGGCAGCTCGAACTGGGATATCTGATAGCCCTTGGGCAGGTCGGGGTAGAAATAGTTTTTGCGGGCAAACACCGACACGGGGTTGAGGGCGCAGTCGATGGCCATGCCCATCTTGGCCGCGTATTCCACCACGGTGCCGTTGAGCACCGGCAGCACGCCCGGCATGCCCGAGCATACGGGGCAGACGTTTTCGTTGGGACCCGCGCCAAACGCGGTGGAACAGGCGCAGAAGATTTTGCTTTCGGTGCGCAATTGGGCGTGGACTTCCAGTCCGATGACCGCCTCGAACTCAGGCATGATAGTCTCCTTGGAACAGTGGGGCGCAAGGCGGCGCCGGTGGGAAACGCCGGGGCAGGTTTTACAAGCCCGCGCGGCCGGGGTCAATGGGCGTCATGGCGTCAACTGAGGGCGCGGTTGACTTCACATCCTGTCTATGGTGCTGTATTGACAGATATCCCTTAGAGGAGGCTGAAAATGTTCACCGTGAAAACGACGCTGCTGCCTTTGCTGCTCCTGCTCCTGACCCTGCCGGCCTTGTCCGGTTGCGACGGTGTCTATGACGATGGCGCTTACTCCGATAACGGCTACTACCGTGGTGGTGGCGGCCACCGGGGAGGAAACTACAACGAGGACAACGCCTACAACGATCATAAGAAGCGGGTCATAAGAAACTGCAACATGGGATGGCAGAATTGCATGAACGTCTGTCAGCAGATGTCAGGCCCTAAAAAAATGAATGAATGCCTCTTCAACTGCAATAACATTCGCGAGGCTTGCATCGCAAACAACTGAGTCGGTTTGCCGAGCTTTCGCACACAAACGAGTGCACGGGCATCACCGCGCGGCTATAGCCGCATCGATGAATTTGCCCACCCCGTATTCCCGCCTTCTGAAGAATTTTTCCGGGTTGGGGCCGATGATCTGCAACTCGGGCTGCTGGCGTTGCACGTCGAGGGCGATGTGCATTTCTTTGGTGCAGCCGGTGGAATAGGTGGCATCCTTGCCCGCCCAGATGGGGGGGACCGGGCGGCCAAGCAGATCGAAAGCCTGCTCGATATCCTCGTAGGTCTGAAAGCGCCACACATTCAGCAGGCCGGAGCGCTGCACCTTCTCCCACATGAACATGAGGTCGTCGGCGTCCATGCCCTCTTCGAAGTGCTCGGCGGGATTGACAATGTAGGTGCCGGAAAGTTTGGCCCGCAATTGCTTCACAAAGGCTGAGAGCACCTTGATGGCGTTGTCGGTTTCGTGGGGAATGGAACCGACGATGGCCGAATAAAACATGACCGTCTTGCCAGAATCGCGCTCCTGGCGCATGCGGCTGATGATGGCCTCGGCCTTGGCCGTAATCTCCTGTTCGGTAAAGGAGCGTATCCCCGAGGGTTTGGGTTTGAACTCCATGACCATGCCCCCGTTGCCGTCTTTGTGGATGCTTATGATGTTGCGGGTGAACTGGTGGCTGGTGAGCATGATGCGCCGGTGGTTCAGCTCGCCCTTGGCGATCACTATGTCCGATTCCTTCCAGGCGCGGGAAAAAGTGACACTGACCTTATAGAGGTTCAGACGCTCGCGGGAGCCGTCGGAAATAACCAAAAACGGATTTTCATTGAGAGCCTTGAGCAACTGGTTCTTGGTCGCCCCGGTCTCCCCCAGCAGATGTGCTGCGGACAAGGCCTCGCTGAGCACGGGATCATCCTCGGCGTCCCAGACGGTGGGGGCGTCGAAATAGAAGCCCTCCTTCATGACCAGAATGACCCGGTGCCCCATGCGCAGCAGCACGCGCACGACTTCGATGTCGAACACCAGCCCGCCGGAATCATCCGCCAGGTACAGAATCTTCATGGACTTGGGACGCCCGGGGTCCAGCGCCTGGCGCAGGGCGTCCAGGCTTCCGCTGCCGGAGAGCACGCTCTCGACCTCTTCGGTGGCCGGAACAAAGGCGTCCCGCTCCCAGATGTCACTCCAGAGGGACAGGCGCAGATTGCGCGTGATTTCGAGCATATCCAGCTCGAAACGCATGTCCCGGATGGTCGAGCAGTTGAAACGGATGTCCGGGCAGGTGTTCATAAAGCGGGTCATGGAGTCGCTGCGCAGAAATTTGTAAGCCCGGCGGTTGAGGGCGCGCTTGCGCTCCCGGTAGGGATCGTCCTGGCCGGTCTGGGCCAGAAAGATGGTGGTCAGGCGCTTGAGCAGCCGCGAGGGAATCATCACCGGGGCGTTCACGGCCTGGCGGTACTTGTGATCGCACAGGGCGCGAATCTTCATCTTATCGTAATCGTTGGGACAATGATTCTCTATCAGGTCCACCACCCGCTTCCACATGGCGTCATAGGCGCTGAGCAGGTCGGATTCCAGGTTCTTCTCCAGAATCGAGGTGAGCATGCCGTCGGAACAGGGCATGTAGATATGATCGGGGCCAAGGGCCACCATGAAGCGTATCTGCTCCGGCGAAGCGTTGCGCAGGGGATCGATGCTGTATTCGATGTGGTTTTCGCTCAAAAAATGCAGAATCCAGGCGTCGAGCAAGGGGTCCTTGCCGTAACGCAGGTCTTTGAGCGGTCCCATATGGTGGAAATTTGCCGGGCTCATCGGTCTCTGATGAATCCTTTTTCTTGCAGTTTACGAATGTAGGAAAATCCGCCCACGCTCACCAGTTTGAGCTGGCGCTCGGCACGGCGCACCCGCACCCAGTCCCCGGCTTCCAGGGGGAACATGGCCTGGCCGTCGCAGGTGAGCATGACTTCGGAGGAGGATTCCTGCACCTGGAGGTCCAGCGGACGGTCGGTGGGGAACACCATGGGGCGCAAATCGCACAGAAAGGGACAAATGGGAGTGAGGGTCATGGTCTGTAGATCGGGATGCACCAGCGGCCCCCCAGCCGACATGCTGTAGGCCGTAGCCCCGGTGGGCGTGGAGACCACCATGCCGTCGGCCCGGAAGGAACCTATGCGCTCCCCGGCGTAGCTTGCCTCCACCCGCACGAGCCGGGCCATGGCCCCCCGGCTGACCACCACGTCGTTGACCGCGCCGCACAAAAACACCTGCCGTCCCTGGCGGGCCACCTCGCAACGCAGCACGAGAATCTGGTGCGTCGCAAACCCCTTGACCACCACGTCGGTCATGATCTCGCGCCAGTCGTAGGCGGTGAGCTGGGTCAAAAAACCCAGGCGGCCCAGATTGATGCCCAGAAGCGGGATGGATTCTCCCATGAGCTTGCGCGCCACGCTGAGCATGGTGCCGTCGCCGCCCAAAACGATGGCCAATTGCGGGCTGGCGCCGATATCGAGAAGCGACGAGGAGCCGAGACAGCCCTCCACATCGGTCTGGTTGATGGCCACGCGGCAGGTGCAGCCGAGCGCTGCCAGAAAGGACGAAAGCTCGTCCGCCATGTTCAGCGCCCGGTCATCCCCGGACTTGGCCACCACCAACACATCGCGCACTATGGGTTGCATGGGCGCGAACCTAGAGGAAAGCCCGCCGCTATTCAAGGATTTCCCATCGACCCCGGATGGGGGCCGTGCTAGAGAATCCCCACAGCAGGTCCGGCCGCTGCGGCCGGGGCGTGATCCGTCCATGAGTATAATTTTGCCACCCTCCTAAAGAAGTCCCCCCTCATGGACGATAAGACACGTGAAGAGCGAGGAGAAACTTCAATGGCCGCCAACCCCGCACTTGTACGGAACATGCTGCGCACTTATGGGCGGCAGGTCACCACGGCGCGCAGGCTGGCCCGGTACCACCGGTCGCTCAAAGCGGCCGGAGCCGAGGACGAGGTGGCCATCTCCCGCGAGGCCAAACGGCGGGAGCTGGTCCACAAGGTGGCTGCTGAAATTGTAGAAAGCTTGATCGTCACCGGGTCGGAGAACCCGGTGGTGGAAGACATCAAGCGGGAACTCGAGCACGAGTTCAAAACGCGGTTGTTTTTTGCCTACCCACCCGAAGAACAGGATTTGCAAATATTTCGGGTTGCAAGCGGAAAAGACCCCGTGGAAGTGACCGGCCAGGATCGGACGCATATCCTTGAAAGGTTATGGCACCTGACTTTGGCCAAGATTGACGAGACCATGCTGTAATTTTGCGGCATGATTGCAAGTTGATGCCTGGTCGCGGGCCGCTCTCAAAGGCGGCCCAGTCCTGGGGAGGAACGAGACCGGGCCTCTCGGCGGGAAAAAAGAGCCGCCGGGGAGGGGAGCATGGACATCAAGAAGATTCTGGGAGGAGTAAGCCCGTACGCACAGAACAAGGTCGAACAGGGCGAGGAAACCGGTACCGCGGCCAGAATTGCCAAGGCAAAGGCCAAGGCGAAGGCCAAGGATTCATCCTCGACTGGAGACCGGGTATCCGTTTCACAGGACGCGAAGCTGGTAGCGGAAGCCGCCAGGAGCGCAAACGAGTCGCCCGACGTACGGGTGGACCGGGTGGAAGCCCTGAAGGCCCAAGTGCAATCAGGCAACTACACCCCCGATCCACGCAAGATCGCCCAAAAGTTGGTGGATAGCGAAGTAGAATTCATGCGCTGAAGGCGTGGCCGCTGAAACATGCGGCCGCGCTTCTTCGCGTTGAGAAACGTGTCCGGCCACGGGGGCTCCCCCTTGTGGACGGACGCGGTTTTGTTGTTTGGGTGCGCCGCAGCGGCGTTTGGCCCCTTATTTCCCGCGCGCCTTGTGCGGGAATTCCACCCCGCCAGGGGTCTTGCGGAACAGGAGGAAAGAACATGCCCTTGTTCACCATAGACCAGGATCGCTGCGCCGGAGACGGGCTGTGCGTCCGGGCCTGCCCGGCCAGCCTGGTGCGGCAAGACACGCCCGGCGGGTTTCCCGTCCCCCTGCCCGGTCGCGCGGCCCACTGCATCCGTTGCGGCCATTGCGTGGCGGCCTGCCCCACCGGAGCGTTCCGCCACGCCCTTCTGCCGCCAGAAGCCTTCGAGCCCATTCGCCGGGCGAATCTGCCCAGCTTTGCAGCCGTGACCCACCTGCTGCAATCCCGAAGATCCTGCCGCAATTATGCGCCCGCTCCGCTTGACCGTGAAGAGCTGACGGGATTGTTCACCGCAGTGGCTCATGCTCCCACGGGCCATAACGCCCGCCCGGTGAAGTTCGTGGTCGTGGAGGGCCAGGAGCGCATGGCAGAAGTACTCAACGGCGTGGTGGAGTGGATGCGCGCCGAAGTGGCGGCCGAAACGACCATGGCTGCCACGCTCCACCTGGCAGGAGCCATCCGGGCCGTGGGCAAAGGCAGGGACGTGGTGCTGCGCGGCGCGCCCCACGTGGTTGTTGCCTATGCCCCCAGGGAGGGCATCCTGCCGGTGCTGGACGCAGCCATCGCCACATCCTGGCTGGAAATCGCGGCCCACGCCAAGGGCTTGGGAGCCTGCTGGTGCGGCTACCTGGTGTTCGCTCTGGCGGTTCACCCTCCCCTCTCCAGCCTGCTGGGCATCCCCGAAGACCATCAAGGCTACGCCGCCCTGCTCCTGGGCCGTCCGTCACAAAGGCCGGTAAGCATACCGCCCGGGGAGGAGCTTGCGGTACGCTATTTGTGAGGCCACAGGTGACCGGGCACGGGCCAAGAAAAAGGCCGGGCGCATGCGCGTCCGGCCTCGAATAACCAAATAGCGGCCCCCTGCTTCGCGAGCCCGGCCTAGCCCTCGGGTGTGGCCTGACCTTCGGACGCGGGCTGGTTTTCGTGGGTGCAACCGGCCATTTCGGCTGGCGTAGGCTGGTAGCGGCTGGGATATTTGGGGTCGGTCTGGGGAACCTGAAGCCCAACGCGGACCTGGGTGTTGATAACTACCGGGCCGGTGAGGTTCAGGGTGGTTTCGTCTGGACGACCGTGGGGAATGCTCACGGTGACAAGCACCAGCACCTGTCGGATGTTATCGATATGCAGGAGCTTCCGTTCGGCTTCTCCCACCACCACATCGTAATCTTTCAGAAAGGTATAGGGATCAGCGACCAGCAGCCCAAGGCGCGGATCGTTCATGCTTTGCAGTATAAGAAACGGAGAGTCATCCCGGATCTGTACCAGGGTGAATTCACGTTCGTGCTCAAAACCAATGAGACCGCGAGGAAAATGAAGCACGCGATCCGGGGCAATAGACAGTTTGCCTATACGGCTCTGGATTACTCGCTCTTGTTTTTTCGCCATAACGCCGCCACTGCCAAAACATCTTGTTGATTGGCCTCAAGAGCCAAACGGTTTTGTTCCAATACCCGCAGATATACTTCTTCTCTGTATACCGGCATTTCCTGGGGCACTTCAAGACCAATTTTGATCTGTTTGCCTTGCACCCCAAGAACGGTGATTTTTATCTTGTCGCCCAGATGGATGCTTTCTCCAGGGCGGCGGGTAAGTATCAGCATTACCGCCTCGTATCCTTAATTGTGCGCCACCCTAGTGCGCCCCATGGACCTTGTCAATGCGGATCAGTGCAATGCCTACAGATAATTCATCAAGCTCAAGTTCATGATCATGCTCGATGACTTGAGCACCGTCTGGTAGGCCAATTGTTGCTGGGCCATTCGAACCATGAGTGCGGAAAGATCCACATCCTCGGCATTGGAAAGCTGCTGGGTCTGGTTCTCAAACAAATTTTTCCCAACCCCCTCAGCCACATCGAGGCGGTTTTCCCGCGCGCCCACATCGGCCGCGTAGTTGAGCACGGTCTGGCTGGAGGAACGCAGGTCCGCCAAGGCTTGTTGCACGCCACTCTGGGTGTTGGTTTCCAGATAGCCCACAAGCTTGCCCACGGTCTCGAAAAGGTTGGTGACGTTGGAATAGCCAGCGATGACCACAGGCCGCGCCGCGTTGCTGGCCGGGTCCTGATAGATTCCGCCGAAGATGTCCTTGCCCACGCCGTTGACGGCGATGCGCTCTGTGAAGGAAATGTCGAAATTGATCAGCGCCTGACGCGGATGCACCACGAACATGCTGCCGGCCACCAGACTGTTGCCAGCGTTGGAATGCAAGGAGAGCACGCCGCCGGGCAGGTTCAAGTTCGCCGAACTGTCCAAGGCGTCGGGCGTCGAGGTATTGGAGACTTTCCAGGTGCTGCCGCCGTCCATGCTGTAGGAATAGCTGATGTCCGAGCCAAGGGTGCCGGTGCTGTCTATGCGCACGATAACGTTGTCGCTGAAGACGCCCTTGGCGGTGCCGGTGACGGTGGAACCCATACCCCGCAAGGGGTCCACGGTGATGCTGTCCATGTCGTCGCCGGTGTACTGCGCCGTGGGGCGCACCCACAGCCAAGTGCCTGTGGTGTCGTTGGTATTGCTGGCGCTGGTGGCTTTAATGGTGGTGTTGCGGTCCAACTCCAGGCTCACGCCGCCAAGATTAAGCTGCAAACGGTTGGGCGCACCCGGATCGCTCACCTTGCCAGTCGTCCAGGTTGAGCCGCCGTCCGAGGAATAGCGGAAGGTGGACGACGCGGAAAGCATGCCCGAGTTGGAAGGGAACTGCACCAGCGTGGTGTACTCTGAAAAGCCGTGGATAGAGAACCCGGCATTGGACACCACGCCCTGCTGGTTGCTGCTCAGCGTCAGGGTTTCCGTGAAGGGGGAGATATTGGTCTTCTGCCCGCCAAAAATGGCCTTGCCGTCGAACTTGGTGTTGGCCATAGCGACCAGCTGTTTGAACAGCTGGCGGGCTTCCGCCGCTATCTGCTGCCGGTTGTCGGCGGTGATGGTTCCGGTGGAACCCTGCTCGGCCAACTCCTTCAGGCGGGTGATGACAGTATTGACCTGCACCATGGTGCTGTCGGCCAGGTTGAGCCAGCCTTTGGCCATATCGTTGTTGGTCTGAAACTGGTCGAGAGCGCCCAGGTTGTTGCGATAGTTCAGAATACGGGTCATGCCCACAGGATCATCCGAAGGACGGTTGACCTTCTTCTGGCTGGAGGCCTGAAGATTGGACTCCATCATCTGCGAGAGCGATGAATTCATCCGCATCAGGCTGTCCTGATAGATCATCTGTTGAGAAACGCGCAGCGACATGACCTGCTCCTTACTGCTTCAGCCCGAGCACTGTCTGCCACATCTGGTCGGCGGCTGAGATTATCTTGGCCGCGGCCTGATAGGAGTGCTGAAACTTCACCAAGTTGGCCATTTCCTCGTCCAGGTTCACGCCTGCAACTGCCAGTTGGCGGTTGTTCAACTCGGTAGCCAGAGAATTTTCGAAGTCGTAGTTGAATTTGGCGTTCTCGGTATCCACACCCACGATGCCCACCAGACTGTTGTAGTAGGCCGACAGGGACTGGCTGGTTGGGGCGTCGAAGGTTGTGCTCAGGGTCACGGCCTTGCTGGCCAGCCCGGAAATGTTCAAGGCCGTCAGGTTGTCGCCCTGGTTGGATTCGGAAGCGCCGTTGATATGCCCGGCGTTGAGATAACCCGAATCCGAACCGCACACGGCGTTCAGGGTTATAGACCTGGCAGAGTCTCCGGCGAAAAATGTGTTGACGCCCAGCGCTGCATAAAGGCCCGTGGCGTCGGTGCCGAATCCGAAATCATAGCCGGCCTTGGCAGTGATCTGCAATTGGTTGTTGCTCACCGAGGCATCGAGGAAGGTGCCGAAGGTGCGGTTGATGGCCGCCACCACGTCGCTGAGCGAATCGGTGTTCGGGTTGAAAAGTTCCATCCCGCCAGTGGTGCTGAAATTGAGGAAGCCGTTGGAAACTGCCGCACCGGTGTTGGCGTTGTAGATGTACATCATGGACGCGCCCGAAGTGAGCTTGTCGGCAAAGTGCAGCCCGGACGATCCGCTGCCCAGGGCCAAGCTGGAGTCCTTCACCTGGTACGTGCCGGTGACGTCGGTGAACATCTTGAGCCCGGAGCCCTGGCTGTGCAGGCGGTTGGTTTCCCAGATGATGCCGTCCACCAGGGTGTTCAGGCGTTCCTGATAGCGCCCGATGTTGTAATCGCGCAGGGTGAACTCGCCTGCCAGACTTCCCCCTGTAATGCGGGTGGGATTGTCCTGCCCGTTGAAATAGAGTTGGGGGGTGATATTGATGGGCGTAGCCGCAGACTGATACCAGAACAACCCGGTCTTGGGCACGATGGTGAACGTGTCGCCCACTGTCATCTGCCCGGTTGGGCTAATGGAGCCGTTGGAGGTCTTGCCGAAGGAGATGGACAGGTTGCCCACGGACACCGCAAGATCCGCCGGACGGGCGGAAAAGGTCTTGATGGCCCCGGAGTCGCTGCGCAACCATGTGGTGCCGCCGTCAAGAGACACCTGGAACTGTGCTGCCCCCGCGCCCGAGGTAACGGTGCCGCCGCTGACCACCTTGACGGTGTATTCAAAATTGTCCGAGCCTGAAAAATAGACATTGCCGTCGAAGCTCGAACCAGGGATGAGATTCTTGATGACCTTGTTGGTCTCCAACTTGAGGCCGTAGGCGTTGACTCCGTCCACCAGCGTTTGTCCGGCCTGGGTCGTGATGGTGTAGTTGGAGCCGCCCCTGTCGATGACGCTGATATCCACCAGTTGGCCCAAAGCCCTCACTTTGAGATCCCGCTGGTCCAGCAGGCCGTTGGCATTGTCGGAGGGCGGATTATCGTGAAGCGCTATTTGTTTGTTCAAGTCCACGATGTCCGTCAGCAGCTTGTTCACCGAGTCCACATCCTGACTGATGCTGGCGTTGGCCTGCTCCTGAATGGTCCTCAGGTCGGCATCGGTCTGGTGCAGCACCGAAAGGAGCGTGCTGGTGTCGGAAAGCACGTTCTGGCGCTGGGGATAGCTTGAGGGGTCCAGGCTGAGATTCTGCCAGTCCTGAAAAAATTTGGCCAGCCCTGTGCCCACTCCAGGAGCTTCCGACTCGTTGAACGTGGTCTCCACGGTGCTCATGTTCGTATACAGATAATTGTAGCGGCTGCTGGCCGAGGCCTTGGTATTGTAGGAACTCTCCAGAAACTTGTCGAACATGCGCTGGATATCTGTTGCGCGCACCCCCGTGCCCATCTGGCCCACGCCGGTGTTGACGTAGATATCGTCCTGAAAATTGACGCGCTGCCGGGAATACCCGACGGTATTGACGTTGGCGATGTTCTGCCCGGTTACTTCGATGCCTACCTGCGAGGCATTCAAAGCATTCATTCCGGTATTGAGCAGAGACGAGATGCCAGACATGTCAGAACGCTCCCCTCATCATAGCGGGCTCAGGCTTGGCTTGGCCGATGACGCCGCGCGGCCCGTAGGTAAGACGCTTGGGGGTGAGTTCCTGTTTGAAAAAGTCCACATAGCCGCTGCTCTGGTCGAACAAGGCCAGGGCCAGGGCGTAACTCTTTTCGGCCTGCTTGGCCGCGGCCTGCTCCAGGGTATCGATGGAGTGCAGGCAATCGGCAATTGCCTGCCAGTCGTCGCCAAACACTTCGCTGAGCTCGCGCAGGCGTGTTGCGGCCGGGTTGATCTCGTTCATCAGTTTCTTGATGTTCCTGCGCTCGACGAGAATCTGACGCATGAGCTCCTGAATAGAGAACTCCAGCGCTCCCACGGATTGGGGACGAAACTCCCGCAGATGGGCAAACTCTTCCTCCTGAAGAAGGAGAAGCACCTTGAGGGCCTGAAACTGCCGGGTAAGATTTTCCAAGATGCGCCGGGTCATGATGAGCTCCTTGACGGCCTACCGCCCGCTTTGTGTCAGGGCGGCAAGCTTTGTGCCGCCTATCTTCATCGGGTCCACCGCCACATCGTCCCGCCGTAACTCAAAGTGCAGATGGGGCCCTGTGGCGCGACCGGTCTGCCCTACAGATGCAATTTGCTGTCCAGCGCGGATGGTCTGGCCCTCGGCAACGTTCATGGCCTTGTTGTGGCCGTAATAGCTGCGCCAGCCACCGGGATGGTCCACGATCACCAGGTTGCCGTAGCCATGCTGCTTGCCGGCGAAGGACACCTTGCCATCCCAGCAGGCCTTCACAGGCGTGCCCTCGGGGGCCGCGATGTCCACACCGCTGTGATAGCCGCGCTGGCCGGTGAAGGGATCGCGCCGCCAGCCGAAATCAGAGGAAACCTCGCCCGTCACCGGGGCCAGCAGCGTGCCGGCCTGGGGCGCGGCAAGACTTTGGTCCTGGCCTTGAAGGTACTGTGCTCCGGGTGTGCCCAGATGCTGGGAAGGCGTGCCGTCGAGCGAGCTGGCAGGCACCAGCCCGCGCGGCCCCATGGCCGTGCCGGGAATCAGGGGGTTGCCCGCCGATACGGTGAGAAGCTTCTTGGTTCCCCTCGGCAAGGTGGGCATGCCTTCAAGGGCTGTGGCGCGGTGCGCTCCGCTTAAGGCCGCATTTCCGGGCTGGGCCTGCTTGCCCTTGTCCGTGCGGGTGCTCAACTGGCGCATCATGTAGTCGGCCAGCCCGACGCCTCCGCCCTTGGCCAGGCTTTTGGAAAGCTCTTCATCGAACATGGAGACGTACTGATCTTCCTCTTTGCTCTTGAGCAGTCCGTCCTTGGACACGGACTTGCGCATTTCCTTAAGCATCTGGCCGATGAAGACCGATTCAAATCCTTCGCAGGCTTCCCTGAGCTTCTTGTCCTTATCCGGCCCCGGAGTGATACGCCCGCGCAGCGCGTCCATGTCCATCTTCTGCTGGACACCTGGAGCCAGAGCGGCGGGTGCGGTCGTTTCCGGGGCAATGGCCATGGCTAGATCACTTCCATATCGGCATGCAGCGCGCCCGAGGCCTTGAGGGTCTTCAGGATGCTTATCAGGTCGCGCGGGGTGGCCTTGAGGATATTCAAGCCTTCGATGAGTTCCTGCAGGGTGGCGCCTTCGAGCATGCGCACTTCGCGGTTCTGCTCCGTGGCGTTGACCGTGGTCTGCGGAACAACCACCGTCTGCGCGCCCGCAGGGGCAAAGGGCAGCGGCTGGGACACGTCGGCAGATTCCTGGATGGTGATCTGCAGGTTGCCGTGAGTCACCGCCGAGCGGGTGAGCTTCACGTTAAGCCCAACCACCACAGTGCCGGTCTTTTCGTCCACCACCACCTTGGCCTTGTTGTCAGGAGTGATTTCAAGATTTTCCAGAGTGGCCATCAAGGGAACCATGTTGCCCTTGCTCTGGGGCGGAATGTCCAGCTTGATGGTGGAGGCGTCGGTGGCCCGGGCGAAACTGCCGCCCATGCTCGTATTGATCTTCTGCACTATGGCCATGGCCGTGGTGAAATCGGAGTAGCTCAGGTTGATGGTCAGATCGCGCTGCTGGTTGAAATCGAAAGCGATGGCGCGTTCCACGTTGACCCCGCCGGGGATGCTGGCCACGGTGGTGATGTTCTTACTTGTGGTGGCGCCTGCGCCTCCGGCCTGATAACCGCCCACGGCCAGCGACCCCTGGGCCAAGCCGTAGATGTTGCCGTCCACGCCCTTCATGGGGGTCATCAGCAGCACGCCGCCCAAAAGGCTGGTGCTGTCGCCAAGGGACGAAACCGTGACATCGAGTTTGGTGCCGGGCTGAGACGTGGCGGGCATCTGGCAGGTAACCATAACCGCAGCCACGTTGGCCGGCCGCAGGGTTTTTTTGTCCACGCGCACGCCCATCTTGTCGAGCATATTAAAGATGGACTGCACGGTGAAATCCGACCCGCGCTTGTCGCCGGTGCCGGACAAGCCCACTACCAGGCCGTAGCCCACCAACTGGTTGGTGCGCACGCCGGAGAAGGAGGCGATGTCCTTGATGCGGGCCGCCCCGGCCTGCTGCGCGAAGGCCGCCATCAGGATAAGGACGCCAAGCGCCGTTGTGAGGATGCGTTGCCGAGTCATGATGTTTCTCCCTGGCCCCGTACGGATCTAGAACGGCCAGATGTTGTCAAGCACCCGCGAGAGCCAGCCGGGCTTCTGGCGGTCGGCCAGCACGCCGGTGCCGTAAAGGTCTATCTGGCATTCAGCCATGGCTGTGGACTGAATGGAGTTATCCGGGCCTATATCCACAGGCCGCACCAGGCCGCGAACCACCACTATCTGGGTGTCGTCGTTGACCCTGGCCTGGCGTGCGCCTTCCACCTGCATGACTCCGCCGGGCAGAATGTTCACCACCCGGCAGCCGATGGTGGTCGTAATGTAGGACTCGCGGCTGGTTTCGCCGTCGGAGTCAAACTTGTTATTGGAGCGGGCGGTAACCAACGGGGTGCTGCCCACCCTGCCCTTCATGCCCAGAAACCCGCCGACATCGACGCCTGCATTCTGCAGGGGACCTGAAAGAGGCATGGGGTCGATATTCTTTTCATTGAAAAGGTTGTTGACGCTCATATTCAGGTTGTTGTCTTTGTTGGACTTGGTTTTGGATTTGGATTTGGCGTTGGCCTTTTCCACAATGTTGACCATCACGATGTCGCCGATGCGCCTGGCCCGGGTATCCTCGTAAAGATAGTTGGGATACGCGGCCTGGGAATAGAGCGAACCGGGGTTGGCTGCCTGGGACGGGGCCTGGGCCACCGGCGGAGTGAGCGAAGCCATGGGCGTCACCTGTTTGGTGGCCGCCGGAGCGCAGGCGCCGCTGAGAGCCGCGATACCGGCCAGAGCCGCGAAGTTGAGAATGTGCTTGTTCATGGTGTTCCCCCTACTTGGATGCCGACACGGTGCGTTCGTCCATCACCATGGCCCCAATCTCCTTACCGCCTTGCACGTTCCGTACCGATATCTGCCCACCCTTGGCTCCGTCGGTCAGAGCCACCACCGGCATGGACAGAGAGATGTGCCGCCCTTTCCAGACCATGGTCACATGCTCGCCCTTGGAGATGGCTGGCAGGGGTTCGGTGTTTTCGCTGGTCAGGACAGCGCCCGAGCCTACGGAATATTTGACGCGCAGGGGCAGTGCGGAATGGGTGTCCATGGGCACGCCCCGAATGTTTGCGATGTTGCGGCGGTCAAAAATGTAGCGTTCCTCGGTGATGGGGCCGTCCTTGGGGCCCATGTCCCGGTTGGCAATGGGCACCATGCGCCACACGTTCACCAGGGCATTGGCGGAAATCTGTTTGAGAACGCGGCCGTCCAGGCTGGTGATGGTCAGGCGCAGGCCCATGCGGCCGGGGGCGGGCGTGCCTATGATCTCGATGCCCAGGCGCTCGGTGTCTTCGCGCAGGAACAGCTGCTGGGGCATGACCACGTCTTTAATCTCTACCTCGTTGCCGGGTCCGCCCATCTTCTCCGTCAAGAAGTCGACGATCAGTTTGCGCAGGTCGTTGGTGGCCAGAGGCATCCCCCCGCCCTTGCGCAGCACGATCTGGTCGGGAATGATGAAATTGCGGTCGCTGCCGGAGAAAATACGGTCCAGCTCGTCCTGCACCCTGCCGCGTGTGAGGGTGATCTGCCCCTCGCGGCCCGGGAAGGACCACAGCGGCGTGGCGGCCAGAATTCTCCAGGTCTGGGGGTCGATGTCCCCCACGGGTTCGGCAATTTCCCCAAGCATCACCCGGTCGCCGGAAACAGAGGCCGCCGGGGCCAGGCGAAGTTTCCAGGGGTAAGGGTCCGCCCCGAAAGACGAACTCGCTGCCAGAAACACTGCCACGGCGACTATGGCCGACATGATGTAGCCAAAGCGGCGGACGGGGATATTGGGCTGAGACATGGCGTTCCTACCTAAGAGTTACCGTTTGAGGTTGACTGCGGTCTGGAGCATGGCGTCCGCCGTGGAGATGGTTTTGGAGTTGGCTTCATAGGCGCGCTGCCCGACAATCAAGCCGACCATTTCATCCACCATCTGCACGTTGGACATTTCCAGAAAGCCCTGAACCAGAGTTCCGGCGTTCTGATCGCCCGGCGTATTTTCCTGGGGCGCTCCCGAGGCGTCGGACTGCTTATAGATATTGTTGCCCTGAGCTGTCAGGCCGGCGGGGTTGACGAAGGTGTAGACAGGGATGGTGGTGGAGGCCAGTTCCGTGCCGTTGACGCCAATGGCGGAGATGCGGCCCTGCTCGGTAACCACCACGTTCACGGCGTCGTTTGGCACGGTGAACTGCGGTTGCAGAATGTAGCCGTTGGCGTTGACCACGGTGCCGTCCTGGTTCACCTTGAAAGCTCCGGCCCTGGTGTAGACTTCCTGCCCGTTGGCATCCATGCGGAAGAAACCCTGGCCGGAGATGGCCAGATCGAGCTGGTTGCCCGTGTTCTGGAAGTCGCCCTGCTGGAAGAACTTGTGCACGGTTGTCGGCCGCACGCCCATGCCCACCTGCAGGCCCGTGGGCAGGCGCGAACCGCCTTCTGTCTGCGTTCCGGCCACGTTCATGGTCTGGTACATCAGGTCTTCGAATTCGGCCCGGCTCTTCTTGAAGCCCAGGGTGTTCACGTTGGCCAGGTTGTTGGCCATGGTGTCTATCTGGAGTTGCATGGCCATCATGCCGGTGGTGGCCGTGTACAGTGAGCGCATCATAAGCAAATCCTCCTTTACGTGGCACTACCGGAGCGCATGGCTTTCTCATCCATGTCCTGGGTGCTGGAGATGATCTTGGTGTAGGCCTCGAAGGATCTTTGGGCCTCGATCATGCCGAGCATCTCGGTGACCACCTGAACATTGGGTTTTTCCAGGAAGCCCTGGTAAATCTGCGTTTCGCCCGAGTCGATGGCCTGAGTGGCCGGAGCGTTGCCTTTGCTGCCTGTGAACAGGCTGGCTCCCACCTTCTGCAAGGATGCGGGGTTGACGGCTTTGACAACATCGATACTGCCGATGACCTGGTTGTTCACCAACACGTTGCCGTCCGGCGTTATATTGACGGCCCCGCCATCGGGGATGGTCACCGTGCCGCCCTGCCCGAGCACCGGGTAGCCCTGGTTGGTCACCAACTGCCCTTGGGCGCTGCGGTAGAACTGGCCGTTGCGCGTCAAAAACGATCCGTCAGGCGTCTGCACCCGGAAGAATCCAGGACCGCTGATGGCGAGGTCAAAAACGTTTCCGGTGGACTCCAGCGGTCCTTGGGTCGTATCCACGGTCTGCATGGCCAGCCTGGGCTTGCCCAGGATGATCGGGCGGGGCAGCAGCTGTTTGTCCCTCAGCGCCCCACGGGCGTCGGGAGCTGTATCCGTGGCCATCCGCTGGAACACGTCCTGAAAGGCCACCTTGTCGCCTTTGTAGCCGGGCGTATTCACGTTCGCCAAATTGTTGGCGATGATATCGAGCCGCATTTCGTTGCTGAGCGCTCCAAACATCGCACTTATTGAGCTTTGCTGCATGATGACACACCTCCACGGACTGGGATTGAGCAAGAAGCGGGCCAACAACCGCGCCTACTCCGCGCCATTTTCCACGCCCTGTTCCGCCGTGTTTGCCCCCAGCCCGAATGCACGGATTTGCAATTTTCCCACCACTATGCGAATATTGAAAATCATATCCTCTGTGGCAAACGCCGACTCCGTATGCGCGTGATGCCCCACCCGAATAGGAGCGCCCATGAAAAGCCTCGCGACGCTGCTTCTGGCCTTTTTCGTTCTTGGCTCTTCACCTGCCTTGGCTGCCGACGTGGTCCGGCTGGGCAACCTCAAATTCGCCCACTACGGGGCCATATCCTACATGAAGGAACTCGCGCCGAAATACGGCCTGGATATCCAGGAGCGGGTCTTCCCCAAGGGCATCGACATCATGCCGGCCATCATCGCCGGAGAGATCGACGCGGCTGCCAGCGCGGCGGACGGAGCCATCGCGGCCAGAGCCACGGGGATTCCCGTCTTCGTGGTTGCCGGTTTCGCCAAAGGTGGAGCGCGCATCGTCGGCCGCCCGGACATGCAATGGAAATCCGTGGCCGACCTCAAAGGCAAGAAGGTGGGCGTAGCCCGGGGCGGAGCCCAGGAACTGGTGCTGCTGGCCGAACTCGGCAAGCACAACCTGACTTTCTCTGATAAGGAAGGCAAGGACGTCCAACTGGTGTACATGGCCTACGCCGACATCAACCAGGCCCTCATGTCCAAGAACATCGACGCCATGTGCCAGTCCGAGCCCCAGTCCTCCCAGGCGCTGGCCAAAGGCTATGGCGTGGAAATCATCAAGCCCTACGACACCCCGCTGGGCGAGCCCGTGCGCACGCTCATCATTACCGAAGAGCTCTACAACAAGAAGAAGGACGTGGCCGAGCGCTTCGTAAAGTGTTTCGTGGAAGCCACCAAGTTCTTCATCGACAACCCGGCGGCAGCTGAAAAGTATGTGCGGGAAAAAATGTTCAAGGGCCAGATTACGCCCGAAGAATACCAGCAGGCCATCGGAAACTCCCCGTTCTCCTACGACGTGACCCTGCAACACATTCAGGTATCCACGGACCTCATGGCCCAATACGGCATCGGCAAGATGACCAACCCGCCCAAAGCCGAGGATTTCGTGCGCCTTGACCTGCTGGAAAAGGCCAAACGGGAATTGAACGTCAAGTAGCGCCCAAGGCCCGAAACACTTCATGTCCGCACTAAACGCCACTCCCTTGGCAGGCCGCCTGCTGCGCGCCTCCATCGTGCCGCTGGTCCTTCTGGCCGGTTGGCAACTGCTGACCAGCGGCGGGTTCATCAGCCCGCAGATTCTGCCCTCGCCCCTACAGGTTTTCCGCAAGTGGGTGGAGTACGCCTGCCCGCTGGAGCCCTACGCAGGTCAGGGACGCAGTTACCTGGCCTGGCTCTTTTCCGGTGAACTGCCGCTGGACACCGTGGCAACCACCTTCCGCGTGGTGGCGGGGTTCGCTATCGGGGCTGGCCTTGCCCTGCCGCTGGGGCTCTTCATGGGAGCCTTCGACGGCATCTACCGACTGTTCAACCCCTTGCTCCAGGTGCTTCGGCCCATCCCCCCCATCGCCTACATCCCCCTGGCCATCCTCTGGTTCGGCCTGGGCAATCCGCCGGCCTTCTTCCTCATCAGCCTAGGGGCCTTTTTCCCCGTGCTCATGAACACCATCGCCGGGGTCCGCCAAGTGGACAACATCTACCTGCGCGCGGCCCGCAACCTGGGTGCGCCCCCCGCCACCATGTTTCTGCGGGTCATCCTTCCCGCCGCCCTGCCCCAGATTCTCACCGGAATCCGCGTGGGCGTGGGCGTGGCCTTCATCTGCGTCATCGTGGCCGAGATGATCGCGGTGAACAACGGCCTGGGCTTCCGCATTCTGGAAGCCCGCGAGTTCTTCTGGTCTGATAAAATCATCGCCGGAATGCTCTCCATCGGCCTTCTGGGCCTGGCCATCGACATGGGCATGGACCGCCTCAACCGCCATCTTCTGCGCTGGCACCGGGGCGCGGGCAACCGCTAGAATGTACTTTTTGAAGGGAAGCCTCCGGCGGCCAAAGGGCCAGCGGCCCTTTGGAACCCCTTGTAGGGGAGGAGACTTGGCATGCTGAACCGCGAAGCCGCAGTAGAACCCCAGGTGGTCATCCGGGGGGTGGGCAAAACCTTTCGCGGCCGCCGCCGGGAGGTCGTGGCCCTGCGCGACATCGACCTGGATATCATGCCCGGAGAGTTCATCTGTATCCTCGGCCCTTCCGGGTGCGGCAAATCCACGCTGCTCAACGCCATCGCCGGGTTCGCCCTGCCCTTCAGCGGAAACCTGATGGCCAACGGCCGGGAGGTCACCGGCCCCGGACCGGACCGGGCCATGGTCTTCCAGGAATACGCCCTGTTTCCCTGGATGACCGTGGCGAGCAATGTGGCCTTCGGGCTCGAAATCCAGAAGATGCCGACGGAAACCATTCGCGAACGGGTGGACAGCCTGCTCAACCTGCTGCAACTCGGCGATTTCCGCGACCGCTTTCCCAAAGACCTGTCTGGAGGCATGCGCCAGCGCGTAGCCATCGCCAGGGTGCTGGCCCTGGATTCGCCCATGCTGCTCATGGACGAACCCTTCGGCGCACTCGACGCCCTCACACGCCGCAACCTCCAGGCCGAACTGCTGCGTATCTGGATGGAATTCAAAAAGACCATCGTCTTCGTCACCCACAGCATTGACGAATCGCTCATCCTGGCCAACCGGGTGGTTGTCATGACCTTCCGGCCAGGCACCATAAAAAAGATCGTGGACGTGGACATGGCCTATCCCCGCGACCCTGCGGCCCCGCGCTTTCTCGCTTTGCAGGAAGAGCTGACCCAGTTGGTCATGGAGGAGCAGATGCTCCACGAAAAGGACGAACGGGAAGAGGCTGCCGGGGCCTGACCCCCTGGAGACCACGCCCATGGCATCCCCTAAGATTCCGCCCCAAAGCGACCGCGCCTGGCAAGACATTTCCGTGCCCCTGAAAACCGGCATGGTCCACTGGCCCGGCGACCCGCGCACCACGGTGAGCCGCGTGCTGGATCTGGAGCGCGGCGACCCCTGCACCATTTCCCATCTGCGAACGGGAGCCCACGCAGGCACCCACATGGACGCACCGGCCCACTTCATCCCCGGTGGAGCAACCCTTGACGGCATGCCCCTCGACGCCTCCGTCGGCCCGGCCCGGGTGATCGCCATCGACGACCCGGAAGCCATCACGCCCAAAGAACTTGCCCGCCACCGCATCCGGCCCGGCCAGCGTCTGCTCTTCAAAACCCTCAACTCCGACCGTTGCTGGGCCACCAACGATTTCATCGAAGATTTCGTGCACATCACAGTGGAAGCAGCGCTCTACCTGGCCAAACGCAACGTCAGACTGGTGGGCATAGACTATCTGTCCGTTGGCGGCTTTCACGCCGACGGAGCAGCCGTACACCGGATACTGCTGGAGGCGGGAATCTGGATCATCGAAGGGCTCAACATGTCGCACATCCAGCCAGGTCGGGTGGATCTGGTCTGCCTGCCCATCAAACTGGAAGGAGCCGAAGGCGCACCCGCCAGGGCCATCGTCCGGCCACGGTGAGTGAGGGGCCTCCGGCGGCCAGAGGGGGCGCTGAAGAGGCCTCCGGCGGCCGGGGGGCAATGGCCCTTCCTATGGAACATAACTCTCCCTAAGCCTCTTTGAGGCAAAGGGAGAGTAAGCCGGTCCCACCATATAGCTGCGCATCGGCGAGTGAAAATATGGGGGGGGTCTGGGGGTGCCCTGCACCCCCAGCGGGGGTCAAGGGGGCAGCGCCCCCTCGGTCTTCACATACACGTCTGTCCAGGAGTACCCAGTGAACGCTGAAGCAACACGGTTGGATGAGGCTCGGAAGCGCACGGCGGCCTGGAAATTCTGGGGGCCATACCTGAGCGACCGCCAATGGGGCACCGTGCGGGAGGATTACAGCCAATCGGGCGACGCCTGGAATTCCTTCACCCACGATCAGGCCCGTTCCCGCGCCTACCGCTGCGGCGAAGACGGACTGGCCGGAATCAGCGACGAAAATCAGGTGCTGTGTTTCGCCCCGGCCCTTTGGAACGGTCGCGACCCCATCATCAAGGAACGGCTGTTCGGCTTGACCAACGAAGAAGGCAACCACGGGGAGGACGTCAAGGAATACTACTTCCATCAGGACTGCACCCCCACCCACTCGTACATGCGCTTCCTCTACAAGTATCCTCAGGCCGCGTATCCGTATGAAGAGCTGATTCAGACCAACCGGGCACGCTCCCGGGCAGAGCGGGAGTACGAGCTGCTCGACACGGGCATCTTCCGGGACAACCGCTATTTCGACGTCTTCGTGGAGTACGCCAAGGCAGCGCCCGACGACATGCTTATCAGGATAACCGTCTGCAACCGGGGGCCGGATACGGCCCGGCTGCACCTGCTGCCCACGCTCTGGTTCCGCAACACGTGGTCCTGGCAGGAAGGTGGTGAAAAACCGGAGCTTCGCACCGCGGAGGGAGAAGATCGCCGGGTAATCCTGGCCCGACCGGTGGCCGCCACAGCGAAGACCCCACTTCCCGAATATGTGCTGCGCTTCGACGGGGAATGCGAGCTGCTCTTCACGGAAAACGAAACCAACCACGAGCGTCTCTCCGGCGGGTCCAACGCCTCTCCCTACGTCAAGGACGCCTTTGACCGCTCTCTCGTCCAGGGAGACAGCCGGGCGGTGAACCCCCAGCGCAAAGGCACCAAGGCCTGCGCCCTCTATTCCATGGAAGTGGGCGGCGGACAGGAGGCAGTCATACGGCTGCGGCTGTCCGCTGCTACCGTGCAGACCGACGGCGGCTTCGACAACGGCTTCGACAGCATGTTCACGCAACGGATCGAGGAAGCCGACGCTTTCTACCGGACCGTGATCCCGGCTAAAGTAAGCGCCGATGAGGCCCTGGTCATGCGCCAGGCCCTGGCGGGCATGCTCTGGAGCAAACAGTATTATCATTTCGACGTGGACCGCTGGCTCAGAGAGCTCAAGGCCCATCCCCTGAACAGCCACACCCGCCATTGCCGCAACAGTGAATGGTTCCACATGGTCAACAACCACGTCATCTCCATGCCCGACAAGTGGGAGTATCCCTGGTATGCCGCCTGGGATCTGGCCTTCCACTGCATCGCCTTGTCCCTGGCGGACACCGATTTCGCCAAGGAACAACTGGCCCTCATGCTGCGGTCGGACTACCTGCATCCCAGCGGCCAGGTTCCGGCCTATGAGTGGAATTTCAGCGATGTGAACCCGCCGGTGCACGCCTGGGCCACGCTGTTTCTCTACCGCACCGAGCAGTCGCATTCCGGCAAAGGCGACCTGGAATTCCTCAAGCGCTCCTTTGCCAAGCTGCTGCTCAACTTCACATGGTGGGTCAACCGCAAGGACCGCCAAGGAAAAAACGTCTTCGAAGGCGGGTTCCTGGGCCTGGACAACATCGGCGTCTTCGACCGCAGCAAAGGCCTGCCTTCGGGCGGATTCCTGGAGCAGGCCGACGGCACAGCCTGGATGGCCTTGTTCAGCCAGAACATGATTGAAATGAGCATCGAGCTGGCTGTTAACGACCCCACCTACGACGATCTCATCCACAAATTCCTCGAACACTTCCTGTGGATCGCCTCAGGTATGAACCGCCACGGCCACGACGGCATGTGGGACGAGGACGACGGCTTCTATTATGATGTGTTGCGGCTGCCCGACGGCAGCGCAACCCGGCTCAAAGTGCGCTCCATGGTGGGACTTCTGCCCCTGTGCGCCACCACCATCATTGAAGAAAGCCAGCGTCGCCATGTGCCACATGTGAGCGACATGGTGAACCAGCGCCTCGCCCGCATGCCGGAACTCCAGCAAAGCATGCACCCCATCGGCCCGGAGCACCGGGGTGTGGCCGGGCGCGACATTCTGGCCCTGGTGAACGAAGAGCGGCTGCGCCGGATACTTACCCGCATGCTCGACGAAAACGAATTTCTTTCCCCCTTCGGCATCCGCGCCCTGTCACGGGCGCATCTGGAGCATCCCTTCGTGCTGCACGTGCAGGGGGAGGAATACCGGGTGGGCTACGTGCCCGGCGAATCCGACAGCGGCATGTTCGGCGGCAACTCCAACTGGCGCGGCCCCGTCTGGATGCCTGTCAACCAGCTCATCATCCGGGCATTGCTGCAATACTACCGCTACTACGGTGATTCCTTTCAGATCGAATGCCCCACAGGTTCAGGAGTGATGATGAACCTGTTCGAGGTGAGCAAGGACATCTCCAACCGCCTGACCCGCATCTTCCTGCGCGACGAACACGGCAGACGCCCGGTGTATGGAGACGCGGACACCTTCCAGACAGACCCCCACTGGCGCGACAACATCCTCTTCTATGAATACTTCCACGGCGACGACGGCTCCGGCCTGGGAGCCAGCCACCAGACCGGCTGGACCGGCACCATCGCCAAACTCATCCAACTGTATGGGAATGTAGACGCCAAACGCGTGCTGGAGTCGGACAGCGGGGTGGTATTTGTGAAAAAGGGGTGAAAGGCAAAGCCGACGAATGAGGCTTCCGGCGGCAGGAGGGAATAATGTCCCCCAGGTCGCCCCGCTGAGCTTCGTAGCATCGCGCAAAACAGAGGGAGCAGGCGTATGCTCCCATGTCCGGCCTGAAAGATGTCTGGACATCCCTCCAAACTTCAGTATAGAAGGCTTAGTTAGCCTCGCCTCCGGCCATAAGGCGCGCCTCCTGTTTCCGAATGGGATGCCTTGCCTTCGGCCATGACCGCCTCCTTTCGCGGGTAACGATTCGAGGGTTGTTCTCTACGGCTTTATGCCAGGGGAAACTGCTTATCGGGTTCAAGTGGCTCTTATGGAGTTGCTTGAAGTCGCGTTTTCCTGTCTTTTGGGCTGGAAACGCGCCTCCACGGGTTACGAGGGGGTCACGGGGCTTGACAACGGGATGTTTCCTTATAATATCCCGCGCGGCGAGCGGGTGTAGCTCAGTTGGTAGAGTACAAGCTTCCCAAGCTTGGTGTCGCGAGTTCGAATCTCGTCGCCCGCTCCAAAATTAAATCCTCATGACGTCCGGCATCCCGCCGGACGCCTTACGGGGTGGACCACGTGGTTCGGTCCACTTTTTTTTTATTATGACTATAGACAACGACAAGGTTCTCGCCCAAGTTCAAAAGCTGGCCGAGCCCTACATAGAAAGCCTGGGATTAACCCTGTGGGGCGCGGAAATCAGCACCGGAGAGTCACGACCTTTGGTGCGCCTCTTTCTTGAAGGCCCCGAAGGCGTTGATGTCGAGCAGTGCGCCAGCGTCAGCCGCCAGTTAGGCTTGGCTCTGGAAGTTGGCGAGGTTATCCCGTGGGCCTACACCCTTGAAGTTTCCTCGCCGGGCATTGAGCGCCGTTTTTTCAAGCTCTCACAGCTTGCGCCCTACGTGGGAGAAGTGCTCGACATCAAACTGTCCGTGCGCCGGGGTGACCGCAAACGCTTCAAGGGCGTTCTGGCGGAAGTGACGGGCGACGATTTCGAGCTCGACGTCGAGGGCCAGCCTCAGCGCTTTCCTTGGGATGAAGTAGCCAAATCCCGACTGGTATACGTGTTTCCCGATCCGCAGGCGAACAAGACGCAGCGGAAGAAATAGTTTTTATTTTAAGGTAGAAAAGCCGCGCTCCCTGGTTCCATGCCGGGTTAAGCGGCATCCGGAGGACGCCAATGGGCATGGAGCTTCGCAAGGCCATCGACCAAATCAGCAAAGACCGCGGTATCGACCGCGATCTGCTCATAGACACCCTGGAAGAGGCGGTCCGCTCTTCCGTGGCCCGCAAGTTCGGCGACCACATGGATGTGGAAGTCAGCTACAATGATGAATCCGGCGAGATCGAAGTTTTCCAGTTCAAGATCGTGGTGGAGGAAGTCAGCGACCCCAACACCGAGATCATCCTTGAACAGGCCAAGGAAGTGGACCCCAACGTCCAGATCGACGACGAACTGGGCTTCAAGGTCAAGGTTGAAGATCTGGGCCGCATCGCCGCCCAGTCCGCCAAACAGGTGATTATCCAGCGCATGCGCGACGCCGAACAGGAAATCATCTACGAGGAATATAAAGACCGCAAGGGCGAGATCGTCTCCGGCATCATCCAGCGCCGCGACCGTGGCGGCTGGATCATCAACCTGGGCCGCACGGAAGCCATGCTGCCCAAGGAAGAGCAGATCCCCCGCGAACGCTACAAGCGCGGCGACCGGGTGCAGGCCTTCATCATTGAAGTGCTTCCCCAGGGACGCGGCCCTCAGATCATCGTTTCCCGCACGCATCCCGATTACATGGCCTGCCTGTTCAAACGCGAAGTGCCCGAAGTGTCCGACGGCACCGTGCGCATCCTGGGCGTCTCCCGCGATCCCGGCTCCCGCGCCAAGGTCGCGGTCAGCTCCAAGGACCGTGACGTCGATCCGGTGGGCGCCTGTGTGGGCATCCGCGGTTCGCGCATCCAGAACATCGTGCAGGAGCTGCACGGCGAGCGCATCGATATCGTGGTCTGGCATCCTGAAATCGCCACTTTCGCGGCCAACGCCCTCTCCCCGGCCCGCGTCACCCGCATCATGGTTGACGAGGACGAGAAGACCCTGGAAGTGGTTGTTCCCGACGACCAGCTCACCCTGGCCATCGGCCGCAAGGGACAAAACGTAAAACTGGCCGCAAAATTGCTCGGCTGGAAAATCGATATATTCACCGATTCGCGCTATTCCGAACTCAACGTGGCCCGCAAGGGTTTTGAGCAGCTGGCCAGCGTGGCGGAAATGAACATGGAGAACTTCCTGGCTGCCGGCTTTGAGTCCGTGGCCATGCTGGAAGAGGCCACCGACGAGGAGCTTGACCGCATTGAGGGCATGACGCCCCTGAAGCGCGAGCATCTGCGTTCGGCCATTCGCCTGCTCCTGCCCGCGCAGCCCAAGCCCGAAGACGAGCCCGAGGCCGAACCCGAAGTGGAAACCGGCGGAGAAACCCAGGCTGCAGAAGAAGAGGCCACGGAGAACAACCCGGCGCAGTCGCCCGAGGAAGATGACAAACCCCGGGCTGAGTAACACCCTCGCGGAACCCGTACGCATGTGCCTTGTGTGCAGGCAACGGTTCCCGAAACAAGAACTTAACCGCCACGTCTGGGATGGAACTTTCATCCCGGACGGGGCGGCCATCCTGCCCGGAAGGGGCTATTACTGTTGCGCCGGTGCGGCCTGCCGGGTCGCTTTTACCCGGCGCGCCGCCGCCGTGAGGAAACGGAAGGGGGAAGGGAATCGTGACGAAGCTTAGGGTCAGGGACCTCGCCAAAGAGCTCAAGGTCAGCAACAAAGATATCTATCAGGCCCTGCGCGAGCTGGACATTCGGGTCTCCAGCGACATGGCCACTCTGGAAGACGATCAGATTCTGCTCGTGCGTTCCAAGATCAGCCATGGCCTGTCCAAGTCCGAGGTAGTGCAGAGCCAGGCCCAGCCGGGCGTTGTCGTACGCCGCCGCCGGGCCGCCACCAAGGATGCCGAACACGAGGCTGCCCCCGAAACGGCTGAACCGACGGCACATGCCGCCGATGACGCCGTGTCCGCTGAAGCAACCGAGGACGCGGCCATAGGCCACGCCCCCGACATCGCCGCCACGGACGAAACGCCCGCAGCCCCTGTCCAGCGTCCCGCCAAGCAGCCCAAGGCCGCAGGGCGTAAACCGCTGCGCGAGACGCCCCCCGCCAGGATCATATCCATGGGTGCCCCCGAGCCGGAGGAAGAAACCCCCGCCCCCGAGCCCGAGTCCGCACCTGTGGAACACGCCCCTGTCAGCGCCGCGCAGCCTGCGGACGAAGCCGCGCCTTTGGACGGTACTCCCTCCGAGACTGTGGCTGAAGTTGCCCCGGAAACACCGGTCAACGCTCCTGCGGAAACGGCTGAAGCCCCTGAACCGGCTGAAGTCGCGGGCGAGCCTCAGCCCCCGGTCGAACCCGTCGAGGGTGCCAAGCGCGTGAAGAAACCCAAGCGCGAAGTGGCTATTGGACCCCAGGTCCGCATCATTTCCATGCCTGAACCCCGTGCGCCCGAACCGCCGCGTGCCCCGTCCGGTGGCTATGAACGGCAGGGCGGCCCTGGCGGCCCCGGCGGCTACGCTCCCCGTCCCGGCGGTCCTGGTGGCCCCGGCGGCTACGCTCCCCGTCCCGGTGGTCCCGGTGGACCCGGCGGTTACCCGCCCCGTCCCGGCGGACCCGGTGGCCCTGGCGGACCCGGCGGCTACGCCCCCCGTCCTGGTGGACCCGGTGGACCCGGCGGTTACCCGCCCCGTCCCGGTGGACCCGGCGGCCCCGGCGGCTACCCGCCCCGTCCCGGTGGACCTGGCGGACCCGGCGGCCCTGGCCGTCCCGGCATGCCGGACATGGGTGCCAAGGCCCCCGTCCCCCCCACGGGCGATGAGTCGCGCAAGCGCCGTAAGGACAAGCGCGTGGTGGAATTTGGTGCTACGGCTCCCGCCCCGGTGGATGACGACGGTCGCGGTCGCGGCGGCAAACGCCGTGGCGGCGATGTCCAGGACCGTACCGGACGCGGCGGCAAGAAGCACAAGGCCAAGAAGGGCGGCGATCAGATTGCCCAGATTATGGCCGCCCAGTTGCAAAGCCAGCCCCAAAAGGCCGTCAAACGTAAAATTCGTATGGAAGAAGCCATCCGCGTGTCCGAAATGGCGCGCCAAATGGGCATCAAGGCCCAGGATCTGATGAAGGTGTTCCTATCCATGGGCATGCTCGCCAGCATCAACCAGTCGCTGGACTTCGAGACCGCCACCCTGGCGGCCGCCGAGTTCGGCTACGAAGTTGAGCGCGTGGGCTTTGACGAAGTGCAGTTCATCGACATCGAAGCAGCCGACGTGCCTGAGGATCTCCTGCCCCGGCCCCCGGTGGTGACCATCATGGGCCACGTCGACCATGGCAAGACCTCGTTGCTTGACGCCATCCGCTCCACCAACGTGGTGAAGGGCGAGGCCGGCGGCATCACCCAGCATATCGGCGCTTACCATGTGACCACCGCTCGCGGCGATGTGGTCTTCCTGGATACTCCTGGCCACGAAGCCTTCACCGCCATGCGTGCCCGCGGCGCCAAGGTGACCGACATCGTGGTCCTGGTGGTCGCGGCTGACGACGGCGTGATGGATCAGACCCGCGAGGCTGTCAGCCACTCCAAAGCTGCAGGCGTGCCCATCGTGGTCGCTGTCAACAAGATAGACAAGGAAGGCGCAGATCCTGATCGCGTTAAGCGCGAACTGGCAGACCTGGGCCTCTCCCCTGAAGAATGGGGCGGCGAGACCATTTACGCCAACGTCTCGGCAAAAAAACAGCTCGGACTCGACGAACTGCTGGAGATGATTCTCCTGCAGGCCGAAGTGCTCGACCTCAAGGCCAACCCCAACAAGCGCGCCAAGGGCCACATCATTGAGGCCAAACTCGACAAGGGACGCGGCCCCGTGGCCACAGTGCTCATCGAGGAAGGCACGCTGAGCCAGGGCGACGCCTTTGTCTGCGGAACGTTCTCCGGCCGCGTGCGGGCGCTCTTCGACGATACCGGCCTCAAGATCAAGACTGCCGGACCAGCCATGCCCGTTGAGGTGCAAGGCTTTGAAGGCGTCCCCGAAGCAGGCGAGATCTTCAGCTGCGTGGAAGACGAAAAAGTCGCCCGCCGCATCGCCGAAACCCGCCTCTCCAAGCAGCGTGAACGCGAACTGGGCAAGGCCACCAAGCTCACCCTGGAGACCTTCCTGGCCTCGCGCGGCGAAACCGAAGCCCAGAGCCTCAAGCTGGTGGTCAAGGCCGACGTGCAGGGTTCGCAGGAAGCCATCATCGACGCCTTGCACAAGCTCTCCGGCGAAAAGGTCAAGATCCAGATCGTCCACTCCGGTACCGGCGCCATCACCGAATCCGACGTGCTGCTGGCTTCGGCCTCCTCGGCCATCGTCATCGGCTTCAACGTCCTGCCTTCGGTGAAGGTCAAGGACATGGGCGAACGCGAGAACGTCGACATTCGCTACTACGACATCATCTACAAGCTTGTGGAAGAGATCAAAGACGCCATGTCCGGCATGCTGGCCCCTGTATTCCGGGAGCAGTACCTGGGCCAAGCCGAGGTGCGCCAGACCTTCAGCGTGCCCAAGATCGGCACGGTGGCAGGCTGCGGCGTCCTCGACGGCAAGATCACCCGCAACGCTCTTATCCGCCTCACCCGCAACGGCGTGGTGTTCCACACAGGCAAGCTCGCCAGCCTCAAGCGCTTCAAGGACGACGTGAAGGAAGTGACCAAGGGCTACGAGTGCGGCATGGGCATAGAAAACTACAACGACTTGAAGGTCGGCGACTTGATCGAGGCCTTCGAGACCGTGGAAGAGAAAGACACGCTGTAATACCGGTTTACCCCGGCGCGGCCAACCGCCGCGCCGGGGCTGGACTTCACCATGGTCGTCGGCCTTCTGACCCTTGAATTCCGCTTGCACGGCAACGACTCCCTCAAGGGCAAGCGTTCCGTGGCCCAACGCCTGAAGGCGAAACTGCGAAACAAATTCAATGTGGCCGTAAGCGAAGTGGCCCACCATGACAGCCATGACACCCTGGTGCTCGTCGCCGTGACCGTGAGTCCCGACGGCAACCACGTTCGCGGGCTTTTGCAAAAAGCTCTGAACATGGTAGTGGCGGCTGACGAGGCCGAACTCGTCTACGAAGACATCGAACTTATTGGAGCCTGAGTGGAAAAAGCCCCCAGCAGACGCAGCATCCGCATGTCCGACCAGCTCATGCGCGAATTGGCCCTGCTCCTGTCCGAAGAGATTTCCGATCCCCGGCTGGAGCTGGTGACCATCAGTGGCGTACGCCTGAACCAGGACCTCTCAGTGGCCACGGTGCTCTACACCCTGAACGGTAACGAGGCCCGCATGAAGGCCGCTGGCGACGCCTTGAACCAAGCCAAGGGATTCCTGCGCAGACAGATCGGCAGCCGCATGAAGACCAAATTCGTGCCCGAATTGCGCTTCCAACGCGACGAATTCCTGGAGACCATGGTCTATGGGCACTCCCACCAATGATCTGATCTCGGCCCTGCTGGCCGGATCACGGTTTCTTGTCGCTTCCCATGCCCATCCCGACGGCGACGCCATCGGATCCATGGCCGCCATGGGCCATCTGCTCAAAGCCCTTGGCAAGCAGGTTGTGCTCTACAATGTTTCCGGCCTGCCTGAACATTTCTCCTGGCTAACCCTGCCCTGCCCTGTTGTGACCGAACTGCCCCAGGACGATTTCGACTGGATCATCGCACTCGACTGCGGCGACCAGCGCCGGGGCGAAGCGGTTCTTGAAGCGGCCATGGTCGCGACCCCCACAATGGTTATCGACCACCACCTGGCCAACCCCGAATGGGGCCGCCTCAATTGGGTGGAACCGGAGAGGTCTTCCACCGGCGAGATGGTGGCCGAACTGGCAGGCAAGCTCGGCGTGCCCCTCTCCGGCCCCATGGGCGAGGCCGTGTATCTGTGCCTTGTGAGCGACACCGGCAATTTCACCTTTGACAACAGCAGCCCCCGGTGCATGGAGATGGCCGCCCGCATCATCCGCGAAGGCCTCAAGCCCGGACGGATTAACGCCTTGATCCAGAACCAGTGGAGCGTCAGCCGCATCCATCTCTGGGGCGAGGTGCTGGGCAACACGAGCATGCATTTCCATGGACAGCTCGGGGTGATTCGCATAACCCAGGAACAGCTTTCGCGCCTGGATGCGACACCGGCCGACTGCGAAGGGCTCATCAACTATGTGCTGCGCATCAAGGGCATCAAGGTGGCCCTCTCCCTGCGGGAAGACGACGCCAGCAACTCGGTGAAGTTGAGCCTGCGTTCGGTGAGCGAGGTGAACATCCAGCCCGTAGCCGCTTCGCTTGGCGGCGGCGGGCATAAGAACGCCTCCGGGGCCAACGTGCGCGGCCGCATCGAAGACGTGGAACCCGGTGTTGTCGCGGCCATCGGCCACATGCTGGAGGCGCGGTGACCGATGCTCGCCGTCAGGGCAGCAACGGACCGCATGCTGAAGCCACGGTAAGCCAGGCATCCCAACCGGACGCCAATGACGTGGTCCAGGCTTCCCGGCCGCCCAAGGCGGAAAGGCGGCCCAGGCACCCTGGCCCCCAGTTGCATGGCGTGCTGGTGCTGGACAAGCCCAAAGGCCCCACGTCGTCCCACTGCTTGCAGGACATCAAGCACCAGTTGGGGCAGAAAAAGATCGGCCATGCGGGCACCCTTGATCCCATGGCCACCGGCGTGCTGGTGGTGCTCCTGGGCGAGGCCACCAAACTGGCCCCCTTCCTGACGGAAGGCGAAAAAGTTTACTCTGGCCAGTTGCGTCTGGGCCAGAACACCGACACCTTCGACGCCGAAGGCCGCGTAGTCGAGGAGCTCCCTTGGGAGCACCTCACTGAAGAACAGGTCCGCCACGCGGCCATGGCCTGGAAGGAGATGACCACCCAGGAGATTCCGGCCTACTCCGCCGTGAAGGTCAAGGGTACGCCGCTCTACAAGCTGGCACGCAAGGGCCTGGAAGTGCCCGAGGTGGTCAAGCCGGTGACAGTTTTCGACGTGGAGGTCACGCGCATTGACCTCCCGTTCATGAATTTCCGGGTGAGAGTGAGCCCTGGCTCCTACGTACGCTCCCTGGTCCACAGCCTGGGGTCGCGATTAGGTTGCGGGGCGCACTTGACAGAACTCACCCGGGAGCGCAGCCATCCTTTCGGATTGGATGAAGCCGTTAACCATGCGGAACTTCTGTCCAATTTCGAACGGCTGGCCGAAGGGACGATCCCCGTGGAACGCGCCCTGCCTCATTGGCCGCGCCTGTGCCTCACCGAGGCGCAGACCAGGCTGGTGCGGGTGGGCACATGGCTTGCCACGGCGGATTTGCCCTGTTCGGAGAAACGGGCCTTGCTCGTTTCTTCGGAAGGCCTCCCGCTGGCCCTGGCCGAAACCAGGGACAAGGATGGCACGGAGCGGTGGGCGATCATTAGGGGGCTCAACCTCCCTGACCGCCCTCAGGCAATCGTGCCGGAACACAATTGAAACGGAGGATACCGCTGTGGTCATGACCGCCGAGTCCAAGCTGCAAGTCATTGAAGAGTACGCGACCCACGAGGGAGACACTGGCTCCCCCGAGGTCCAGGTGGCGCTTCTTACTGCCCGCATCACCTATCTGACCGACCATTTCAAAGGCCATGCGAAGGATTTCCATTCCCGCACCGGCCTGTTGCGTCTGGTCGGACAGCGCAGGAAGCTGCTCAACTACCTGAAAAACAAGGACGTCAACCGTTACCGCACCCTGATCGGGCGGCTTGGCATCCGTAAATAGTTTGGCCCCCCGGCCGGTTCGGCATATGCTGGACCGGCCGGACCGGCTGATCCGTTACCGGCTGTGATGACGGCCTGCAAAACATGCCCCAAGCCCTCTTTGCAAAACGTTATCTGCGCGGCCAACGCTCGGGAACCACGGTTCCCGGACCTCGGCGCGCTTGTCACGTTTCGGGAGGGTCCAACTCCACCCCCAACAAGAGGATAATTTATGGCTCTGCTCGACAAAGCTATCCGGCTTGAATGCCCCCTCGGACAAGACCCCATCATTTTAGAAACCGGCCGCTTGGCCAACCAGGCCGACGGCGCCATCTGGGTGCAGTGCGGCGGTACCGTGGTGCTGGTCACCGTGTGCACCCAGGCCCTTGAATTCGACAAGGGCTTCTTCCCCCTGTCCGTGGAATACCGTGAAATGTCCTACGCCGCCGGTCGCATCCCCGGCAGCTACTTCCGCCGCGAAATCGGTCGTCCTTCCGAGCGCGAAGTGCTCACCTGCCGCCTGATCGACCGCCCCCATCGGCCGCTCTTCCCCAAGGGCTTCCGTGACGAGGTGCAGATCATCGCCACCGTGATCTCCTTCGACGGCATAAACGACCCCGACGTCCTGGCCGTCACAGCCGCGTCCGCCGCACTGCACATCTCCAACGTTCCCTTCCTCGGCCCCCTGGCCGGTGGCCGCGTGGGCTACATTGACGGCAAGTTCGTCATCAACCCCTCCGCAGCCCTCAAGGAACAGTCCGACTTGAACCTGGTGTTCGCCGCTACCCGCGACGCCGTGGTCATGGTGGAAGGCGGCGGCAACTTCATCTCCGAAGAACTCATCGCCGAAGCCCTGGAATGGGGCCACAAGCAGATTCTGCCCCTGATCGACATGCAGGAGCAGCTGCGCGAAAAGGCCGGAAAGCCCAAGATCGCCTTCACCCCGCCGGTGGAGAACCCCGAGATCAAGGCGCTGGTGCAGGCCACTGTCGAGGCCGAAATCAAGGGTGCCCTGTGCACCATTGAAAAGATGGCCCGCAAGGCCGCCCGCAAGGCCGTGAAAGTCAAAGCCCTCGAAGCCGTCAAGGCCGCCTACCCCGACGACGCCACTGCGCCCGGCAAGGCCGCCGAGATCTTCGAAGCCCTGGAAAAGAAGGTCATGCGCGCCTTCATCAAGGAAACCGGCACCCGCATCGATTGCCGCGACACCAAGACCGTCCGGCCCATTGAAATCGAAGTGGATGTTCTGCCCCGCGCCCACGGCACCTGCCTGTTCGCCCGTGGCGAGACCAAGGTGCTCTGCGTAGCCACCCTGGGCTCCACCGGCGACGAGCAGCGCATCGAAACCCTGGCGGGCGAAACCGCCAAGCGTTTCATGCTCCACTACAACTTCCCCCCCTACTGCGTGGGCGAAGTGAAACCCATGCGCGGCCCTTCCCGGCGCGACATCGGCCACGGCTCCCTGGCTGAACGCTCCATTCTGCCCGTGCTGCCCACGGCCGCCGAGTTCCCCTTCACCATGCGCGTGGTCTCCGAGGTGCTGGAATCCAACGGTTCCTCCTCCATGGCCTCGGTGTGCGGCGCTTCCCTCTCCCTCATGGATTCGGGCGTGCCCATCAAGGCCGCCGTTGCTGGCATCGCCATGGGCCTCATCAAGGAAAACGACGAGTACCTGGTGCTCACCGACATCCTGGGTGACGAAGACGCCATGGGCGACATGGACTTCAAGGTCGCCGGCACAGCCCAAGGCATCACCGGCATCCAGATGGATATTAAGATCACCGGCATCCCCCAGGAAGTCATGCGCCGCGCCCTGCTCCAGGCCCGCGAAGCACGCCTGGGCATCCTGGCCAAGATGGACGAGACCCTGAGCGCCCCGCGCCCCGAACTCTCCCCCAACGCGCCCCAGTTGGCCGTGGTGGAAATCAACCCCGAAAAGATCCGTGAAGTCATCGGACCCGGCGGCAAGACCATCAAGGCCATCACCGCCGCCACCGGCGCTTCCATCGATATCGACGACTCCGGCAAGATCTCCGTGTTCGCCCCCACCCTGGAAGCCCTGGAGCGCGCCAAGGAAATGGTGCTCTTCTACGACCAGAAGGCCGATGTGGGCCGCAACTACCAGGGCAAGGTCAAGAAAATCATCGACTGCGGAGCGGTCGTCGAAATTCTGCCCGGCCTGGAAGGACTGGTGCACGTGTCGCAGCTCGATATCAACCGTATCGAGAACGTCACCGACGCCGTCAGCATGGGACAGGACCTGGAAGTGAAGGTCATCGCCGTGGAGCCCAATGGCCGCGTGCGCCTTTCCCGCAAAGCCGTGCTGCTTGAAGAGCGCGGCGAAACCATCGACTTGAACGACTTCGCGGCTCCCTCCCGCCCGCGCGGCGACAGCCGTGGCGGCGATCGCGATCGCGGCGGACGCGGTGGCGACAGGGGCGGCAGAAAGTAGAGTAGAAAAGAAAAGAAAAGGCGAAGGGGGCTCTGCCCCCAGCCCCGCCGGGGGGGATGATCCCCCCCGGACCCCCACAGTGGGGTATGGGCGAGCGATACGCGTTCAGTATTTGAGCGGCGGAAAACGCAAAAGCGTTTTCCGCCGCTTGTTTATGAGCAAGGTTCGAAACAACGGAGTCAGATTGTGGCCCCCCGGCGGGGGAGAGGATTACGGGAGCCAGCCTGGCAATGGCGTAGCATTTACGGAAGCTAGCCTCGTGAGGCGCAGCAGCCCGTTTCGAACGGAGTGTAGGGCCCCCAACCTTAAGCGTCCACCCGCTCGCGTGCAGCTTTCTCCAAGGCTTCGGCAGCGAAGGCGTTCAGGCTTTTGCCGCTGATATTAGCCGCTGTTTCTGCGAGGCGATGGATCTCGGGGGGAACACGGAGAATAAACTTCCCAGAGCAGGGCTTCTCTGGTTCTTTGCCGGTGTTGCGGCAAAACTCTATATAGTCCTCAACGGAATCAGCCAAGGATTGTTCAAGCTCGTCGACTGAAATTCCCGAAAAATGCACCACGTCACGAATGCCAAGCACTCGCCCATGGAATTCCCGTTTATCGGGATAATACTCGAATACTCCAATATAATTTTTGTATTTCAGCATATTCATGGTTTGATCCCCGCTTGTTTCAAGAATACTGGGGGCGAGTTACTGCCGGGGGGCCAAGTGCCCACCCGGCGGTACATGAATAAAGAGCGGCGAAACGGCTCAGATGACTTGGACCTTGGGAACGCGCTTGGGTTCGGGCGTATCGTCTGGAGCGGGGGTCGCAGCGGGTTTGACCGGGCTGGGCGTGGCTGATGGAACGACCGCTGCGCCTACGGCCCTGTTCGGATCGTAATCCTTGGCGGTAGCGATAGGCAGAGTGTACTCCACATCGCCCGATTCGCTGCGCACGGTGAACTTCACCGCCGTGATACCTTGGCGGGCAGGCAGGAACAGATAACCCTGCCGCGTGGTTCCCACGGTAATGGGATCTTCATGCCAGGCGTGGCCTTCCAGGTCGGTTTGCAAGGCCTGCCGAAGTTCCTGCGACGAGCGTCCCATGCCGGACACCCCGCCCGCCACGCCGCCCATTGCTCCGCCGATGACCGCTCCCTGCCAGACCGCATTGGGATTTCCGGTGACCACCAGCCCTACCAGCGCGCCCAAGCCCGCGCCTATAGCCGCGCCGACGCCGCCGCCCCGCAGAATTGATTTGGCCCCTTCCTTGAAACCCGCCGAATTCGCGGCTAGGCGTATCGCCTCGTCAGTTGAATAGACCAGAAAATCGGAATCCACTCCCTGCCCGCGCACGTCCTCCAGGAGGACTTGGGGTTGGCCCGGCCCTTTGTTCTTGAATACCAGCAGTACGGGTTTGAGCTTAGTGCTGGAATAGTTGAAGCCGTCGCCCGAATACTCGTAGTCAACAGCAGAGATGCTCCAGCGCGCGTCCTGAATGGACTGGCTGAACCCGGCAGGATCTATGGATTTACTAGCCTGGGAGGTGGAAGAGCCCCCAGCACCCCGACCGGTTGCGGAACAGGCGCACAGAAACATTCCCATAGCAAAAACGGCACAGACCATAGCGCCTGTATGCATGTGCCGCTGAGGAGCGCGACCAAAAAATATATTCATACATATTCCTCCGCCCGGAGCATATGAGGAGACAGTAATACAGGACAACGACAAGCGCAACGCTAATTTTCCCCGGTCTCAGGCGCTGGGCGACCTACTCCGGTTGCCGCGCCTTCTGCAGCCGGTTGAAGCGTCGGCGCCGGACCAGGGCGGGAATGATGGCCAGGGCACCAAGCGCCGCCAAGATCAGCACCATGGGCAGCGTAACGATGTCGGACATTGAACGCACGGATTCCAGCGTGTTGCCGGTGATGGCGTAAATGAAGGAACTCGGGATGACCCCCAGCCCGGTGGCCAGCAGGAACTTGCGCAGCCTGAGGTTGGAAAGCCCGGCCAACGCATTCACCAGATAGAAGGGCGCAGGCAGGAAAAATCGGCAGGAGAGCACATACCAGAAGCCGTTGCGGGCGATTTCCAGGTTGGCTCCGGCCAGTTGGTGGCTGAACCGGGAATAGAGGGCATGATAGAACAGATGGCGGGCGGCCAGAAAACCCAGGCCGCCGCCCAGCACCGAGGTGCTGATGTTCATGCCCGCCCCCCAGAAGGTTCCGAAGAGATAGCCCGCCATAAGTTTGATGAGGGCCGCCAGAGGCACCGGGCAGTTGATGAGCACCGCACATACGGCCACCATGGCCAGCCAGGCCAGCAACGGCGCAGCCTGGACGTATTCCCGGCAGGCGTCGGCCCAGGCCTTCACCTGCCAGAGCGCAGCATCGGCATGCCCGCCCCACCACAGCATCGCCCCGGCCAGCACTGCAGCAAGAATGCACCAGCCCACCGTGTTTTTTACGCCAGAACTCATGCGCGCAAGCTTACGCGATACACGTTACGCCTGCGCGTCGCCTGAACCTAGCTGACCAACACACCGGCATACCCCACCACCCGGTCATAATCACCCGATGCCTCCCCCGAAGTGGAATAGGCGGCCAGATCCGCCTGGGTAGCACCCAACTCAAGAGCGATCATGAGTCCCAAGGTCATGGGCAGAACACCGCACATGCTGATATTGGCCTGGCGCACCGTGGAGTACAGCCCCGCAGGGTCCAGCCGGAGTATGGCCTCAAGGGCCATGGCGTCCAGCCGCTTGGCCTGCTCCTGGGAGACGTAGTGGCTCATATCCGAACTGACCAGGATGGAGACAGGTTCGGTCCAGGTTTTGAGCACGGCGGCAATGGCCCTGGCCGCCGTTGCCAATTGGGCCGGACGTGCCTCGGAGACCGTCACGGGGACTGCGGTGCAATGCGGATTGAGGGCGCACAGAAAAGGAACCAGCACTTCCAAAGAGTGCTCCTGGTCGTGGGCGGCCGGACTTTCGGCCAACCCGGCATTGGTGGCCAGCAGGGCCTTGGCCAGAGGTTCGTCCACATCCAGGGCGCACAGGGGCGTGAGCCACCGCCCGGTGGGCCACACCGCAAGGGCCGCCCCGCGCCCGGTGTGGTTGGGGCCAAGCAGGAGCACGGTCCCGGCCAGGTTGGCCTGGCCAAGGGTGAGACCGGCCACCGGGCCGGAATAGACGTAGCCCGCGTGTGGGACCATGGCCAGAATGGTGTGCCGGGCCTGCCGGGGCGGGGCGGCGGCCAGATAGCCCCGGACCTCCCGCTCCAGCATCGGTCCTGAGCCGGGATAAAACTGTCCGGCAACAACGGGATTGCGGTTCATGGCTTCCTCCTGCGTGCTGCGGCGGCGGCATCGCAGTGCGATGCATTACACAGGCCCGCGAGATTATAGGCGCTATTTGGTACTGGTGAGCTTTCCGGCCCGTTCTTCAAGGGCCCAGGCGGTCAAATCAGTAGCAGCCATCTTACCGTAGAGCGAATCGCCCGAGGTGTCACGGAGGTTCTCCATGATGGAGCGCCAAGCGTCGAAATTTCCGCCTTGCCGTTGGATAGTGGCCATGCGGAAGCGGTTGGCTGCCCACTCCGGGCTGCCTTCGGTTATCCCCTTGGCATACACGTCACACCATTGCAGGGCCTGTGGAAAACGTCCCAGCTTCTGGTTAGCCTCGATGATGAGCATGGTGGCGTCCTGCACTTTGCCCGTATCCTTGGCGGCTTCCTCGAAGAGCGTGCGCGCGTCCATGGCCCAGGCCAGGGCTTTTTCATAGTCCTGGCGTTCCATGGCCGTGCGGGCCTGATAGTACATGGCATAGCCTTTCTTGGCCGGTTCCAGTTGGGGATCGTTCATCAGCCTGGCCCAGAGCAGGCGGCTTTTGGCAAAGTCCCCGGTATGTTCCAGAGCCATGGCCTGGGCGAACTCCAGTGTACGGCGGGGGTTCTCCGCCAATTTCCAATCCCCCACCTGCTTGAGGGTGGAGAGAATGGCCTGCCAGTCCTGATTCTCCCGGTAGATGGTCAGGCACAGGGCCAGAGCCTTCTGGGAGTTGTCGTTGGGTCCTTGGGCGAGGTAGGGCTCGGCCATGGCCAGGGCGTCGCGGGGGAAGCCCGCATAATAGAGGGCCAGGGCCACGCCCAGGCGTTCCTTATGGGGCAGCAAATCCGGGTTGGCGGCCAAGTAGGGATACTTGCGCCACAACTCGTAGATGCGCTTGTAGTTCATATCCGCCATCAGCCCGGGCATGAGTTTGGCAAAGGCCTGGCCTGCCACTTCAATGGCCTGCTTTTCCACCTCGTTGCCGGGATATTTGCTCATGAGGGTGCCGATGGATTCCAGACTGTCCAGGTAATCCTTCTTGTAGAGCTGCCACATGGCCAGTTTGAGCTGCGCCAACGGAGCCATGGGGCTGTTGGGGAAATCCTTGACGATGTACTGGTAGATCTGATCGGGCTTCACGTCCTTGGGGGATGCGAAAGCCTTGGTCATCTCCTGCATGGTCGGAGTATCGAAGACGCCCTGCTCCGCCAGGCGCATCATGGAAATGAGTGCGCCGTCGGTGCCGGGATGGAGCCGGATGGTCATGTCGTAGTATTCGCGGGCCGCATCCATCTTCCCCAGACGGGCGTTCACGTCGCCCAGGCGCGAAAGCACCATGTCCGCGCTCTGGTCGTTGGGCAACAGGTTGTAGAACCACAGATATTCGTCTTTGGCGCGCTGGAAATCCCCCAGTTTGAAGGCAATGTCGCCGGAGATGCGCCGCATACTGGGATTATCCACATAGTATCTGGGCCAGCGTTTATCGATATACTCGATGATCTTGCCCGCCTCGACATACTGTTTGAGTTCCAGCAGGCTCTTGGCCAGCCCCAGGGAGGCTTCTTTGGCCCACTTGCTCTCGGGGTTGTTTTGCAGAACGCTCTTGAACGCCTCTGCCGCCTTGCCGTAGTTGCCCTTAGGGTCGTGCTCCTTGGCCTGCTCCATGAAATACTGGCCCCAGTAGATGTCTACCAGAGGCACGCTTTCATCCATGGGATACTTGTTCTTGAGAAGGTTGAAGTAGGCCTTGGCTTCGGGAAGGTTGCCCATGCGCAGGTTGAGGTATCCCAGATAGATGAGCGCCCTGGGAATCCGCATGGATTTGGTATTGAAATTGAGCGCCCGTTGCAGGTTGTCGTTCACCTCGGAGAAGTGTTCCGGCAAGGCGTCACGGTGCATGTCGAACAGGGCTTCAGCCTTGTTGTAGAGTATTTCCTCGCGCATGGCCGGGCTGACGGTGGGTTTTGCCAGCAGGACGTCGTAGACGGGAATGGCCTTGTCGTACTTGCCGTTCTCCTGGTTGCGCTGCGCGTTGATGAGCTGAGCGGTATCCTCCAGGCTGTCATCGCCAACCATGGTGGGCGGTTTCGCTTCTTCAGGCGCGGCAGCGGCCGGGGTCCCCTCGGGGGTTCCGGGCTGTCCGGCCGTTTCTGCCTTCACCGGCTCCGGCTGGCCTGCGGGCTGGCTGGCGGAAGGAGGCGTTATGGCACCGCCCACGGCCTTGCCCGCCGGGGGGGTCGGAGTTACCGGAGCGACAGGGGTTGCCGGGGCGGAAAGCTCACCGGGCTTGGCTGCCTGGTTCTTTTGGGCCTCGGTAATGGGTTCAAAGATGGACCCACGCACTTCGCTCGCCCCTTTGGACGGCTTGTTCGGGGCCTCTGTCACGGTCGGAGCGGGGACAGGTCCGCCGGAGTCCGTTGGGGCCGGACCAGAGGCGGCGGACGCGGGTTGTTCAGCCACGGGCTGTGGAGGAGGAGGCGTTTTGCCAGCATTTTTGGCAGCGGCAACGATTTTGCCCGCAACCTTCTTGCCCGCAGCGGGTTGGCCGGAACCGGGCGGGGCTGTTGCAGGCGCGGGCTGCCCGGGAGCGACGGTCGAGGTTGCTCCTGGCTGGGGCGGCGAGGTCCCGGCCTGGTCCGCAACAGCGGGCTGACCGGCGATCGGGCTGGCGGCGGGTGGTGCGCCCAGACTCGCCCGTACGCTGCTCGACGCTTTTGGCGAGCCTTGAACCGGAGACTGCGGTGCGCCGCCGGGAGACGCGCCCGAGGGCTGGACAGCCGCCACAGGCTTGGCCGGAGCGGGCGGCGCAGGAACTGCAGAGGGGGCAACAACCGGCGGGACGGAGGCGGCGGGCGTGGCCGGACTCACCGACGCAACGGGTTGCACCGAAGCCACAGGCGCGGCAGGTGCAACCGGTGCAATGGGCGCAACAGGCGCGGCGGAAGGTGCCGGAGTCACCGGCGCAACGGGTTGGAGCAACCCGGATTTGACGGACGAGGGCGACTGAACCGAAACCACCGGCGCAGAAGGTGTAACCGGCGTAATAGGCGCAACCGGCGCAGCGGAAGGTGCCGGAGTAACCGGCGCAACAGGTTGGAGAGCCCCTTTCCGGGCGGACGAGGCAGGCTTGGCTGGTTCGATGCTTCCGGTGGCAACAGCGGATTGGGACGCCCCCGGCACGGGTGCGGACGCGGGGGAAGCCGTAGCACCGGGAGCGATACTTGCCCGGACAGCACTTCGGGAAGCTGTCGGCGTGGCTCCTGCCTGATCTGGCGGAGTCTGGGCCGTCCCGGCAGAAGCTGGCGGAGTCTGAGCTTGTGCGGCCGGAGCTGACGCAGCAGGGGCTTCCCCGCTCTTGGGTGCATCACTTTGGGGGCCAGAAGGCTGCCACCGTGTTCCAGCCGGATCGTAGTATACCTGAAGGCTCAGGGCCTTGTCGCCCTTGGGCGAGGCTATGAACCCGAAAGCATCCTCGGCCACCTGGACCACCAGCACGTTATCGGCAACGCCCACCCCCATGATGTGCCGCCCTTTACCAAAGGCCGCTGGCACGGGGGCAAGGGTGGTGCCTGCCGGGAAGAGCAGTTCCACCTGCTTGGGGCCGGTGCGCAACACCTGGGGCTGTGGGGCTTTTTTCGGAAAAGTGATGGTCAGGGCATCGGCAGAGGGCTCGGCTTTGAGGGAATAGGTCTGCGCCCTGGCGTTTTGCAGGGTTGACAGGAGGATGCACAGGCAAAGAAGCCAAGTGGTCTTGGCCATGGGACACGCCTTCACGCGTGTTGGGTTGCAAGGAACGTGCTAACGCTGATGTACCAATCCTAGGCCGAGAGCATGTTCTTTTTCTTGAGTTTTTCGATAAGCGTCGTGCGCTTGATTCCCAGGATTTCCGCAGCCTGGTTTTTCACGCCGTCGGCCTTGGACAGGGCCTCGGTGAGAAGGCGTACCTCTATCTCGTCGAGAAACTCTTTGAGCCCCATGCCGTGGGCATCAAGGTCAGCCACCTTGGGCCACACGAACCCGGCCGGGGCCGCCGCCATGGGTTGGGCCACCGGGAGGGAACACCCCACGTAGTCCAAAATCTTTTTGGGCAAGTCCTCAGGGCGCACCCCATCGCCATCGCAGAGTATGGAGAGGCGCTCCATGAGATTTTCGAGTTCCCGCACATTGCCCGGCCAGCAATAGCGCAGAAACATGTCCCGTGTTTCCGGCGAGATGACGAGTTTCTTGCGCTCCTTGAGTTTGCAGAAACGCTCAAGAAAAAATTCCGTCAGGAGCATGATGTCTTCCCCGCGTTCGCGCAGCGGCGGCAGATGCAGGGGGATGACGTTGAGGCGGTAGAAGAGATCTTCCCGGAAGCGCCCGGCAGCCACCTCGTCATCCAGGTTGCGGTTGGTGGCGGCGACTATGCGCACATCCACCTTCAACGTGCGCGTGCCGCCCACCCGCTCGAACTCCTTTTCCTGGAGAACGCGCAGAATTTTCACCTGGAGCGAGAGATCCATCTCCCCGATTTCGTCAAGAAAGATAGTGCCGGTATCAGCCAACTCGAAACGACCGGCCCGGCTGCGGATGGCATGGGTAAAGGCCCCTTTTTCATGGCCGAACAGCTCAGACTCCAGAAGCTCGCGAGGGATTGCCCCGCAGTTCACAGGCACGAAGGGCTTGACGGCGCGGCGGCTGTTCAAATGCAGGGCGCGCACCAGCAACTCTTTGCCCGTGCCCGATTCGCCGGTGACCAGCACGTTGGAATCCGTTGGCGCCACTTTGCCCAACATGGTGAATACATCACCCAGTACCGGGCTTTTCCCGATGATGCCCGCGATATTCAAATCCATTGCGCCTCCACAAGGGCCATGTGGAGGCCAGACTGTCAAGAAGATGACACGAAGTCAAGAGGCTTTGAGACAATGGGGAACACGGAAGGGCTCAGGCCCACATGCTCAGCACTGCTCCAGTGGATTGCTCTACTGTTTTCACCTCCTGGGCATTGGCCGGGAAGGGGTTTTCGTAGTGCGGCAATGGACCGGGGGCGTTGCCCTCTCCGGGATGGCCGCCCACCGTGGCCGTGACGGCGGTGAGCCGGGCATTGATATCGGCAGCATAGGGCTCGGCGGGGATTTCCAGCGGCGCTTGGCTGTAGGCGAGGGTCTTTTCCACTACGACGCCAATGGACGCCCTGTCCCCGGTAGCGGGAAGAGTTTGAGGCAAATCGAGCCCGGCCTCCAGCGTACCCGCCCCGGTGACGGGAGCGTTCCTGCTGTAGGCCAAAGCCCCCAGATTGGACATGTTCAGATCGACACGGTCAATCACCAATGTTCTCCATGATCCAAGACTTACACACCCAGGCTATCCTCAAACCCCTGAGAGTCAAGCGGTAGGTGGCTCTCATCCGGCGCTTTGGGCAGCCAGACTGAAAATTCCACTCTGCCGTCATTGCGTCCGTCAAAAGCCACGCGGCCACCAAGATACTTCTCCACGAACAGTTTCACCGAACGCAAGCCCAGCCCGCGTCCGCCGCTCTCGCTCGATTCCATGTCCGGCGTGAACAGGGCGTCCCTGACGCGTTGCGACACCGCACCTTCGTTCTCAACATAAAACCAGGTTCCGCCTTCGTCGCTGCGGCAGCCCAGCACCACTTCCGATCCGTCCGGGGCGGCCTCCAGGGCGTTTTTCACCAGATTGCCCAGCACCCTGGTGAAAATTCGGGGATCGGTTCGGATGGTCTCGGGAAGCGTGCCGGACGCAACACGCAACTGCTTGCCCCGACCCGAAGGATGAACCTGGTACAGACCGGCCACATTGCGCAACAGCTCCAGCACGGGCACCCGGATGACTTCCGGCTGCAACTCACCGTTGCAGGCGGCCTTCAGTTCGGCCTGAAGCGCCAGCTCGTCGAGCAGCAGTTGATATCCCTCCCGCATGAGCTTGGCCTCATTGCGCAAGTTCGGCTGGACGTCCACAGCCACAATGTCGATGAGCCCCTTGATGCCCCCAGCCAGGTTGAGCATGTCATGGAAGAACATCCTCTCCATGTCGCGCTCCTCCCTGCGCCAGGTGACATCCTCAATGAAGAGCAGCGCGAAATGTTCATCCCCAATGCCTAGGTGCGAGCAATCAATCATGAGGTCCTTGGTGTTCAGGCCCTCTCCACGGCTAAGCACGCTGGTCAAGGCCCGGCTGGCCTGACCGGCCAGACCGGTGCACATGGCCCGCAGCGCACCGCAGCCCCGGCAATACTCCGAAACGCCGCAGCCATCCGCATGCTCAACGGAGAACAGGCAGTGGAGCAGCTCACCCGGCCGCTGGCCCAGCAGGCCGTCGAGGCTTTCCTGTTTCAGCGAGTCCAGCATCCGCGCGTTGGCGTAAACTATCTGGCGGGTGTTGTTGACCACCAGCATGGGCAGGGGAATATTGCCGAAAACAGCGGAGCACGGATGTTCGAGCACCAGTTGGGACTGCCGCAGAAGTTCTTCCGGCGAAGCGCGTTGGCCCAATGCCGGAGAGTTTGGGGGAGACAGTGGTTTCATGGCCGACCCTCTTATCTTGGAGGATACCGTATTATTCCATACCGATATTGAAACAAAATGCAAGAACCACCGGCTCCCAATGCGCGCCAGACCTCTCTGGGGCAGCCCTGTCCCCGGTGTTGCCGGATGCCTCGCGGCAGGCTACCAGTACCGCATGCCAAAGCTCTTCGCGTTTCTCCTCCTCTGCCTGGCGGCCCTGACCCTCGGCTGCACCCAGGAGCCGCCCAAACCCACGTACTATGAGAACGCCAAATACGGCATCCGCATATCCCCCTTGACCGGCTGGACCGTGGCCGAACAGCAATCCCCGGACTGCCTGCTGTCGGTGGAGGTGGTGAAATCCCCGGATTGCCGCCTGGTGGTCTGCGTCAGCCCGCCCCGGCCGGAGATTCTCCTCACCCAGAACACCTTCGTGGCCTGCGAAAACATCAAGCTGTATATTGAGGAAAAATTGAAAGGGATTCATCCTGAATGCGGAGAGGGAAAAGCCGGGGATTCCTTCGCCTTCGACACCCTGTACAGCCGACGCATACAGAGCGGCCAGGCCGTGCGCATACAGTTCGTCAACCACCTGTTCGTGCCCGCCAAGGGCAAACTGGTGCAGGTGATGGCCTTCACCCTGGGCGACACCGAAGAGAAGGCCCGCAAAACCTTCGAAGACAACAAGGACGCCCTGTTCAGGATGATGGGGAATATGCGGATACGCTAAATCTTGCTGCGCTCGATGCCCGCGAAGGCGGAATGGTTGTGGATGGATTCATGGCTTTCGGCCTCCAGGGAATACCAGATGACGCCGGGGTGGGCTTCCAGCATCTGGGCCAGATTGCGGGCCACGTCCTCCACGAAGCAGGGGTTGGCGAAGGCCTCTTCGGTGACGTGCTTTTCGTCTTCTCGTTTGAGCAGCGCGTACACCGGGGACGAGCCTGACGACCCGGCCATGGCGATGAGTTCCTCCAGCCACAAGAATCCCTTAAAACGGCAACGCACCCGCACGGTGGTGCGCTGGCTGTGGGCACCCTGGTCGCTGATGGCCAGCGAACACGGGCACACGGTCATCACCGGCACCTCCACCCCAAGCGTGATGCGGAACTTCTCGCCGATGAGTTCGCCCTCCACGCTGCAGGCGTAGTCCATCCAGGCCTCGGCTCCGCTGGCCGGGGATTTCTGGCGCACGAAATAGGGAAATCTGGCCGTGACATGGGCGTTGCGGGCCTCAAGCCGGTCGCGCACCCCGGCCACCAACTCCTTGAAGCCGTGGTAGTCCAGCGCGCCGTTCCAGCTCTCCAGAGCCTCCACGAAACGGCTCATGTGCGTGCCCTTGAAGCGCGCGGGCAGGTCCACGGCCAGATCGACGTCGGCCACGGTGTGCTGCTCGCCCCGGTGGCGGTCCTTGACCGTCAACGGCAGGCGCAGCGATTTGATGCCCACGCGGTCGATGGCAATGGACACGTCGGAGGGGGAGGATTGGACGTCTTTCATGACAGGCTACACCAACCCCTGCCCCGTGGTGGTCAAGGTCAATTTCCCGTGCTTCACGCCTTTCGTGGAAATCAATTTCTGCGACAGGCGCTGGATGGCGTCGCCGGGGCCTTTCAAGATGAGCACTTCCAGGCAGTTGTGGTGGTCCAGGTGCACGTGGACGCTGGTCAGGATCGCGTCGTGCTCCTCATGCTGGATCTCCACCAGCCGCTGGGCCAGGTCCGAGACGTGGTGGTCGTACACCAGGCTGAGCACGGCGGCGGTCTCGCGGTCGGAGCTTTCCCACTGCTTCTCCACCAGGGTGGCCCGCAGCAGGTCGCGGATGGCCTCGGAGCGGTTGGGGTAGCTCTTTTCCTCGCACAGCTGGTCGAATTTTTCCAGCAGGTCCGAGTTGAGGGACACGCCGAAACGGATGGTCTTACCCATATCAGGCTCCTTGACCGGGAAGAGTCATCTCCCAGAGGTTCACGGTGACGTGGTAGCCCTCCACGGGCACGGGCTCGGTCAAAAGCTTGCGCACGGAAAACCCGTCAGCGGCCAGCCGCTCCCAAACCGGGCGGGAGACGCTACGGTGAGGCTCGGCCAGCCAGATGGCCCCGCCAGGGGCCAGGCACTCCCGGAACAGGGCGGTCAGGGGATGGTAGAAGCGGGTTTCGTACACGATGTCGCCGCCCCACATGAAATCGAAGCACGCAGGCTTGAAGGCCGGGGCGCACCAGTCCATCTGCGTCCACAGAGGCGTGGTCCCCACGGCGGAAGCCCGCTGGGGCTGGGCGCTTTGGGGCCGGATTGTTGGCTTGGACAGGGCAGTCTGAAACTGGGGCGTGAGGTTGAGCTCTGCGTTCTCCCGGCTGAAATAGACGGCCGGCCACTGGTGGTCCATGCCCACCACCCGCGCGCCCATGGCGCTTGCGGCGATGGCGGTGAGCCCCAGTCCACAACCGATATCCAGGCAGGTCTTGTCCGCGATGCGCGCTTCGTTCCTACCAAGCCATTGCAGCAGCATGAGGCTGGCGGGCCACAGCTCGGCCCAATAGGGCATGAGCTCGTCCTCGCCGAACTCTTCGCGGCTCATGTTCTCCCAGATGGTTTCCATGTCGCCGGTGCGGTCCAGCTGCCAGGTGCGGCCCAGGGCCTCGACGGCCAGACGCTGGCGCGGGCCTTTGGTATAGTCTGGCAGGGCGGTTCTGGCCGTCGCGGCTGCGGCGTCCGGTTGATCGAGCATTGGGGGCAACCTCCGAAGTGGGCAAAGGAGGTACGGATACCCGCAACGCCGCGTGTTCGCAAGTGTGACGGCAAGTAAGCCTTGCCTGCCGGGCTACGGAAATGTAGAGTTCCCGCGTTTCAGTTACCAGCGAAAATTTCCCGAAAGGAGCTCTCCATGTACCCGAGCGATCTTTTGTATACCCCTTCCCACGAGTGGGCCAAAATCGATGGCGACACCGCCCTGGTGGGCATCACCAGCTTCGCCCAGGAGCAGTTGGGCGACATCACCTATGTGGAGCTTCCCGCCGTGGGCGCGCAGATCACCCAGGGTGCCGAGATGGGCTCCATCGAGTCCGTCAAGGCCGCCAGCGAGTTGTACTCCCCGGTCACCGGCGAAGTCATCGAAGTGAACACGGCCCTGGAAGCCAACCCCGAACTGGTGAATCAGGACGCCTTCGGAGAAGGCTGGCTGATCAAGGTGCGCATCACCGCAGGCCCCGAAGGGCTGCTCGACGCCGAAGCCTATGCCATGACCGCCAGCGCGGCCCACTAAGCACGGAGCACCCATGCCCTACGTTCCCCACACCCCGGACGAAGTGCGGGCCATGCTCGACACCATCGGCGTCAGCTCCATGGATGCGCTGTTCGCCGAGATTCCCGCCGCGCTGCGCCCCAAGAGTTTCGACCTGCCCAAAGGCCTGCCGGAAATGGAAACCCGCAGACGCCTGGAGGATCTGGCCCTGCGCAACCGCACGGACCTGGTCAGCTTCCTGGGCGGCGGTTTCTACGACCACTACGTCCCCTCGGCAGTGAACGCCCTCATCAGCCGCAGCGAATTCTACACCGCCTACACGCCCTATCAGCCCGAGGCCTCTCAAGGCACGCTTCAGGCCATCTTCGAATACCAGACCGCCGTGGCCCGGCTGATGGATATGGAATGCTCCAACGCCTCGGTGTACGACGGCGGCACCGCCATCTACGAGGCGGTCATGATGGCCGTGCGCCAGACCAAGCGCCACAAGGTGGTCATCTCCGAGACGGTCAACCCCATATACCGCATCCTGATGGGCACCTACACCAAGAACCTCAATCTGGAGCTGGTGACCATCCCCCACACCCAGGGCGCGACGGATTTCGCGGCCATGGCCCAGGCCATCGACGCCAAAACCGCCTGCGTGGTGGTGGCCAACCCCAACTTCTTCGGCTGCGTGGAAGACGCAACTGCGCTCTTTGCGACAGCCAAGGACAAAGGGGCCGTCAGCATCGTCAGCACCTACCCGGTGCTCCAGAGCGTGCTGAAAACCCCCGGCAAGATGGGCGCGGACATCGCCGTGGCCGATGGCCAGAGCCTGGGGCTGCCGCTCTCCTTCGGCGGCCCGTATCTGGGCATCATGACCTGCACCAAGCAGATGGTGCGCCAGTTGCCCGGTCGCATCGTGGGCCGCACTCAGGATAGCCAGGGCCGCACCGGCTACGTGCTCACCCTGCAAGCCCGCGAGCAGCACATCCGCCGCCAGAAGGCCACTTCCAACATCTGCTCCAACCAGGCCCTGTGCGCGCTTCGCTCGCTCATCTATATGTGCCTGGTGGGCGACGAAGGCTTGAAGCGCACCGCCCGCGCCTCCATGGAGAACGCCCGGCTGGCCGCCGCCAAGCTGGCCGCCATCCCCGGCGTCAGCATCTACAACGCCGGCCCCTGGGGCAACGAGTTCGTCCTGACCCTGCCCAAATCCGCCGAGGAAGTGTGCCTGACCATGATCGGCAAGGGCTTCATCCCCGGCTTCCCCCTTGGCCGCTACTTCGCGGGCATGGATAACGCCCTGCTGGTGTGCTGCACTGAAAAGCAGTCCCGGCGCGACATCGACATCCTGGCCGCCTGGCTGGAGGACACCTTATGAGCACGGTCTTCACCAAATCCGTCCCCGGCCGCGAAGGCGTCTGGCCGAGCCTCCCCGACAAGGACCTGGCCGAGCTTCTGCCCCAGAGCCTGCTGCGCGAAGCCGGACCGGCCCTGCCCTCGCTATCCGAGCTTGACGTGGTGCGCCACTTCACCCTTCTGTCGCGCAAGAACTACGGCGTGGATTCCAACTTCTATCCGCTCGGCTCCTGCACCATGAAGTACAACCCCAAGTTCTGCGAAGACGTGGCCGCACTGCCGGGCTTCGCGGGCATCCACCCCCTGATCCCCCAGCTGCCGCGCGGCGACGAGCTGACCCAGGGCGCTCTTGAGGTTATGTACGAATGCGAATGCTGGCTGCGCGAAATCACCGGCATGCACGACTTCACGCTGCATCCCATGGCCGGAGCCCACGGCGAGTTGACCGGCGTGCTCATCATGGCCGCCTACCACGCCGACAAGGGCAACAAGAAAACCAAGATCATCTGCCCGGATTCGGCCCACGGCACCAACCCCGCCTCAGCCGCCATCGCCGGGTACGAGGTGGTCTCCGTGGCCTCCAAGGATGGCATCGTCGATCCCGACGCCCTGGCTGAAGTCCTCGACGACCAGGTGGCGGGCATGATGATGACCTGCCCCAACACCCTGGGGCTTTTCGAGAAGAACCTGCCCAAGATCGTGGAGATGCTGCGCTCCGTGGACGCCCTGCTCTACTACGACGGCGCGAACTTGAACGCCATTCTGGGTAAGATGCGCGTGGGCGACGCCGGTTTCGACGTGGTGCACCTGAACCTGCACAAAACCTTCGCCACCCCCCACGGCGGCGGCGGTCCCGGTGCCGGGCCGGTGGGCGTCAGCGAGAAACTGGCCCCCTACCTGCCCGTGTCGCGCGTGGTGAAAGACCCTTCGGGCCGCTACCACCTGCGCTACGATTATCCCAAGTCCATCGGCTACGTGGCTCCGTTCTACGGCAACTTCGGGGTGGTGCTCAAAGCCTACGCCTACATGCTGCGCCTGGGCGGAGAAGGCCTGCTGCGTGTCAGCGAAAACGCCGTGCTTTCCGCCAACTACCTGCGCAAGCGCCTGGACGACCTGCTGGAGGTGCCCTACGACCGCATCTGCATGCACGAGTTCGTGGCCTCGGCAGAAAAGCAATCCCACAACGGCGTGCGCGCCCTCGACATTGCCAAGGCCCTGCTGGATAAAGGCTACCATGCGCCGACCATCTACTTCCCCCTCATCGTGAAGGAATGCCTGATGTTCGAGCCCACGGAAACCGAATCCAAGGAGACCCTGGATACCTTCGTGGATGACCTGCGGGGCATACTCACCCTGGCCGAAACCGACCCGGCAGCCGTACAGGCCGCGCCGGTTACCCTGCCCGTCTCCCGGCTGGACGAAACCGCAGCCGCGCGCAACATGCACATCACCGAAGACCTGTAAGCGCAAGGCAACCTCGCCCCTTCACAGGCCGCCGCCCGCAACATTGCGCGGGCGGCGGCCTTTGGCTTCAGCGAGGGTGCAGTCTTCATGGCGGACGGCCAGGCCATGGTTGATCAGCATACACCCCACCGTCGCCTTCAGGCAAAACCTCACGATTTCACTTGCCTAAAGCGCGCCCTCCCTTCTATCATTAGAATTCATTTTTTGAACAACCCGGCACATTTCACCCAAGCGGACACCATGACAGCAGACATCCTTATCGTTGGAGGCGGCCCGGCTGGTTACGACGCGGCCCTTGCGGCCGCCAAAGCGGGCGTGACCACCACCCTGGTGGAAAAAGAATATCTGGGCGGCACCTGCTTGAACTGGGGATGCATCCCCACCAAGTTCTATCTGGCCGCCGTCTCCGCCAAGGCGGAACTCGAAGGCCACGCCAAGATGAAAACCGCCTCCGGTGACATCCAACTGGACCTGCCCGCCCTGGTGGACCGCAAAAAACGTCATCTGGAAGGCACGCGCAAGGCCATGGCCGCCGAACTGCAACGCCTTGGAGTCACCTTCATCAAGGGTGAACTCAAGATGATCGGCGCGCTCAAATCCGTGGTGCAGGTGGACGGCAACCCCGTCATCATCCCCCACCAGCGCTGCATCCTGGCCACGGGAAGCCGCCCGGCCTCCCATCCGGGACTCAAGGCCGACCACAACTGCGTGCTCAACTCCGGCGACATGCTCTCCCTGCGCGAGGTGCCCAAAGAGCTGCTGGTCATCGGCGCGGGAGCCATCGGGCTGGAACTGGCCCAGTTCTTCTCCCGCCTGGGCTCCGCCATCACCCTGCTGGAAGTGGCGGACCGCATCGCCCCAGCCGAGGACGAGGAAGTCAGCAAAGCCCTTGCCCAGATGTTCAAACGCCAGGGCTGGACCATCCACACCGGCGTCAAGATCGGCCACCTGGAAAGCCTGGACGGGAAAGCCCGCCTGAGCCTCGAAGACGGTCGTGAGTTCACCGCCGACAAGGCCCTGCTGGCCGTGGGCCGCCACCCCAACTCCCTCAACCTGATGCTGGAGATGCTGGGCGCCACCCTTTCCGGCCCCGGCTGGATCGCCACGGACAAGCACCTCATGGCCTCGCCCACCATCTACGCCGTGGGCGACGTCAACGGTCGCACCCTGCTTGCTCATGCCGCCAGTCATCAGGCCGAATACGCCGTGCAGCATTTCCTGGGCGAAAAGACCGGCCCCTACAAACCCGGCCCCATCCCCGGCTGTATTTACGGCGCGCCCGAAACCCTGCGGGTGGGTCTCATGGAAGCCGAAGCCAAAGCCCAGGGCATGGAAATTGAAACCACCCGCGCCCAACTGGTGACCAACCCCATCTCCCATGCCCACGCAGCCACGGGCGGGTTTGTCAAATGCGTGTGGAGCGAAGGCAAACTCGTTGGAGTGACCGCAGTGGGACACGGCGTGGCCTCCATGGCCACCCTGGCCACGGTTATCGTCCAAGAAGGCTGGACCAAAAAACACGCGGCAGCCACCATCTTCCCGCATCCGACACTGGATGAAGCACTCAAAGCGGCTTTGCTGGCGTAGGAAGAAATGAAGATGTGCCTCCGGCGGCCGGGGGGGCAAGCGCCCCCCCGGACCCCCGCAATGGGGGTGGTATAGCCCCGTAGCGTTCGTAGTGTTCCAAACAGAGAGTCCGGTCGGGGGAAAAAAATCATTGCCCGATGCCAGTTCCACAAGCGGTCTGCGGCGGTTCCGCCGGACCGCAGGCCGATGCGCCGCAGGGCGCTTTGGCCCGAGGAATCGCATCGGACGAGGACCGCCGGAACCGCCGCAGACCGCCGCCACAGACCAAAAAAATTTCGGGCGCTCACGCCCTCCCGGGCCAAACGCCCGCCAAGCATCCAATGGGGACGGCACGTCAGCCCCTTCCCCTGTGTACTCCCAGCCAAAACAAACACACGACCAAGGATACCCCGTAACCATGCACCCCACCGGCCCTTTCCGGTCCATCAGGACGCTCATACTGGCTTCCGGCTCGCCCCGGCGCAAGGACCTGCTCGGCTCCACGGGCATCGAATTTGAAATAGTCCCAGCCACGGCTGAAGAACCGACTCCTGACCAGGGAGAGACTCCCGGCGGCTACGCCTTGCGCATGGCCGCAATGAAGGCGCAAGAGATAGCGGCCCGCTACCCTGGAATCTTTATTCTTGGATGCGACACGGTTGTGGCCGTTGGCGAGGCCATCTTAGGCAAGCCCCGCGACGAAGCCGACGCCCGGCGTATGCTGGCCCTGCTCTCCGGGCGCGACCATACCGTGGTGACCGGCTGCCATCTGACCGGCACTGACGGCGAGACCGCCTGGGACGCAGCCGTAACCACCACCGTAACCATGGCCCCCCTGACCGAGGCGGCCATCGCAGCCTACGTGGCCACCCAGGAACCCATGGACAAGGCCGGAGCCTACGCCATACAGGGCATGGGCGGCTTCATGGTAGCGGCCATCAACGGCTCGTACAGCAACGTGGTCGGCTTGCCGTTAGCGGAGACAGTGCAGGCCCTGACGCAGTTAGGAATCATAGAAGTCCGTAAACCCCTGGGAGCGCGCTCATGAGCACCAACGCCTTTGCCTGGATGATCATAGCCTTCGCCCTGGGCGTCGGATGCTTTGCCCTGTGGATGCAATCCGTCCCTTTCATGATTGGGGGCTTCGGTGTGGCGGTTGGGGTCTTTTGGATGAAGAGGGAATTCTAGGCCGCACCGCGCACCCCGTCGAACCTCGCGCCGCAGGGCCGCATGCATGGGGAGTCTCATGGATATACGCTTCAATCGCCTTCCAGACGGGTATGATCTGCACGTCAGGTTCGATTCCGGCCTGGAAGCGGACTGCCGCATCAACCCGCCCGACGGGTTGGTGGCATTCGTGGATGTGTTGCCCGAGGTGTTCAGCCTCTCCAACGCCCTGTTAAGCCAATCGCTTCACGCGGCGCAGGAACGCGGGCAACCTGTGGCCTGCGTCAAAGGGTCCACCTATTGCTGCCATCATCTGGTTGCGGTGTCCGGTCACGAAGCCTTGCTCCTGGCGCACATCTTCGGCCTGATGCAACAGGAAGATAAACTCCGCACCCTGAACGCCTTCGCCAGCATCATCACTCTGCTGGAACGCAAAGGACTGCTGGCGGAGATGATAGACAGCCACGCCAATGCCTTTGACGACCCCGCCCGGATCATTGAAGCGCAACGCCGCTACTGGCAGTTGCAGATTCCCTGTCCCTTTCTGGAATCCGGCGGGTGCTCCATCTATGCGTTCCGACCGCTGTTGTGCAGGCAATATCTGGTGAGTTCTCCGCCCGAAAACTGCGCGCTGAGTTTCCTGGCCGACCATCTTATCAAACGGGTCCCGATATCCTACGATCTGGCCAGCGCGGCAGCATCCTTTGACGGGCATGCGGCCCAACCGACCAGAGCGGTTCCTTTGCCCGCGATACTCATGGTCAACGGCTTGCTGGAAGGCTTCCCCCGCCCGAAGCTCCCGGCAAAGACAATGCTGACAGGCTTTCTGCACCATGTGCAAGACAACTTCACGCGCCACGTGGTACTATCGCAAGAATCCGGGCATCCACACAGCCACAACCCCGCAAAGGAACGCAGTGGACACCACACAGATTGATGCCAACAGGCTGCAAAAACGGGCGGCGCGCCTCTCCCTGATTCTGGGGATCGGCATTCTGGCCCTCAAGGCGCTTGCCTACCAGGTGACGGGGTCGGCGGCCCTCCTGTCGGACGCGCTGGAATCCATCATCAACGTTGTGGCCAGCGCCTTCGCCCTGTGGAGCATCCATCTGGCGCAGACTCCGCCAGATGCCAACCACCCGTACGGGCACGGGAAAATTGAATATTTTTCGGCGCTTACTGAAGGAGTACTGATTTTTCTCGCAGCCGGGGCCATCACCTGGGGGGCCTTTCCGAAAATTTTCGCCCCCGTCCCCCTGCAACAGCTGGACATCGGCCTTTCGGTTTCGGTGCTCGCTTCGGCCATCAACCTGCTGCTGGGGCTGTATTTGATCCGTACCGGCAAGAGCACGCGTTCCATCACCCTGGAAGCCGACGGCAAGCACATCCTGACCGACGTCTTCACCACTGCGGGCGTTCTGGGCGGCCTGGCCGTGGTCTGGGCCACCGGCTGGCTCTGGCTGGACGGAGCCATTGCCTGCGCTGTGGCCGTCAATATCCTGTTCACCGGCTATGGATTGATCCGGCAGGCGGCCAAAGGCCTGATGGATGAATCCGATGCTGCGCTAATGGATGGAATGGAGAAGCTGCTGGAGGAGAACCGCGACCCTTCCTGGATCTCCATCCATAATCTGCGCGCCTGGCAGGGAGGCAGGCGGGTGCACATCGATATGCACCTGGTGCTGCCCAGAGACACCGATTTCGCGCAAATCCGCCAGCAGATAGAAGCGGTGGAACGCATTTTCGCGGAGAAATTCTCCTCCTCGGTCGAAGTGCTGGTGAATGTGGACATGTGCGACGACGACGCCTGCCCGAAGTGTTCCATCCCAGGCTGCGACCAGCGCGTGAGCGGCACGAAACCGGCTGCGCCGGGCAACCTGGTTCAGGCGCGCCGAAACGGCTGAGAACGCCTGGGGGCAGGACACCAGTACTCGCCCCCGGAGTTGTCTGTACCCCATATGCCGGTAACACCGGTTCCTACCACCCGCCTCCGCCGCCACCGCCGCCTCCGCCGCCGGAGCTGCCGCCTCCGCCGCTGGCCGACGAGGTGGAGCTGGTCATGGCGTCGGAAAAGGCGCTGCCCAGGTCAGAGGTGAAATCCGACGGGGTGTCCGTGGACCAGGATGAGCCTGAATACCACAGCGGGCTGTAGCTTTGGCCGTCAACCATGGATGCGGCCAGGACGTCGGTGAACTGCTCGCCCCACTGCTGCTCCACGCCCAGCGCCATGGCGTAGGGCAGGTAGGTCTCGAACAACTGCGGAGTGCGTTCCGGCGGGTTGAGCAGGTTCATCCTGTCCGCTTCGGAGACGCCAAGAAACAGTTTGAATCCCTCCAGGGCGTCCATGAGCCTGCGCCCCTCCGGGGTGGGCGCTTTGAGCAGATAATGAAAGACCGCCAACGCCGCTATCTGGGCGGCCAGCAGGCCCAAGGTGAGAAAGCCGGTCTGCGCGCCCAGAAGCACCATGCCCGTCACCTCCCCGGCCAGAAAGGGCAGGCAGAAGGCGGTGAGGAACAAGGCTCCCAACCAGACCTTCACCTTGCCCCGGCCACCATGCAAGGCCCGGTGCCAGCGTTTGGCCGCCTGTTGCAACAGCACCACGCAGCCCATGCTCCAGGTGAGCAGCCAAAAGAGCATGAACAGCATGTTCTCACGATTGTGCGCACCGTGGATCACCCCGGCCAGAGTGAGCAGCAGATAGACGACGCCGGGCAGGAACCAGCCCAGATTCGCCTTGAACAGCTCCCCCTGAAAACGCCCGGCCAGTGAGTCCATGAGCGCCTTTTTCGCCTTGGCCAACTGCGCGCGGTTTTCCTGCTTCAGGGCGATGACATCGGCTTTGGCGAAGAGTTCCGTCTCCACCACGTCGGCGTCCACGTGCGCGGGAGGCATTGGAGCATATGCCGTACTTTGCGGTCCTTTCCGAGACGTGTCCGCGTGGGTCTTTCCGGGCGCAGCGGATATCCGCGTCAACGTGTACTCGTCGTCATCCTGAATCATCTTCAACCTGCCGCGCACGGCCAGTTGCACCACGGCCACGGACAGGGTCTTGTCGTCGAAACCCATGCGCGACACATACCGCGCGCCGGGCGCGTCAATACCCGCAGGCGGGACGAACAGCGGGATGATGGTCCCCCTGACAGGATCGCGCCCCACCATGAACCAGGCCAGGATATAATAGCCCAGGGTGACCGCCAGACCCAGCAGGGCAGAAAAGAGGCTCATGTTGGCGAACACGGCGTTCATGGCCCGCTCGGTCTGGGTGGGTTCGGCCAGGATGCCCTTGGGCCAGCCCACGGCCACGGTGAAGCCCTCGCCGGGCAGAAGCGGCGTGGTGGTCTCAAAGGCCGGCGTATTGTACTAGTG